>CAYXUZ010000200.1:0-10894 GCA_964467705.1 uncultured Ardenticatenaceae bacterium | reverse complement strand
GGCGGGCCGTCAGGCCGGGGGCGACGACGAAGGCCGCCAGCCGGGTAATGCCGTAACCATGCAGCCCACCCAACTGCCGCTGCAAAAACCAGAGCATAATCACGGTATGGACGATGTGTTTGACGGCATCAGCAATCATCAGGCTGTAGAGGCCCATCGAAGGCAGGAGCAGTATGGCTACGGCCGTGTACACGCCAATCGCCAACACCCCTGCCAGCGCCGGCCGCCACGTATCCTGCCGCGCATAGGAAGCAAAAACCAACATCTGGTCAATGCCCGCAAACGCCAACCCCACCAGGTAGAAGCGGAGGACGTGGGTGGTGATCTCGGAATCGGCGGCGGTGAAACGGCCGTGTTCCAGCAGCAGCACAATGATAAACGGGGCTAAAGCAAACAGCCCCGCCCCCGCCGGCAAGATGAGCGCCATCACCAGCCGAATCCCACCCGCCAATGTGGCCTTGAACTCTTCCACTCTTGCCTGGGCGGTCTGGGTATCCACGGCCGTGTGAATAGACGAGGCGATTTGGGACAGGGTGGGCAGGGTGGCTAAGGACATCGCCGTCACCACCAGCCCCAGGGGCAATTGGTACAACGTGGTGGCGTAGTTCATGTACGTGACGCTGTTGTCGCCCGTCAAAATCGCCAGCCGGTAGCTAATCCAGATGGCGATCTGATTGACCACCAGCCCGGCCAGGATGGGGGTGTAAAGGATGACGATCCGGCGTACTGCCGGATGCCGCCAATCGAGCCGCCAATGGAAACGGCCGTCACGCAGCCCCGGCAGTTGAATTACAATTTGCAACGCCGACCCCAATAACATCCCCCACACCAGGCTGGTAATCTCCTCTGGCCGCAGCAGCGCCATCACCACAATGGCCCCATTAAACACCGCGCTGGTAAACGCCGGAAGGGTGAAGCGCTTGAGGGCAAATAGCAGAGCGGATAATACGCTGGCAATGCTGAGAAACAAGACGGCCGGGGTTACCAGCCGCATCAAATCCACCGTCACCTGAAACAGCGCCGGGTCGCTAAAATTGTGCGCCCCGGTCAGCCAGGCCACTTGTGGCGCAAACAACTCTACCAGCAGCACAATCAGGCAGAGAACAAAAGTCGCCAGCGACAGCACCGCGCTGCCCACTCGCCATAATTCATCCCGCTTTTCGCGGTGGGCATAATCGCTAAACACGGGAACCAGACTGGAACTGACCATTTCGCCGCCACTGATCAGGTCAAACAAAGCCTTAGGAACTAGCGTGGCCACCGTGAATGCGGCCAGCAGCGGTGACGTGCCGTACAGGTTGGACTTAACGATTTCCCGCACAAGCCCCAACACCCGGCTGGCGATATTGCCCACCGCCAGCACGGCCGCTGCTTTGACCACGCCGCTATCTTCACCCAGGTTTTTGGGGGAAGTGGCAGGGGGGGGCTCTACGGCCGTGACCACCGGCTGCGTATTCATATCGGGCGCATCGGGAGATTCGATCATCAGGCGGGCATTGTAGAGGATAGGCAGGGGGTGGGCAAACGCGGGCGGGCTACGCAAGCGGTTTGTTATGCCTACGTTCAGAGTTGCAGGTGGTAGGGGCGAGGCAGTTGGGAGCAGATTTGTCTGGAGGAATCATTTACTCCCCAACTGCCTCGCCCTTACGTTTTCGTCAACAACAGATTGCGATACACATCAACGGCCGTATCCCACCCCGGCGGCACAACGGTGGTGGTGTCATATTGGAAGATGATGGCCGGGCCGGGAAATTGGTGGCCGGGGCGCAGCCTGGCCCGGTCGTACAAACGGGTGACGACCGGCTGCTGATTGAACCATACTTCTTTTTCACCCACCAACGCGGCGGCAGCATCCGGTTCAGCCATGGGGTATTGGGGTAATGGAGGGGGCGTGACGGGGGCGACGGCCGTGAGCCGAATCGTCACCACCTCCACCGCCGCGTCTGGCTGGTGGTAGCCATAGCGCGTCTGGTGGGCGGCGTGGAAAAGAGCGGTGATGCGTGAGCCGTAATCCGTAATCGGCTCACGGTTTACGGATAACGGATTACGCTCAATAGGGATGGTCAGTTCGTGGGATTGGCCTTTGTAGCGCATGTCCAGAGCATCTTGCAGGGTCACGTTGTGATGCCCTTCCGTCGCCATTTCGCTGGCGGCGCGCTCCTCCAAATCCGCAAACACTTCGCTCAACCAATCTCCAATCTCCCAATCCCCCAGTCCCCCAACTTCTTGCATGACCGTCTTTGAATAATCCTTCGTCGGCGCGGCCACCAACATGCCCAACGCCGACAGGACACCCGGCGATGGTGGGATGAAAACATGGGGAATGTGCAGATTGGCGGCCAGTTCGCAGGCGTGTAGCGGCCCGGCGCCGCCAAACGGCAGCAGCGTAAACAGGCGCGGGTCATAGCCTCGCTCCACCGAAATGTGGCGGATGGCCCGTTCCATATTGGCGTTTGCCACCTGAATCACCCCCCAGGCCGCCATTTCCACCGAGGCCGCGCCCATGGCGTTTGCCAATTCTGCCAATGCCGCCCGCGCCGCACCTACATCCAGCCGCATCGTCCCCCCCAGAAAATGATTCGCATCCAGCCGCCCCAAGACTAAATTCGCATCCGTCACCGTCGCCCGCCATTGCCCATTAACCATTGACCACTGACCATTGACCATTCCCCGGCCATAACACGCCGGGCCGGGGTCTGCGCCCGCGCTTTGCGGGCCAACGTGCAGCGCGCCACCCGCATCCACATGGGCCAGGCTGCCACCGCCCGCGCCGACGGTGTGGATGTCAATCAGGGGCAGGCGCAGGGGCATCCCGGCAATGTGGCCGCTGGTGGTGGTGGGAATACGGCCGTGACACAAAGCCACATCCGTACTTGTCCCCCCCATATCAAAGGTGATCAGGTCGCTAAAACCGGCCTGGGCGGCCACATAATGCGCCCCGACCACACCGCCCGCCGGGCCGGAGAGGGCGGTACGCGCCGCCTGCTGCCCGGCCATCGCCGCACTGATGACGCCGCCGTTGCTCTGCATGATGGTTAACGGCCGTGTCCCCAACCCCGCCGCCAATCGCCCCAAATACCGGCTCATCAACGGGGCCACGTAGGCGTTGATGACGGTGGTGGCGGTGCGTTCGTATTCGCGGTATTCGGGCAGAATGTCGGAGGAGAGGGAGATTGGGAGATCGCCAACCTGCGGTTGGGGAGATTGGGAGATTAGTTGCTGGATTTGTTGTTCATGTGCAGGATATAAAAAGGAGAAGAGTAGGCAGACGGCCACTGATTCGATTTGTTCTGCGGCCAGTTTGTCCAGGATGGGGCGCAGGTCGTCCGGGTTGAGGGGGCGCAGCACGTCACCCTGGGCGGTGATGCGTTCGTCCACTTCAAAGCGCCAGGCACGAGGGACGAGCGGCGGTGGTTTTTGGGGAACCAGGGCGTAGATGTCGGGGCGATTTTGACGGCCGATTTCCAAGACATCGGCGAACCCTTTGGTGGTGATGAGAGCGGTACGTGCGCCGCGCCGTTCCAGCAGGGCGTTGGTAGCGACGGTACTGCCGTGGACAACGGCCGTGCCCTCCGGCACATGCAGCACCTCTATACCCTGCAAAATGGCGGCCGATGGGTCATGGGGGGTGCTGAGTTGTTTGTGGATTTGTACATGACCGTGCCCATCCACCCAGACAAAATCGGTAAATGTGCCGCCCGTATCTACACCTAATCGCCAATTCATGTTGAACCTGCTCGCCGTTAAAATTTCTAGCCATGAATATAACCAGCAATTTTCTCCCTGCCAATTCCCCAACCGCCGTGAGGGGATTGGTTGGTGGGGTGGGACGGCCGTATAATTTCAGCATTCATAATGAGCAAAACCGGTATGGCACGATGAGAACAGTGAACACAGCCACTAGGGGAGGACTTGGGTGAAGTCATTGGCTGGTCATCCTTATAAGTCGTACTTGCTTGTCAAACTCAAGGGGAACTTAAGATGATAATCCGTTGGTCACAAATATGCACTATCTTTCTTTTTGGCTTCGTTTTGACCGGCTGCCAAATAGCGCCAAGAAGTGGCAATGAGGCAATTCTGCCCACAGTTGTTGCCTCACCAACTTTTGCGGCTGGAGAAGGTGAGGAGGTGTCTATACCTACCAAGCTAACAGCAACACCAGAGCTAATAGAAGAGTCGGGGGCGCTGGAAGTCAATCCCACGGCAACAACTCAAATTGACAGCGCCTCGCCACACATTTCTCTGCATGTGGCTGATTCATTCCATTTGCCTGCCCCAGAATGTTCTTTTGAAGATACACATGCTCCTGATATGCTTTTTTATACATGCCCTGAACAAACAGAGTTCGCCGGATTATGGGTGGTAGGGCCAACATTCCAATCGGAGGCGGTGCAGATCGCTGTTCCAAGTTACTATAACCCAATTGCCGTTCTTTCTCCCAATGGGGAATATTTAGCCTTTCGTAATACGCGCACTTTAATTCAAGTCGTCTCAACAGAAAACTGGCATCCTATTGTAGAAATTACTGTTTCAGAGGAGCCAACTATCATTCAGTATGCCTGGTTGCCAAATAGCAGTGGTCTTGCCGTGACTTATCCATCAGGTCAAACAACGCTGGAAATTTTTTACTTATCTGGCGAAAGAGAGGACATTCTCAGTGGAGAAGTATATGAAAACCGCCAACAGCATATAGATGGTGGAATTTTACTTCTCAATATGTGGTCAGATATAGATACACAGAATGAACTATTCTATACCATTAGCGATCCAGACAATCATCCACCAAAATTCCAAGAAACCTATATTTATGATTGGCTTGAGAAACAATCCTCCTTGTTAATTTTCAATGATGACTCGGAAAAATATATTCGTAATGTGTTCAATTCTATTAGTAGCGAAAGTGAACTTGGCATATCGTTTTGGTCAACTACCCTGCACGGTATTTCAGAGTATTACATAATTAATACGGAAACGCAGGCTCATCGTCTGGTTTATCCACTAAATCCTGATAATCCCTTTACTGTCGTTGGTGAATTCCTTGAAGATAACATCATCGCCGTAGTTTCAGCCGATAACAAACATAAACTGGTTGACTTAAACAATGGTACAGAAACGGAAACCGGCGTCACGTGTACAGAGGTCTTCCATACTCAATGGTCGAGTGAGAAGGACTTTGTCATTATTTTCTGTGAGGATAGTGTGTGGCTTTTCGATTTACATACAGAAGTAGTAACCAAGGTTTATGATCAGGGACTGGAATTCTGGAAGTCTGGAATTTGGGATTGGTATCAAGATGGACAACAGATGTTTGCCATACAAAATGATGATACAGTTTCCTTGATCTATTTCAGATGATGTCCAAACAGTTTATTAGCTGTTGGTGGTTAATAGACAGCTTACTACGAGCAGATCTGCTTGAATTGTTAAATTACCTCCTTTGCGGTGGGGTATTCTTGGGTTGTTATGGTTGGTGTTCAACACCGTACCATATTTGTTTGGCGGGGCAGCGGATGGGAGAAGGGCATAAACGGATGGGGCACGGCCGTACCCCATGCTCCGATTACGTTTTACGAATTACGTTTTACGGTCTCCCGGCTCAACTCCCGATACGCCAGCGTCCAGGCTACGGCCGTGAACGCATGAACCACCCCCTTTAGCAGCGCCACCAACAGCGAGAGCAACAAATTCAGTCCGGTCGCCAGGATTCCGGCCAGTGAAGAAGAACCGGCCGCCAGGGGCACGGCCGTCAGCGCTAACACCGGCAAGGTCAGAAAACTAAACAGCCAACCCAGTAGAAAACTCAACCCATACAGTAGCACCGCCAATGCTAACAGTTCGCCAAAATGTTGGCGGATGACCTGGCGTGTGTGCCGCAAGGATTCCCGGACGCCATGCCCCAAAATGGCCGCATCACGGAAGGCCAGGGTGCGGTACCAGATGAGGATGAGGGTTAGCGGGGGAATGCAGCAGCCCAACCCCAATACACATAACCAACCCAGCGCATAAACGGTCACGGCCGTGGTCGCCGTTGCCTCTGTTTGTAAGGTCAGGTAAGCCAGAAAGAGGGTATCCACCAGCGCCACCGCCATCATCAACAGCGCCAGCAAAAAAACGGGCAGGAAAACGGCGGCGTCAATGGCCGCAAACCGGCCCAGGTAGCTAAATCCCAGGCGCACGGAATGGCCCAGGCGAGACGGCCGTCCCGCTCCCTCCTCAATCGCCGCGCCAATGATCCCCCCCTCTGCTACCGTCACAATTACCCAAAACAGCACCACGTAGACAAACAGCGCCACCGACCCTACCAGTACATACCCCCACATCTGCGAAGGGGTCAGGTTGATGGCCGGTAGCTGGAAGCTGCCACTTTGCAGCATCTCCAACCAGTAAGCCAGATTCAACCATTGGTCGGGGATGGCGGCGCGGAGGAACGGCCGTAACAACCCCATCACCAGCCCATTAATCCCCATCAGCAAGCCCAGCAGCCACAAAAACTTGCGCCGCCACACCAGTTGCAACGATTGGGAGAATAATGCGCCGAGGTCTATCACGTTTGTCATCCAAGGGAAAGTGAGCAGTGGGCAGTAAGCAGTAAGCAGATAACCGCTCACTGCCTACCGCTCACTGCTTACTTCTTTATTTACTGCTCACTACTCACCGCCTTCCCCGTCCACTCCTCATACGCCAGCGTAAACGCGGCCGACTGCCAGGTGGTCAGCACCGAAGCCAACGCCGCGCCCAGGATGCCCAGGCATAATGCCCCGCCCGTCAACAGGAAAATTTCGGCCGCACCCGGTGTGCTGCCACTGGAGGCCATGGCCATCATGGGCAAAAACATGACCACCGCTAAAGGCGCCAACACCACGGCCACCGCCATGCCAAAGCCAATACTGATCACAAAAAACAACATGGAGAGCAGCAGCACTTCCACAAAGTTGCTGCGGAACACCTGCCAGCCATGTGACAGGCTGGCAATAGCGCCCAAACCACGCAGCATAATGCCCCGGTAAGCAAAGGCATTGATGAATTGCAGGAAAACACCTAACAAAACAAGGCCACAGATCAGCCCACAAAAGCAGAAGAAAATGAAGCCAAGCGTGGCTGCGATGGCCTCGCCGGCCGCCGAAGGTTCTTCGGCGAATGAAGCAAAAGTGATACCTGAACCGGCCAGAAGCGTGATAGCCCCCACCACACTCACAATGACGATGAGGAAGATGGGCAGGTAGAGCAGGATGTTCATACCTACCAGCGTCAGAATGCGGGACAACCCGGCGCTGAACGCTTCGCCCAATGTCACCTTTTCGCCGTTGTCAATGCGGGACACGGCCGTGATCAACCCCCCTTTCGCCGCCAGACTGAGCAGCCACACCACCAGCCCGATCAGCAAAAAGAAGCAGCCCAACCCCACCAGCAGCGCCACCCCTTGCATCATCTGTTCCACTGCTTCCGGCGTCATTTCTGATGAATTGGTCTGGTAACTGCTGGTATTGCTGCTAACGCGCGTCAGCGCCGCCAGAAAGCCCAATACCCACAAAAACTTGTTATTCCACGTAATCCGCCAACTGCGGCTGAGAATTTGTCCGTAATCCATGAGTCGCCTCCTTAATCCGGTAATCGGTTATCAGTAATCGGTTATCGGTAAACGGTAATTGGTTAAATAAAACTACGGGCATTACGCAGCACGGCCGTAACCCGTTGTATTCGTAGTCCGTGAACCGTAATCCGAACAGATTACGGATTACGGATAACCGATTAAGGCTCACTCCCATTCAATCGTGCCCGGCGGTTTCGAGGTGATGTCATAGACCACCCGGTTCACGCCTGGCACCTCGTTCACAATGCGGCGACTGACCCGCGCCAACAATTCATAGGGTAGCCGCGCCCAATCGGCGGTCATAAAATCCTCCGTCGTCACCGCCCGCAGCGCAATCACCTCCTGATAGGTACGGCCGTCGCCCATCACCCCCACACTCTTCACCGGCAGCAACACCGCAAACGCCTGCTGCGTGCCCACTTTCAACATCTCTGCCCCGCGCAGCTCTTCCACAAAAATCGCATCCGCCAGCCGCAGCCGTTCCAGCCGCTCCCAGGTCACTTCCCCCAGGCAGCGAATGGCCAGCCCCGGCCCCGGAAACGGCTGCCGCCACACCAGGCTTTCCGGCAGTCCCAACGCCACGCCTAGCTGCCGTACCTCATCCTTAAACAACAACCGCAGCGGCTCCACCAGTTCAAAACCGATATCCTCCGGCAGCCCGCCCACGTTGTGGTGCGTCTTAATCACGTGCGCATCCTTCTTATCCTTGCCCGCGCTCTCAATCACATCAGGGTAAATGGTGCCCTGCGCCAGAAAATCAATCTGCCCTAATTTGCCCGCCTCCCGCTCAAAAATACGCACAAACTTCTCGCCAATGATCTTGCGTTTCTGCTCCGGGTCGGTGATGCCCGCCAGCGCCTCCAGATATTCCTCAATGGCGTGAACGGCAACCAGGTGCATCCCCTGTTCCCGTTCAAACGTATCCACCACTTGCAGCGCCTCGCCCAGTCGCATCAGCCCATGATCCACAAAAATACAGATCAACTGATCGCCAATGGCCCGGTGAATGAGCGCCGCCGCCACCGCCGAATCTACGCCGCCGCTGAGTCCGAGCACGACACGGCCGTTGCCCACCTGCGCCCGTATCACCCCCACCTGCTCCTCAATAAAATTGGCCGGCGTCCAATCCGGCGTACAACCACAAATTTCCACCACAAAATTGCGCAGCAGCGTGCTACCCTGCGGCGTGTGCGCCACCTCCGGGTGAAACTGCACGGCATAATAGCGCCGCGCCACATCCGCCGCCGCCGCCAACGGTGAATTATCCGAATGAGCCAGCGGCCGAAAACCGGGCGGCAACTGCTCCACCTTATCGCCATGACTCATCCAGACCTGATTGAGATTGGGAGACTGCAAGATTGGGAGATTATTGTTGCTTTCAATCTCCCAGTCTCCCAATCTCCAGTCTCTAAACAATCCGTCTTCTAGCATGTCCACCACCAAACTCGCCGGGCCATACTCCCGTTTCTGGCTGGCGGCCACCTTGCCACCCAGGTTATGGGCCAACAACTGCATCCCGTAACAGATGCCCAGCACTGGTAGGCCACTCTCCAGCACATAACGCGGCAATGTAGGCGCGCCCGTGTCATAAACACTGTTCGGCCCGCCGCTGAGGATGATCCCTTTGGGGTTTAGCGCCAGCACCTTTTCGGCCGGGGTTTTCCAGGAAACCAACTCGCTATACACCCCCGCCTCACGCACCCGCCGCGCAATCAACTGCGAAAACTGCGAACCAAAATCGAGAATAACAATCGTATCGTGGGCCATTTTTCTCCGTAATCGGTAATCCGTAATCGGCAATCCGTAATCGGTTCGGATTACGGATTACGGATCACGGGTTACGCTAACACTATTTTCCCTTCACTCATATCCACAATGGTCGCCGCCGCGTAGATGGGAACGCCCCAGGGCGTCAGGGCGGCGCGGCCGCCTTCAAACGTCTTTTCTACGACGGTGGCAATACCTACCAGTTCCGCGCCCGCGCTTTGCACAATGCGGCACAGCGCGTCAATGGTGCGCCCCGTGGCCAGGAAATCGTCCACAATCAGAATCCGATCCCCGGCGTGGATAAATTCCGGCGACACCATCAGCGACACCTCATTGCCTTTGGTGTGGCTGGGGGCGGTTTCGATATAGACCGGCTCCATCATGGTGATGGGTTTGTGTTTGCGGGCGTACACCACCGGGATGTTGCCCATCGCCTGGCCGACCATAGCCGCCGGTACCAGCCCGCTCACTTCAGCAGTCAGGATGCGCGACGGCCGTGTCGCCATAAACTCTCGCGCAATCTCCTCCCCTACGGCTGCCATCAGCGCCGCATCAATTTGATGGTTCAAAAAGCTATCAATTTTCAGGATGCCCCGCCCCAAATTTTTCCCTTCTGCCAAAATTCGCTGCTTTAATAACTCCATATCACCGCCGTACCTCCACCTTAATAAACATTGCCAATCGGCCAATATCCTATATCATCCTGACCGGTGTCTTGCCAGATAAAGGCAATTATCCGCTAAGGTGGACGGGCAAGGCAACATACAAAACGTTAACCGCATTTGAGATTTCTTTCACAAACGGCTTGACCTGCCCCTTTGTGTATTTTATAATCTCATCAATGCGTTCAAAAAAAATTGAAAGTTGTGAACGAGGTGGTTCAATTATGGTAAAAGATGCAATTCAAGAGGGATTAACGGCCGTAGAAAAACAACTGCGCGATAGTGTGGACAGCGATGTACAGTTGCTGGCAGACGCCGGGCTACACATTATCACATCTGGCGGCAAACGGCTGCGTCCCCAACTTGGTTTGTTGGCTTACCTGGCCGTCGGCGGCCAGAATTTGATGGAAGTAGTGCCTATGGCCTCGGCCGTAGAAATGGTGCACACCGCCACTCTGGTTCACGACGACATCAACGACCATAGCCTCACCCGGCGCGGCAAAATCACCGTCCATGCTAAATGGGGGCGCACCTTTGCCCTGCTGGCCGGTGATTACCTGTTTACCAAAGTGTATGAGATGATGGCCCCTTATGGCCCGGAATACAACATCATCATGGCCGACGCCTGCATCAAGCTGGTGGAAGGGGAGACACTGCAAGCGGTCGCCGCCAAAGCGGGCACGATGGATCGGGAAACGTACAAAACCATCATCAGCCGCAAGACGGCCAGCCTGTTTGAAGCGGCCGCCCGCATGGGGGCCATGCTCGGCGGTGGTGATGAGAAAAGTATTGAAGCATTAGCCACCTACGCCTACAACCTGGGGCTAACCTTCCAGATTGTGGATGACATTCTGGACATCATCGGCGACCCGGA
>CAYXUZ010000199.1:10666-10900 GCA_964467705.1 uncultured Ardenticatenaceae bacterium | reverse complement strand
TGTGGCGGCCGTTGTGGGAGGTGATGCCCCCGGTCGTGGCCGAAACCGCTTCTGGCGCACCAGAGACAGCCAACTTCTGGTCACGACTGATCCCGTTTTTGGTACACCTGTTGGCGTTGCTGGCCGGAGTTTGGGTCTATGCCCAGCGTGGCGGCAGCGCCCCCCTTAACCAGACGTCGCCCAATCAATTCCCGTTATTTCTCAATTTGATGGCCTCGTTTGGCCTGGTGTATG
>CAYXUZ010000199.1:0-10656 GCA_964467705.1 uncultured Ardenticatenaceae bacterium | reverse complement strand
TTTTCC
Source organism: uncultured Ardenticatenaceae bacterium (assembly GCA_964467705.1). Lineage (GTDB taxonomy): Bacteria > Chloroflexota > Anaerolineae > Promineifilales > Promineifilaceae > CAADGU01. The sequence goes on along the minus strand of CAYXUZ010000199.1, from coordinate 10,650 downwards.
GCGACAATGGATGGCTGGTGTTGGCGGCCGGTTTTCTGGCGCTGCCGTTTGCACTGTTGGGGGGGATTGTGTATGCGCTGGGGGGGCTGCCGCCGTTTGTGGTTTTTTGCCTGGGGGTGGCGCTGTTTGCCGTGCTGCTCTGGCTTTCCTGGCAGCGACGTTATTCGCTGGCGCAACAGTTGGCCCAATTCTCCATTTTGAACCGCAGCGAACATTCCCTCCGGGAAACGTTGGAACTACCCGAAGTGTTACAGCGCACCGGGGCGTTGGTGGCCGAACTGGTCAGCGTAGACAAGATGGCCCTCTTTTTGCAGGAGCAAGGGGTATGGATGGGTGGTGACCCGACTGTCGGCGAATCAGTGCCGGTGGCGCTGGATGATTTGACGGGTTGGGTGGTGGCACACGGCCGTGCCCTGCACCTGTATCCCGCGAATTTTCATTTTGCGACCCGGCATCACCTGGCGCTGCCCGACCCGCCGCCCACCGTCTGGCTGGGGCTGCCCCTGTTGTTGGATGGCGTCGTCCTGGGGGTGATGGTGTTGCAGCGGGGGGAAAAGGGACGGCCGTATAACCGCTGGCAGCTTGAACTGTTGCACGCGGTGGCGGCGCAGGCCAGCGCCGCTGTCCATAATGCGCGTCTGCACGGCGAAATTGTGCGCCTGTATAACCAGACAGATGAGGCGCTGGCGCAGCGGGTGCAGCAGCTACAGGCATTGCTCAATGCCATGACGGAAGCGGTCGTGATGGTCAACCGGCAGGGGCAAGTGATGCTGGCGAATCCAACAACGGCCGCGTTGTTAGACCAGATCATCACGCCGGGTTTGCAGGTCGAGGTTACAACCGCTGCCTTGTGGGGGTTTGCAGACAGCCAGTTGGCGGCCCGGTTGCATGAGTTGGCAACAGGGACGATGCGGGGGGGATACGGCCGTGTCCTCTTTGCCCTACCCACTAACCCCCGCCGCGTGCTGGAGCGGCAAGAAGCGCCGGTTTTTGATCGGGATGAGCAACTCATTGGCTGGCTGCTGCTTTTCCGCGATGTGGCCGAGGAGCAGGAGTTGGCCGAACGGCGCGAAGACCTGACGCGCATGATTGTGCATGACCTTCGCAATCCACTGACGACGATGGCCACAACGCTGCAACTGGTACAGACCCGTCTGGCTGGTGCTGATGAGGGGGATGTGGGCCCGCTGCTGCAAAATGTGTATAGCGGCAGCCAGGATTTGCTGGATATGGTGGATTCATTGATGGATATGCACCGATTGGAAGCGGGGCGCTCGATTGTGGACCCGGACGCGATGCGCCTGCCGCCCTTGCTTGAAGTAGTGACTGCCCGTTTGCAGCCGTTGTTGGCGCATAAAGAAATTGAATTAACGGTCACGGCCGTGCCTGATCTACCACCGGTCTGGGCGGATGCGGAACTGGTGCGGCGGGTGCTGGTCAATTTGCTGGATAATGCGCTCAAGTTTACTCCGGCACACGGCCGTATTGCCATCACCATGCAAGCGGAACAGGCGCAGCCGGGGCATGAGCCGGGGGTGCGCTGCCTGATTCAGGACAGCGGGCCGGGCATACCGCCAGAGTTCCGCGAGCAGGCGTTTGACCGCTACACCCGCACCAATCCCGGTGGCGCCCCGGTGCGCGGTGCGGGGCTGGGGCTGACGTTTTGTAAGCTGGTGATTGAGGCCCAGCACGGCCGTATCTGGGTAAAGGACGCGCCCGGTGGCGGCAGCCAGTTTGTGTTTACGCTGCCCGGTGTGCCAATATGGGGTGAGGGCGGCGCGGACGCCGGGGTGAAGGGGTGACAAGGTGGCAAGGTGAGGGGGTGAACTTTTATCAAAGATTTCGTTATGACTACAGCGGATAAAGGATTGAACGGATTCTCTTCTGGAAATTTATCCGCTTCTTCCTCTATCCGTTGTAGTCTTAAGCGAGTGGCAAAAATATCGTAGCACTACCTACGGTTTGATAATGGCCGGGAGGAAGAGTTGCCAGCCGGGGATGGGTGGGTCGTCGTCACTCAGGATGAGACCGATTGCCGTATCATTCCCCAATTCCCCGTTCACCGGATTACTCAAAACCAGAGTGAAGATGCGGTCCCCGTCGTCCAGGTCGTTGTTGAGCAGGGTGACGGTGAGCACGGCCGTGACCTCACCCGCCGGTATCGTGAGTGTGCCGGAAATGGGCAGGTAATCCACACCAGCAACGGCCGTACCGTCCATCGTTGCATAATCCACCAACACATCCTGTTCACTGGTGATGTTGAGGGTGACGGTGAAGGTGAGGAAGGGGGCAGACTCGACGGCCGTGCTGTCCGAAATGGTAATGGTGGGCAGTATCGGCGGTGGGGGCGGGGAGCAGGTGGGTTCGGCCAGCCAGGGGTCGTAGAGGACGTTGCCATACGCGGCGTCGCCGCTGCCGGGGCCAATGCCGCCTGGCCCGGAGGGATGACCCCAGAAGTTGAAGCGGGCGTCCGCGGGCAGGCTGTGGCTGTTGGTAATACCCACGCCATTGCCCCAAATCTCGCTGGTAGTGATGGTGACAGAGGGACTGCCGGAAGCAGAAACAGACACGCCGTTTTGCCCATTCCCGGCGATGACGGAGCAGTCGGCATAAAGCGAGCCATCATTGACGGCAATGCCATTCACGCTGGCGCTGATGAGGCGGCTGCTGGTGATGGCGACGGTGCTGGTGGGGCTGTTGACGGTCAGGTTGGTGGCGGCGTAGCGCACTTCGGCGTGAGCCAGTGAGACTTCGCCGCCATTGACGACGATGCCCTGCCACTGGCCGGGAGCGTTATCCTGAATTGAGGTGAAGGTGATAGGGGCTACGGCCGTGCCTTCTGCCTGTAAATGCCCTTCGACGATGAGCGCGCTGGCAGGGGGATAGGAGTTATTCATCAAGGTGACACCGGGTGCTATGGTTAACGTAATCCCTGTTGGAATACGAAAATTGTGTATACCACCTATTGCATAACCCTCCAATCCAGGTTGTACTGTCAGCGTTGCATTTCCCTCCATAGAACTATTAGCACCAGAAACTTCAATGTTCAATATATTGTTTGCGTTGTTGACAAAATGGGTATTTGAAAATGTTACTTTATGCAAGGAATGGTCTTCCAGACCACCGCCAATCGTATTATTCTGAATCGTCACATCTTGAAAGATCACCTCGTCATCTTCACCAAGTTTTTGAATATAAAAAGCAGCTTCGGAATTGCTGATGATGGTGTTCTCTATTTCGGCGCTGCCGGAGCCGTTGGGCATGTGTGGACTTTCTCCGATGGATAATGAATACCAGGGTTCATCGCTAGTGGCAGCAGTCAATGTTATAGGCATAGTGGGCGTTCCGGCTGTGTGCAGATGCCCCAACACGTGCATCACACCAAGTTCTGGGAAGAATAAAGTCGTGTTTGCTTCCAGGGTTAGTGTTATGCCCTCCGGTATCACCAAATCGTGATACGATTGGTCTCCATAAATCTCGAATCCTTCCAGACCGGGTTGAGCTGTTAACGTGGTATTGTTTCCCAACGTTTCATCTCCTAATACATCAATGATTACCCGGTTTAGACTATTGTTGGCAAAGGTTACATTTTCCATTTGTAGACGGTGAAAGTCGCTTGCTGCCCCAACAATAGGGTAGGCGGTTGCTTCAATATTGGTGTTTTGCAGGTGGATGGGGTTATCTGAATAACCTCCAAATCCAAGTCCCAGAATATTTCCCGGAGGATTTGCGCCATAAATCTTCGAATGGTTGGTGTTGAGCGAACCTGAGGCCTGGACAAAAATCCCTTCAAAACCAGAAATAATACTCGTGGCTGTGATCAATCCATCTGCTGATAGATTCCCATGTACTGACATCCACACGTTTTCACCCAATAATCTTGCGCCTGCCGCCAATGTGAGCGTGATACCTGTTGGGATTTCAAAGGTGCTAAAGTTAGGGACTTGAATCTCGTACCCTTCTAGCCCTGGCTGGGCCGTCAATGTGGTGTTGTTGCCCAATGTGTTGTCCCCAGACAAGTCAATGATTACCCGGTTGAGATCATTGTTGACAAAGGTCACATTTTCCATAAATAGGCGATGCAGTGCATTTGTCTCGGCGAGGATAGGGTAGGACATGGCTTCAATGGTAGTGTGCTGCAAATGAATTGGGCGCTCTGAATTTCCTCCAAAACCAATGCCTAAAATGTCAGTTGGGGGGTTGACACCATAAAAGTGAGTGTGGTTTGTAGTAATAGAACCTGTGTCGCTAACATAGAGTCCTTCAAAGCTGGAAATGGTACTGGTTGCCGTAATTGTTCCCTCTGCTGCGAAATGCCCATTGACGTACATCCATACATTGGCACCGAAAAGCGTTACACCTGCTTCCAAAGTCAGTGTAATACTTGAAGGTATTTCAAAGGTGCTAAAACTGGGCGATTCAATCTCATACCCCTCCAGGCCGGGTTGTGGCGTAAGCGTCACGCTATCGGCCAAGGTGCCGCTCGACCCATATATGAAAACCCGATTGCTCAGATTGTCGGCAAAGGTCACATTCTGCATGTGAAGGCGGTGCAATCCATCAGGCTCAATAACGATGGGATGGCCCAGATGCGTAAAGGAACTATTCTGGATATTGATTTGTTTGGTTGAATTTCCCAGAATACCAAACCCGATATAGCCATCTCCCAGGCCATTGGTGATGAGCGTATGGTGGATATTGGCCGAACCTGTTTCTTCTATTTGTATTCCACTGAAACCGGTGATCACGGCCGTTGCCGTCACCGTCCCTTTTGTCTCTAAATGACCATTCACCCGCATATAATCAAGAGACCTTATAGTTGTGCCCGCGTCCATCGTCAAGGTAATACCTTCCGGCACAGTAAGCCAAAGTACATCAGACCAATACCCCGCCAAGCCGGGTTGGGCCGAAAGAGTCACATCAGCCGAAAAAGTGCTGCTGCCACCCATCAGCACATAATTGGTCTCGTTTTCGCTGAAAGTAGTGTTGTGCATGACCAGGCGATGAATAGCATTAACCTCGCTGCCAAGAGCCACATCATTTTGTGTGATGGTGCTGTTGCTCAACTGTACCGGGTTAGCTGTAGCGCCAGAGATGCTCAGGCTGATTTCAGTGTAGCGGATGTGGGTGCGAGTAAGAGAAATTGTGCCGCTGCCACTGGCGGAAATGCCATCCCAATCGCCAGGGCCAGTTTCAGTTGTAGAGGTGAAGGTAATGGGTTGAGCAGGAGTACCGATAGCCAATAGTGTCCCATTAACTGTCATGCCTGTACCCGGCTGCGCCTGCACTTCTACGCCAGCTTCCACCGTCAGCGTCACGCCAGGCTGAATGATGACGGTCTCGGTGATGATGTACGGACTGCCCGCCAGCGTCCAGGTGGTGTCGGTGTCAATGATGCCGCCCACTTCGTCCGCCTGGGCGGTGGGGGTGAAAAGGGTGAAGAGGGAGAGCACGGCCGTAGCCGCCACACTCACTATTAATAACAATGTCATGCGTCTCATAGGAAACCTCCATCTATCTGGCACAAACCGGCATTGGCCCTGTGCCCCAATTGGTCTACGGCCGTGATTGTGGCACACACCATCCCAGCGGGCAACGGGAAATCGGTAATCGGTTGGCCGTCACCCGTAACCCGTAATCCGTTATCGGACTTCGGATTACGGATTACGAATAACGGATTACGAATCAGTTGACACACCCACCAACACGCGGTATCATCCCACCACACCCCTCCCCCAGGGGGTGGGGTAGAAGGTGAAAAAGATGAATGACATGACCAGACAGGCTGTGAGCCAACGGCTAGCCAGCGCCGCCGGGCACATCAAGGGCATTGAACGCATGGTGCAGGAAGACACCTACTGCATTGACGTGATCAAGCAGATTCAGGCGGTGCAGGCCGCCCTCAACCGCGTCAGCACCATGATCCTGGACAACCACCTGCAAACCTGCGTCACCACCGCCATTCAAGGCGACGACCCCGCCGAACGGCAGCGCGTGCTGACCGAAGTGACCAGCGTGTTTGATATGTCGAACAGAATTTAACCCCCGTTCGTAGTAGGCGATTTATCGCCTTTTGACGGCGATAAATCGCCTACTACGAACAAAAGACAAAGGAGCATTTACCCATGACAAGCAAAACCTTTACCGTACCCAACATTAGCTGCGGCCACTGCACCCATACCATTGAGATGGAACTGGGCGAATTGGCAGGCGTGACCAGCGTGAAAGCGGAGCAGGCCAGCAAACAAGTGACCGTTGAATGGCAAGACCCGGCCACCTGGCCGCAAATTCAGACTTTGTTGCAAGAAATCAACTACCCGCCGGAGGGGTTGATTCAGATTCAATAAACATCAAAGATTACGCAGATTACCCCGATTTTTCATCTGCGAAATCTGCGTAATCTTTGATAACACCCCATGTCCGAACAACAATTAACTTTCCCCGTGGTGGGCATGACCTGCGCCAACTGTGTGGCCTCTGTTGAGCGCAGCGCCAAAAAGGTGGAGGGCGTCACCGACGCAGCCGTGAACTTCGCCAGCGAAAAGGTGACAGTGACGTTTGACACGACCGTGACCACTCCCCAAACCCTCACCACCAACCTCGTCCAGCGCATCCAGCGCGCCGGCTACGAAATCCCCACCGCCACCATCGAACTGCCGCTGTTGGGGATGACCTGCGCCAACTGCGCCCAGACCATCGAACGGCGGCTGAACAAGGTGGAAGGGGTGCTGGATGTGTCCGTTAACCTGGCCAATGAAAAGGCGCAGGTGACGGTAGCCTCCGGGGTGGCGACGCGCAGTGATCTGGTCACGGCCGTGCGCCGCGCCGGTTACGATGTGGTCGAAATTGCAGCCGGGGATGAGCCGGAAGATGCTGAAGCCGCCGCCCGCAAAGCAGAATATGAACATCAGAAAAAGCGGCTCATCGTCGGCCTGCTTTTTTCCATCCCCCTCTTTGTCCTCAGCATGGCGCGGGACTTCAACCTGTTGGGCGATTGGGCGCATGCTAACTGGGTCAACTGGCTCTTTTTTGCCCTGGCCACGCCCGTGCAAACCTACGTCTGTTGGGATTATTACACCGGCGCGGCCAAAAGCCTGCGCAACCGCAGCGCCAACATGGATGTGCTGGTGGCCCTGGGGTCGTCGGTGGCCTACATCTACAGTGTGGCCGTGCTGCTGGCGCTGACGGCCGGTTCCATGACCCTCGGCCACCACGTCTACTTTGAAACCTCGGCCATGATCATCACCCTGGTGACGCTGGGCAAGGTGCTGGAAAGCCGCGCCAAAGGGCAGACCAGCGCGGCCATCAAAAAGCTGATGGGTTTGCAGGCCAAAACCGCCCGCCTAGTTCGCGGCGACGTGGAAACGGACGTTCCCATTGACCAGGTGCAGGTGGGGGATGTGCTGCGGGTGCGGCCGGGTGAGAAGATTCCGGTGGATGGCGTGGTGGTAGACGGCCGTTCCACCATTGACGAAAGTATGCTCACCGGCGAATCGCTGCCCGTCAGCAAAGAGCCGGGCGACGCTGTGATTGGGGCGACCATCAACAAACAGGGCTTGCTGACGATGCAGGCCACGAAGGTGGGCAAAGAGACGGCGCTGGCGCAAATTATCAAGATGGTGGAGCAGGCGCAGGGCAGCAAAGCGCCCATTCAGCGCCAGGTAGACCGGGTGACGGCTTATTTTGTGCCTGCTGTGGTAGGCATTGCTTTGCTTACTTTTTTGATCTGGTATCTGGCAACGGGTGATTTTACGGCGGCGTTATTGCGGCTGACGGCCGTGTTGGTTATTGCCTGTCCCTGCGCCATGGGCCTCGCCACACCCACATCCATCATGGTGGGCATGGGCAAGGGAGCCGAACACGGCATCCTCTTTAAGGACAGTGCCGCGTTAGAACTACTGCAAAAGGTGACGGCCGTGCTGCTGGACAAAACGGGCACGATTACAAAGGGGGAACCGGCGGTGACGGACATCGTGATGCGTGATGCGTTATCCGTAACCCATGACCCGTTATCCGATCACGCATCACGCATCACGGATTACGAATTACGGTCTACGGATTACCTCTTGCAACTGGCTGCTTCCGCCGAGCGCGGTTCGGAGCATCCGTTGGGCGAGGCGATAGTGCGGGCGGCGCAGGAGAGAGGGTTGGCGTTGAGTGTGCCCGCCAGTTTTGAAGCCATTTCGGGGCAGGGGATTCGGGCGCAGGTAGACGGCCGTGCCATTCTGCTGGGCAATTTACGGCTGATGCAGCAAGAAAATGTTTATTTGAACGGGCTGGAAGCGAAAGCGGCCGATTTACAGAACCAGGCGCGCACGGCGATGTGGCTGGCGGTGGATGGGCAGGCCAGCGCCCTCATTGGCGTGGCCGACACCATTAAGGACGGCTCCCCCGAAGCGGTGGCGGAGATGCACAGGTTGGGGCTGACGGCCGTGATGATCACCGGCGACAACGAAGCCACCGCCCAGGCCATTGCTGCCGAAGTGGGGCTGGATCGTTACCTGGCGGAAGTGCTGCCCGGCGACAAAGCGGCCCAAGTGAAAACCCTGCAAGCGGAAGGTTTTGTCGTGGCTATGGTGGGCGATGGTATCAACGATGCGCCCGCGCTAGCCCAGGCCGATGTGGGGCTGGCGATTGGCACGGGTACGGACATCGCCATGGAAACGGCCGACGTCACCCTGATGCGCGGCGATTTACGCACCGTGCCCCAGGCCATCCACCTCTCCAAAGCGACTATGAAAAACATCCGCGAAAATCTGGTATGGGCCTTTGGCTACAACGTGGTGCTGATTCCCATTGCGGCCGGCGTGCTGGCCCCATTCGATTGGGCGCCCGATTTCCTGCGCCAACTCAGCCCCATCCTGGCTGCCGGGGCCATGGCCTTTTCCAGCGTCAGCGTCGTCACCAACTCCCTTCGCCTGCGCCGGGTAAAGCTGTAATCGGGATGTGGAAAAGCTGCCAGCAGACATCCAACTTCCCAAAGAAATCGGATGTCTGACAGGAAAGAGTAAAAGTTTCGTTTTTGCAATAGAGATCGGGGTGATTAGCCCAGGCTGTTCACAAAAACCTGCCCACGTTCAGAAAATTCAATGATCAGCTCACAATCTGCCAATAGAGACGTTCCTAAAAGTGGACGCTGACCAATCCCTAATAGCGGGATTTGCCGCTCAACACCGTTCCATATAATCGTGACGAGAAACACATCCAATTCAACGGTGCTGGAATCCGCGAGATCCGCCGGGATTCGATGTAAAAACGGTAATCGTAGGGTGCTAACGGCCGTTACTGGCAACGTCAGATATCCCGTAAACCCCGTATCTATGACAAACTCAATGGCCAGGTCTGGTTGCCCTGGCAGTCGCAAAACCACTGGCAACCAGGCGTGAAGGTGGGTGACATGACCCGTCATCATAGCGTCGTGCGTTCGACCATGCCGGCAAATGACTCTACCGTTTTGTAACCGATCCGCATGGCGTATAACGTTGCTTCTGGATGCCGTTCTTGCAAACGCTGAGAAGCTTCAATGCCCAGGTCATCAATCTCATAATCGCCACTTGTCACGTCCATCACAATCATTTTGCCGATATTGTGTGGCGTCTCCACTTCTGGGCGAAGATATTCATATAGCTCTCGCGCCAGGCTGCCTAATTCGGTATCTACTTGATTAATTTTTGACATGGCCTGTCTCCTGTAATCTATTGATTCGGACCTGATTATACCATGACTATTTTCGTCCAATGACAACCGTAACAAACTTTATTTCAAAGCCTGGCAACTATTGTTTACTATGTTCGTATACGGCCGTTGGCTGCATTTTTTCGCAGTTGTGGTATCTTTGGAATCTGTTTAACTCGATTCAACAAAAGGTGGACAAACTATGGATTGGATAACCGACCCTCGTGCCTGGGTTGCTCTGGCAACTCTCGTCTCTCTGGAATTGGTTTTGGGCGTGGATAATGTCATTTTTATTTCCATCCTGGCGGGTAAGCTGCCCAAAGAGCAGCAGTCCAAAGCCCGCCGTACCGGTCTGGCGATGGCGGTTCTGTCGCGCATTTTGCTATTGTTTTCGCTCTCCTGGATTATTGGGCTGACAGAGCCAATATTTGAAATAGGCGATTTTGCCATTTCGGGGCGCGACCTGATTTTGTTCTTTGGTGGGCTGTTCCTGATGGGCAAGGCCACTTACGAGATTCACCAGAAGCTGGAAGGGGTAGAAGGCCATGCGTCGGATGCGGTCAAGGCTTCCTTTGCCAGTGTCATTTTGCAGGTGCTGTTGCTGGATGTGGTCTTTTCGCTGGATTCGGTGATCACGGCCGTTGGCATGGTAGATGAGATCGCCATTATGGTCATCGCCGTGCTGGTGGCCGCTACCGTGATGATCATCTCCGCTGACCCAATCGGCAATTTTGTAGACCAGCATCCCACCGTCAAAATGTTGGCTCTCTCCTTCCTGCTGCTGATTGGTTTTACACTCATTGTCGAAGGGCTGCACCAGCACATTCCCAAAGGGTATATCTATTTCGCTATGGGCTTTTCCGTGTTTGTGGAGTTCCTCAATCTGCGTATGCGCAAGTCCCGCGACCCGATCAAACTCCATCAGCCCTATGCCCCGGCTGACCATAGTCAAACGGCCGCGGGAACGGATTAAAA
>CAYXUZ010000198.1:0-11348 GCA_964467705.1 uncultured Ardenticatenaceae bacterium | reverse complement strand
CTTCGAACTCTTTGTTGCCGATGTAGTTCACCGTGATACCCGTCGCTTCCTCAAAGGCTTGCATGGACTCGTTGAATTTCACACCGTCCACATCATTGCCTTCAAACGCACCGTCCACAGTGACTGTTGTGCCGCTGAACTCACCTTTAATAGCCCGTTCCAGAAAACCACCCGGAGGATAATCGAAGCTGACCTCTGGCATTTCTTCCATGGTTTCTTCGGCCGGCTCCTCAGCTGCTTCTTCTTCTGGCGCTGCTTCTTCTGGCTCTTCAGCGGTCGTTTCTTCGACCGTTGTTTCTTCAGCCGGTTCTTCGGTATCGCCACCACAGGCAACCAGGAAGAGGGCGAGTACCAACAACGCGCTTAATACTCTGAACAAATATTTAGCTTTCATTTTTCTTTTCCTCCTACGGAAAGTTGATAAATTATTGGACATGTGTTTTGGAATATCTGTGCTTTGATTTGACTAATAGATACCTCCTTTTGAGATAGTGTATGAAGGTGAGGAAGTGATCCTCCTTATCATCCAAAATATTATCCCGGTGAGGCAGTTGTGTCCCGTACCACCAATGTGGTAGGCAGCACAACTTCTTGCGGCCGTGATAGAGGATTCATAATCTCACTGAGTAGCAGTTCCGCACCTTGCACACCAGATTCGTATAGGTGTTGGCGTATGGTTGTCAGGTGCAAAAATTCGGCGATCTCGATGTCGTCATAACCGATGACCGATAGTTGCTCCGGCACTTTTAGCCCCAGGTCTTGGGCAGCACGCAACACACCAAAAGCCTGTGTGTCACTGTAAGCAAAGATGGCGGTGGGCGGGTCGGGCAGAGTCAATAGCTCATGGGCCAGGCGACGGGCCTCGCGGCGGCTGAGTTCTCCCTGACGATGGTATTCGGGGCAAAATTCAATGTCAGCTTCGGCAAGTGCCTGGCGGTAGCCTTCGTACCGGTCGGCTACCGGGCGGAAACCAAAAGGGCTTTCTTGCAACAGGTCGCTGATATAGCCAATCTTGTGATGCCCCAGGTCTATGAGGTGTTGCGTAGCCTGGTAGCCACCGGCCACATCATCAATCATTACATGGCTGAGGTGCTGGTGTATGCTGTCAATTAACACAGTGGGCATGCCCGATTGCACAAAATTGTCTACTTCTTCGTCGTTCGGTGTCAGGGTCATAATGAGCAGTCCATCTACCCGCTCCTGGCGGGGAACCTCGCGGAAACAGTTATTGCGGCGGGCAACAGTTTCCACGTTGTAAATGATGAAGTCATACTCACTGTCAACGAAGGCGGCTTCCACGCCACGCAGCCGTTCGATGTAAGACGGCCGTATAAAAAACGGGGCAATCACGCCAATGGTCATGGTGCGACCGAGCGACAACCGCCGGGCGATGGGGCTGGGGGAGTAGTTCAGTTCCTCAATGGCAGTCTGGACTTTTTGACGGGTGGTGGGGGAGACGGCCGTGCTGTCATTCAACACACGCGATACCGTCGCTACGCCGACGCCGGCGCGTTTAGCGACATCTCGAATGGTTGCGTTGGCCATGCCGTCTCCTCTTTCCGCAAGCAGCATACTGCCCCGGCAGGGCAATTTAGGAAGGGTAAAACAACGATGAGGGGTTCGACGTTTAGGAGATTAGAACCTAATGGAACCGGTTCCAATTAAGGCATACTATACAATAGCTCAAAAATGTTGTCAAGAAATTGGCGGGTGACGGAAGCGAGGTGCGCCAAAATCCATCCAGTCGGCTATGAAATTGACCGTGTGCGATTGTGGCTGCATTTGATAAAATCCGGGGCGGCTGGGACTCTAGTGCCATCAGTCATTTGTGTACACCAATCATATCATCTGATAAACCAGGGGAAGTTTTGAACGGTTTAGATAGATTTCTGCAAATAGCCGAGGGGATAGGGGGCGTGTTTTTTTTGCTTGGAATAGTTGCAAGTATTGGCTTGGGCATATGGTGGTTGCTGCAACGAATTCGCCAGGGAAATCAAGATTCTCATTTTTCATTTTTGGAGCTTATGGGAGCAGTTATTATGCCCGGCATTTTTGTGCTGCCCGCAGCTGCAATTGGCGCTTATTGTGGCGGACTGATAGATAATAGAATATCTGCAAATGAACTGAATTATTTGTTTTCGTTTGGCGGTCTGATCATGGGTGCAGCGGTGGGTGTCTTCGGGTGGCGATGGGCAAGTCAATGACGATCTATTAGTTTTGAACTGCCGCCAATCTCCAAACCGGCGACCCAGGCACGGTAAGAAACTGACTTCAGTAACCAGCTTGAGTGGAGCGAAAGTCCTACTGTTTTTGTTCCAGAATGCCGCTGAGCAAGGCGCTAATGCCGAGGATGATTAAAAAGAGGGGCCAAATGGCGTTCCAACTCCAACTAAAGAAGAAGGTACAGGCTACCAGGATGAGAATAAGTCCCCAGGTGAAGTTACTGCGCGTGTCGGGAGAAAAACGGCCGTCACGTTGCAAACTCTGCGCGGCACAAATCAGTTTGGATAGACCAGGAACAAGAATAAACAGCGCCCACCAATTGTGCAGCGCCACACCCAAAACAGTTGTCAGCAACAAAGCCGCCCCAACAGTGATCAGGATAACACCACCAAGCCAATGGTGATGATCTTCCTCTTTATGGGTGATGTGATAGGGAGGAGTATTAACATCAGTAAGGGCTGATTTTTCTTTTTCTGCTTCTTTCAAGGCGTCAATATCATCGCTCATCTTTGTTCTCCTGATAATTATGCAGAGGGTTGATGGCTAAATTCACCTGTTACTACGTAGGGTGCGTTGTTCAGTTGTATTGTGATTTTGTTTGCCAACGGCCGTGTTCCACCATCATGCAGGCGTCTTGCACTACCTTCAGCCCGGCAGTTTGGGCTTTAGCCGCTGCTGCCTCGTGCCAAATACCTGATTGCAACCAGATGGCTTTAGCGCCGATGGAGATGGCTTCATCTATGAATGGAGGCACATTTTCACTGCGCTGGAAAATGAGGACGAGGTCTATGGGATGGGGTACGGCCGTGAGTGAAGGATACGCTTTTTCGCCCAACGCCTCACGGAGATGGGGATTGACAGGAATAATGCGGTATCCCTGACGTTGCAGATAAGCGGGCACATAATACCCGGCGCGAGAAGCCTGGCTGGAAAGTCCAACTACGGCAATCGTTTTTGTTTCGGCTAAAATGGTGGTAAGGCTATCTTGTATCATGGTAAGCATGTATTATACCGATGCAGACAGCAAAATGGACACTTCAGGTATGATGTGGCTGAAGATAAGATGACCTCGTCAGTGACAGACCCACTAACTTTGGCTCATGATGGACCAGCGCCAGATGCCCTGGCACGGCGGGCCGCTGAACTGGAAGTGGTAGCCCAGGTAGGGTTAGCGGCAACCACTATCCTGAATAGCGCCGAACTGTTACAGACGGTGGTTGATTTAACTCAAACTCAGTTTGGTCTGCGGGTGGTGACGGTGGGATTGTTGGCAGACGACGGCCGTACTCTCTACATCGCTGGAGGTTCTGGCGATCTGGGGCGTAAGCTAATTGCCGCTGGACTTACCGTTACTGTAGATACAACTCCTTCCCTGGTGGCCCTGGCTGTCCGCACCGGCCAAAGTGTTCTGGCAAATGATGTGACGGTTCACCCTCACTACTGGGCACACCCTATGCTTACCTCCACCCGATCCGAATTAGTCGTGCCCATTATCCTGGCGGACAGATTGCTGGGAGTTCTAGACGTACAATCTGAGGAATTCAACCACTTTGGCCCTGAGGAAGTGCGTGTTTTCAACATTTTGGCAACGCAGTTGGGCGTGGCCCTAGAAAACGCCTGGCGTTTTGAAGAAATCCAAAAATTCAGTGCCAGATTGGAAGAATCGCGCCAATTTCTGGATTCCATCCTGGAAAATATCCCTACCGCCATCTTTGTGAAAGAGATTGCCTCATTTCGCATTGTGCATGTTAATGAAGCAGCCGAGCGATTGATGGGGCAGAAAGCCGCAGACCTCATTGGCAAAACAGATGATGAGCTATTCCTCCCAGAGCGGGTAGATTTTTTAAATGCCAAAAATCTTGAATTATTGGCGACAGGTTACATGATTGATATTCCTGAACAAGCCATTCACACAGCCGATGGCCTGATTCGCCTTCTTCATATTCGCAAAGTGCCCATTACCGACTCTGCGGGAACAGTTTTATACATCCTGGACATTCTGGAAGACATTACTGAGCAAAAACAGTTGGAACAGAACATTCAGGCTTCCTGGGAACGGCGTGGTCGGCAGGTTCAGGTTAGCACGGAGGTGGCGCAGGAAATTGCTGCCGCTTCGGCGCTGGATGAGTTGTTTTGGCGGGTGGTAGACCTGGTGCAGGCGCGATTTGGGTATTACTATGTGCAGGTATACACACTGGAAGATGACGAACTAAAACTACAGGCAGGTAGCGGTGAGGTTGGTCGGCGGCTGAGAGAAGCGGGCCACAAGATTATGCTTTCCAATCCGTTGAGCATCATTGCACAGGCAGCACAAACGGCCGTGTCTGTTTTGGTGCCTGACGTTACCCAAGAAACGAAATGGCTGCCCAATATCTGGCTGCCGGCCACTCGTTGTGAGTTAGCCATACCTATCCAACTGCGGCACCGGGTATTGGGCGTGTTGGATGTGCAGCATCACACGGTAGGTGGTCTAACCACCGAAGACCAATTACTATTAGCCGGTTTGTGTGGCCAGATTGCCATTGCTTTGGAGTACCGGCATGTAGATGCCCGGCGCCTGCAAGCGGAAAATCAGCTTAAAAAATCACTGACAGAGCTGGAAATCAATAACCGGGAACTTCAGGAATTTGCCTATATTGCCTCACACGATCTGCAAGAACCATTACGCAAGATTCAGGCATTCAGCGACCGCTTGCAGACGTTGTATGGTGGTGTGATTGACGAAAGAGGACAAAACTATCTGAATCGTTTACGGCAGGCTGCTGCTCATACACAATGGCTGATCACTGATTATCTGGCTTTTTCGCGGGTATCGGCCATGCCGCAGGCATGTGTGTTTACTGACCTGACGGCCGTAGCGGAGGCGGTTCTGCATGATTTTGAAATACTCATCAAAGAGACGACGGCCGTGATTACCGTTACCGATTTGCCGGTGATAGAGGCAGAACCATCGCAGATGCATCTGTTGTTTCGCCATCTGATCGGCAATGCACTTAAGTTTCGGCGGCCGGATAGGCAGCTTCAGGTACACATTGCCGCTGACCTGTCGCCTCAACTAGATTTTTGCCAGATTACGATTACTGACAATGGCATTGGGTTTGACGAACGGTATGCCGAGCGAATTTTTCGGGTATTTCAACGACTGCACGGCCGTGACGAATATGAGGGTACTGGTATGGGACTACCCATTTGCCGTAAAGTGGTAGAGCGGCATCACGGCCGTATCGAGGCCCGTAGCATCCCTGGCAATGGGGCCTCTTTCATTGTTACCTTACCGCTACACCAGCCCATTCGTGAAGATGCAAACAAGTGATAGGTTGACGGGGTGAGCGGCCTGGGCAGGGGGTTCACGCGGGCGAGATGCCGAAAGCGATAAAAGTTAGCAAATTGGGGGAATGAGGTAGAAACGATGAGTGGAATAAAGGTGAATGTGCCTGGATTGGCGAAGCTGCCAGCCTTTTGTCATGCGGTGGTTGCCGGTGATTTCATTTTTGTGTCGGGCACGTTGGGTACAAAGTGGGATTCAATGGAACTGGTGCCAGGAGGAACAGGGCCGGAAACGACACAAACGCTGCGCCACATTGAGCGGATTTTGGCGGCTTGTGGCGCAGAATTAGCGGATGTGGTGAAGATGAATGTGTACCTGGCGGATATGGGTACGTTTGCGGCGATGAATGAGGCGTATACGGCCGTGATGGGTAGCGACCCGCCCGCCCGAATTACGGTGGGGCGAGCAGCGTTGGCATTGGGTGCGGCCGTGGAGATTGATGCGATAGCTTATAAGCCGAAGGGGTGAGGAGAAGTCAAACATTGTCAATTGTCCACCACATGGCACGGCCGTTGACGCCCCTCTCGCCCAATAATACAATGAACACACCCATTCATTTGCAGGATGAGGAGTGCATGTATGACCACAATAACTACCAATCACCCACGGCTGACAACGGAAATTGCCGAACTCTGGCCACCCCAGGGCCAATGGACGGAAACCGAATACTTTAGCCTGCCAGACACCAACCGCATTATTGAATTATCTGAAGGGGAGGTTTTCCTCATGGCTCCACCCAGCTTTACCCACCAAACCGTGTTGGATAACCTCTATTCGGCTCTCAAAACATTTGTGCGCCAGCATAAACTTGGCCGTACTGCCTTTGCCCCACTAGCTGTCCGCTTATGGCCAGGCAAAATTCGCGAACCAGATATTCTCTTTTATGCTAATGCGCATCAAGATCGTATTGGCGAGAGGGTTTCCGGCGTGCCCGATCTGGTCATGGAAATCATATCTACCGGCACACGGCGAACCGACCGGCGCGATAAATTTAATGAATACGCTCAGGCTGGTATACCTGAATACTGGATTGTAGACCCGGAGCATGAAACGATAGAGGTGTTTGTATTGGATGAAGGGGTGTATAACCTGCTGGTAAAAGCGGCCAGGGGTGAAAAAGCATATTCCGCCTTATTGTCCGGTTTTGAAGTGACCTGCGCAGAGGTATTTGCTTGAGGAAGAAAGAACACGGGGATGAATATAGAAGAACGTCAGTGTCCACAATGTAATACACGGTTGCCAGTTTATTCTGATTATGTGACCTGGTGTCATGAATGTGAATGGAATCTCAATCCACTAAAGCCGAATAAGCCAAGGAACTTGTTTGAAGCAACCTATGAAAAATTGGGGCAACAGCAAAGCAATTCCATCTTTGCCGGGTTGAAAAAAGCAAACAGCCTCAATCCAAGAATGACGCCCTCAAAATTTCTAGCGATTTTGTTTGCTATTGGCATCCACTTGTTTACATTGAGTCTGCCCATCGTCGGTTTGGTGTTGCTTTCAAATGAATTCCGCAATTTCTGTACATTTATTCCGGCCATCACCTGTTTTGTGTTAACTTGGGAATTACGCCCGCGCTTTGCCGAAATGCCTGTCATCTTGTCGAGAGATCAGTTTCCTCACCTCTACCAATTTGTGGATGACATTGCGGATTGTTTGGGAGCAAAACACGTGGCAGGTATTGTTATTAGTGATGAATACAATGCCAGTATGTGGGGCGTTACGTGGCGTCAACGGCCGTTATTGACATTAGGGCTGCCTTTATGGAGTGTATTGAATGTAGAGGAGCGGGCTGCTCTTGTGAGCCACGAGTTTGCCCACAATGTTAATGGTGATCCATCCCGTACTTTTGTTGTGGGTACGGCGCTGGATTCACTGATTCGTTGGTATAAGGTTCTTCATCCTGGGGAGTTAGGGCATGGTTGTCTCATGTCTATGGTAAACACCGTATTAGCCATGTTAGCTCAGTTACCCTGGGTGGGTATTTACATACTAGGTCATCTTATATTCCGTGATTCGCAGCGAGCAGAATACCTGGCAGATTACAAGGCATCCACTGTAGCCGGAACGGCCGCTACAGTCTCCATGTTGGAAAAGTTGTATTTTTCTGGCACCTATGTCTACACTCGAAATCGCGTCACGGCCGTGCAAAACACAGATATTGACTTTTTTCAGGAATTGACGAGCCGTGTATTACATGTTCCAGAACGAGAAATTGAACGTATTCGGCGTATTCAAAAAAAAGAAGGTTCACGGTTAGATGTCACACACCCACCTACCCCATACCGAATCGAAATGCTCTACAGTCACTTTGTAGATCAGCCTTTATTAGACCTGAAACCTTATGATACAGCCCGGTTCGATGAAGAACTGCGTGAAATCAAAGATGATATGCGCCAGAAACTGAACACCGGGAATCAATACTATTTGAGAAAATTGACCAAAACCAAGTAAGGTGACAGGCACAGCCCACATGCCCGTCACCTTTTAGTTTTACTCCCCTTCGTCAATGACTAATTGTGCGCTGGCGGAGCGGCCCCAGAGGGCGGGGTTGTACATGCCGTAGACCTCGGTGGGCATGGCCGTAAACGTGCCGGGCAGGGTGGCACGGGCATAATAAGTGAACGTGTACCGCCCGGCGCCCATCTCCGTGACAAAGAAGCTCACCCGGTCGCCAAAGATTTCTTTGTAGTTGTAACCGAGTGTTCGCCAGCCCCAATCCTCAGTTTGGCCTTCCCAATAATCATCAGCAATACGGCTGGTTGTGTTTAAGCCTTCATTCAATGCTTCCAGGCCGCCGGGCAGTTTATCCTCAATGATCAGATAGCTGCCATTCTCCGGCAGGTTGACCGTTAGCTGCACTTTCACCAGTTGCCCGGCAACGATGTTATCCAACGGCCTGTTCGTTTCCGGGTTGAGATAGGCACGGTTTATCGTTACCACACCGGCTGCTTCGATCTCTGCTTGAGCCGCATAAACACGGCCGTTGATGGTGTAGTACAACGGCCGTCCGCCGGTCTGACCGCCATCCTGCGTCATCACAATTACATTCTCGCCATCGGCCAACTGCTCGCGGGGAATCTGTATCGTTTGCGCCGGCGCGCCCCGGCCTAAAGCACCAGAAGCGACCACCGATCCGTTAATTGTTACCGTGTAATTGGTATCGGCGGCCATTTCATTAAACGCCGAGGCCAGCAAATGGTCGGTCAACCCCAGAATAGCAAACGACGTTTCATTGGTGCTGCCCCAACCCTGGCTGCGCCGCTGCCCCATCAGCCAGCGCACCATGCCGCCTTCCAATTCATGGCCGGGGCGAATTTGCACAAACGCGCTCAACGCCAACGCCGTGCTGCGCACATCGGAAGCCATCGTTTTCTGGCGGAAGTAACCATCTTCATCGCTGCCTTCCCAATGGGTGAGACCATTCGAGGCGGTCACGGCCGTGTCTGCCAACTCATCCACAATCTCTCGTGCCAACGGCCGTTCGCCCATCGCATCCAACGCCAGCGCCAGTCCGGCCAGACTGAAAGTGTCTCCTTGCAGCGCATCCAGATTGTTGGCCAACGCCAGGGTTGCTTCCTCGTTGGGCAGCTCGGCTTCGGCCAGGGCATAAAGGGCAAAAGCGCGGGTGCGGGCATCCATACTTTGCAAATTGTCGTTCAGCCAGGTTGCGCCCCGCTCAATCACCGCCGGGTCCACTTCATAACCTGCCTCGGCCACCTGTGCCAGGCCAAAGATCACCCACGCCGTCTGGTAATCGTGCGTGGCATCGTCAAACCACCAGCCCCAACCGCCATCATTGTGCTGGAAACCGTAGAGCCGCTGCACACTGGCGCTGATGTAAGCGGGCAGTTCCGCCTGCAAGGTCGGGTTCGTCACGCCCAACTGATTCAGCGCCCGGCCCACCACGGCATTGGGCAGCGCCCGGCTCATCGTCTGTTCCACGCAGCCATAGGGATAGCCGGTCAGGTATTCCAGCCCTTCCAGCAGCGTCCCGGCAATGGAGCGGCTGAGTTGAATTTCGACCACGCTCATGGGTAAGGCGTCGGTGGGGATCGTTACGGTTGTTTCCAAGCGGGTATTAAACTGGCCGATTTGTGTACTCACATCGGGTACGGCTAATGGTTGAATGGTCAAAGGCAGTTGAATCGCATCACCCATGACGCCTGATTGGGGCACGGCCGTGACCAACAACTCCACCTCACCGGCGGCTACGGCCGTCACCGACCAGCCTACAATCTGGGACGAACCAGGAGCGATGGAGATTGTTTGTGTGGGGGATTGGTCAGTAGTCAATTGTAAACTGTCAATTGACAATTGAACGTTGACCGTTTGCATTTCCTGGCTGTAATTGTGAATGATGGCGGAGAGCACGGCCGTGTCGCCGGCCGTCAGGATGCGTGGCAGCAGTGGCCGGGCAATAATCGGCTGCCAGGTGGTGATGGTGTGGATAGCCTCGCCCACCTGCGTATCGGCCGTGGTCGCCTTCGCCGTCAGCCGCCAGGTGGTCAGGCTGTCCGGCAGGGTAATGGTCACTTTCACTTCGCCGTTGAAGTCGGTATAGAGGACGGGGAACCAGGCGGCCGTGTCTGGAAAATCGGCGCGTGGGCCGCCGGGGAAGTAGCCATCCCCACCGCCGCCACCCATGCCCCCTTCCCATAGCGCCCGGCTGGGTTGCAGCGAGTTGTAGGTGTTCACCAGACGGCTGCGTTCATAATAAAAGGCGTCATACATGGGACCAGACAACTCTGGGCTGAGGGCAAAAATCGCTTCATCTACCAGTGCCAGTGACACTTCCGCCGAAACGGGTTCGCCCTTGTAATTGGTCACACGCACGGTGTAGGTGGCTTCTTCGCGGGGAGCATACTGCTCTTTGTCCGGGGTGATGGTGACGTTGAGCCGTTTGGTGGTGGCCGGGACGCTGATGTTGTGGTAGCTGGTGATGAGACGGCCGTCCGGCAAACTGTTACTCGTATATTCGGTAATCGTCGTGTCTAACGGCTGCCAGACGTTCACGGCCACATAAATGTTGGGCACATCTGTTTCCTCAATCGGCAGGTCCACCAATGTCAGCGGCGCGGTCAGGTTGATCAACTGCTCGCGGTGGGTGCTGCCTCGTTCCCAGGTCAGCAGCGCCGGGCCGCTGATGGTGCTTTCGATGATGAGTTGGGCCGTTTCGCCGGGCGTATAACTGGTTTTGTCGGTGTCCAGGCGCAGTTCGCTGCTATCGTTACGGCCGTACCAGTTGGTATAAATGTCGCTGAAAGCATACACATAACTGGTGTATTGCATGGCCTGGCCACGGGCGTCTGTCCCTTTGACCCTAAGCTGATAATAGCCCGGTTCCTCAATGGTGAACTGGGTGGAGGCGTGACCTTGCGCATCGGTGGTCAAGCTGGCGCTCTGGCGCACGTTGCTGTAGCCGTTACTGTTGTTTTGCCAGCGGGCCAACTCCACCGTCAGGGTGCGGTTGGCGACCGGCTCACCAAAAACGGTCTGCACATCGGCGCTGATGATGAAGGATTGACCGGGGGCCTGCACGTAGCTGCCAAAGTCGGCATTGATCGTTTCCAAAGCGTCGTAGAGCGTGACAACAGCAAAATCGCTGACCGTCTGGTGGCTGCCGTCGTCAACGGTGGCTTCAATTCCCCACACGCCCCGTTTGACACTGCTGCCCCATTGCCAGTAGTAATTGTAGGTGTCACCCAGATACGTATCGCGGGGGATGGTGATGGTGGTCGTGAAACGGCCGTCGGCATCTGTGCGCCCGGTGATCGGACGGTCTACCGTGCTGTAA
>CAYXUZ010000197.1:0-11634 GCA_964467705.1 uncultured Ardenticatenaceae bacterium | reverse complement strand
GTGTTCACCATATCCTGGGCGCGCCAGTTCAAAGCGCACGGCCGTATCCATTTCTGTTTCCAGAGCAGTGGCCAGGACAGTTTGAGCAGCGGGGCCGCCAATCTGGTGCAGGGCCCAGGCGGCGTGGCCGCGCACCAGCGGATGTGGGTCGGAAAGCAGGGGGATGAGGGCGGGCACGGCCGTGTCGCTCCTCCAATTGCCCACCGCTACACACACATTCCGCAGAAACCGCGCCCGCTTCAGCCGTTTGATTGGGCTGTGAGCAAAACGTTGGTTAAAACTGTCTTCGGTGAGGGTGAGTAATTCGAGGAGGGGCGGGGCAAGGGAATTAAGAGACGGGGAGATTGGCGGCGGGGACACCGGGAGATTGGGAGCATGCCATTCTCCCAGTCTCTTGGTCTCCCAATCTCTTCCTGGCTCGGCAAAACGATTAAAAGGGCAGACTTCCTGGCAAATGTCACAACCGTAAATCCAGTTGCCCATGTACGGCCGTAGCGCCACCGGTATCCACTCTTTCAACTCGATGGTCAGGTAAGAAATGCAGCGCCGCGCATCCAGCACATAAGGCTGGGGAAAGGCGCTAGTGGGGCAGGCATCCAGGCAGCGGTGGCAGGAGCCACAAGAGGGCATTGGAGAATTGGCAATTGGCAATTGATAATTGTCTATAGTCAGGGTTGTTAATATCTCCCCCAAAAAGAAGAACGAGCCGCGCCGGGGCTGGATGAGCATCGTGTTTTTGCCAATGAAACCGAAGCCGGCGCTGGCGGCGTGGTCGCGTTCCAGGATGGCCCCGGTATCTACATAGACGCGGCTGTGTACGCCGGTATGGGGGGCCGTGTCCCGCACCTGTTCCCGCAGCCACTCCGCCAACTCTTCCAGGCGGGGCGTCATCACCTCATGGTAATCTGGCCCCCAGGCATAGTTGGAGATACGGCCGCGTGACGGGTCATGGGCGATGGTGAGCGGCAGTGGTGGCGTGGCATAGTCCAACCCCACGCAAATGATGGTTTGCACGCTGGGCAGGATGACGTTGAGGTCCTGGCGGCGGGTGATGCGGTCGGGGCGGGCCAGGTAATCCATACGGCCGTGCATCCCCGCCTCCAGCCAGCGCAAATAGGCGTCCAGCCGCCGCGCTGGTTGGGCAGGCACAAACCCCACCAGGTTGAAGCCGAGTGCGTGTGCTTTGTGGGTTACGGCCGTGGCCAGATCATTCATACACCAATTGTTCAGCGACAGCGGCGAATCGTCAAACAAACAGTCGCCAGACAATTCAGTTATAATCACCCGCCTATGGTTCAGATAAGACAAGCAATGCACAAACCCTGGTTTCAAACCCTGGCTACCATTCTGCTGATTGCCGTGCTGACATACCTCTTCTTCTGGCGGTTATGGGCTGCTTCCCCTGCTGACCGTGCCTATTTGCCGGAAAAATCTGATCTGGCGGAAGTGTTTTACCCACCGCGCTACTACTTTGCCAAAACTCTGGTTTCCGGCCAATTCGCGCTCTGGAACCCCCATGTCTACGCCGGGTATCCGCAGTTTGCCGACCCGCAGGCGGCCACCTTTTACCCCATTGCCCTGCTCATGGCCTGGCTAAACGGCGCTGGCTATTCGATGAACAGTATTGCCTTTGATATTGGCCTGCATTTTTTCCTGGTAGGCGTCTTCACCTTTTTATTTTTCCGGCACATTATGGGGGCCACGCTGCCCGCGCTGGTGGGGGCGTTGGTTTTTGAGTTTGGCGGCTACCTCACATATTACCCACCTTTGCAGCTTTCAGAATTGGAAGTGGTCGCCTGGTTTCCCCTTACGCTTTTGTTGGTAAGTTTGTCTATTGAGCGGCGGAGTTGGTGGCTGACGGCCGTTGCCGGCGCTACCATGGGCATCGTATTTCTGGCCGGACGGCCGCAATCGTACCTCACCATCGGCAGTGTCTCTATTGCCTGGCTGCTCTATTCTGCCCACAACGCCGGCTTTTCCTGGGGGCAAATTACCAGACGAGTTATTTTGTTTGGTCTGTTTGCATTGGGGATAGCCGCTGCCCAATGGATGCCCACCCTGGAGCTTACCCGGCTTTCCACTCGTTCCATTCTCACCTACGCCGATGTCTCCGTTGGCGGGTTCCCTTTTGAGCAATTAACGGGCTTTTTTACGCCTCAGCTTTTTGGGACACAGAACCTATATGTGGGGTTGATCCCTCTTTTGTTGGCGGGGTTAGCATTGACGCAACGCAAAGGGCTATTTTGGGGTGGTGTCTTTCTGGTCTGTTTTTTTGGTTCGGTGGGCAAACACCTCATCATTTTCGACGCCTTATATCTTATTGAACGGCTCGGCTTCCCGGGCTATTTGCGCAATGTCGAGCGGTTGGCCTTTGGCATGACCTTTAGTCTGGCGGCCCTGTGTGGTTTTGGTTTGCAATTGATTCAGATGGGGGACAGGCGGCTGCTACGCCAATTTCTTATGGCCGCTGTTGCTCTGTTTTCGGTCACGCTCTTGTTCACCGGGCTGTGGATGATTACATTCCCACCGGCACAGGCAGCCAATCCGCGCCTGCCTGCCGATGTGCTGTCTTTTACCGGTATGATGTTGGTGGGGGGCTGTCTGGCGCTGTGGCTCTTTCGGGATAATCCGCAGGCAACGGCCGTTGTGCTGGCCGGGCTGGTGATTGTGGATGTCATGTCGGTGAATCGGGGGCGCATTTTTGTTGCCGAGTCGTTTGTGCCCGGTAATGATATTGAGCGGGTGGCGGCCGCACCGCCTGGCCGCAGCACTTTTTTTCGTACCGTGCTTGACCAGACGTCTTCACAGGATTTTGGCAGTCTGGTGGGTGTGGATAACGTGGGGGGCATGCCGCCTTTGATGTTGACTGATTATCGGCTGTTGCTCTCTGTTTTGGATGAGTACCGGCGGAATTTGTTGCTCAATGTAGAGGTGGTGGTGACGACGGGGCTGTATCCTGACCCGGCGTTTGAATTGGCAGCGGAAGAAGATAATTTTCGCTACTATCACTTCCTGGTTGCCAAACCACGCGCCTATCTGGTGCAGAATGTCATTTCGGTGGCGGATGCGGTGGAGGCGGCTGATCTGCTGGCCGCGCCCGATTTTGATTACGGTAATACGGCATTGGTCATACATGATCCCAGATCAGGGGAAGGCGGGAATGGGCCGCCTTCAGGCGAGCCGCTCCCGCTTGAAGGGGAACCTCTCTCACCAACTGAGTACGCACAGGTGGTGGGGCGCACGGCCAATTCGCTGACGATTCAGGTGGTGGCCGAGCATCCCCGTTTTTTGGTGGTTTCCGATACGTACTATCCAGGGTGGACGGCCGTAACCGATGACGTTCCCACCGAGATTTACCAGACCAACGTGGCTTTACGTGGGCTGGTTGTGCCGCCCGGGCAGCATACGGTGACAATGTTTTTCCGACCGGGCACATTTTATACGGGCGTTGGGTTGACTTTGCTGACCTTGCTCGGTTTATGCGTCTGGGGTGGAGTGATTTTGCTCAGACGCCGAAAATGAGGGAAATGGGCCATTCACCAGGGAGTGGGAATGGGTACAATTGCGCCACACGATTTGACAGCGTGTATATCAGTTGGATATTTGGGTATTGAGGTATTGCTTTTGAGAAACTGGAAATTATGGTTGGGGCTGCTGGTAAGCGCCTTTTTTATGTGGCTGGCACTGCGTGGCCTCAAACTGGGTGATGTCTGGGAATATGTACACACGGCGCGGTACGTGTGGATTCTGCCGGGCATTGTGGTCTACTTTCTGGCGGTATGGGCGCGGACGTGGCGGTGGGATTATATGTTACGGCCGTTGAAACACGTGCCCCTCATCCGCCTTTTCCCCGTTGTCGTCATCGGCTACATGGGCAACAACGTCTACCCGGCGCGGGCGGGCGAAGTGCTGCGCTCCTTTGTGCTGCGCGAACGGGAGGCCATCCCCATGAGCGCCAGTCTGGCAACTGTTGTGGTGGAGCGCGTCTTTGATGGGTTGGTCATGCTCATTTTTGTCTTTATGGCTTTGCCCTTCACGCCATTGCCCAATGACAGGGATGACATTCGCACCCTGGTGAACATTTCCAGCATTGCTTTTTTTCTGGCGCTGGTATTGTTTTTTGTAATGGCGGCTTTCCCCGATTCGTTTTACAAGCTGGCTGAAACGGTCGGTTACAAAATTTTTCCCCACCGCATTCATCATCCCTTACTCATGTTCTTAAAGCGGTTTTTAGATGGTCTGGAATCATTGCGCAGCTTTCGCAGTGTATTGATGATTTTTTTTACATCTATCATTATCTGGTTGCTGGAAACGGTGAAATACTGGTTTGTGATGCAGGCCTTTGACTTCCAGGTGAGTTTTTTCGTGCTGATGTTGATGAATGGGGTAGTGAATTTGGCAACCACTGTGCCTTCTGCCCCAGGCTATGTGGGCACCTTTGATGTGCCTGGGATTTACGTGTTAACTATATACGGCGTGCCCGAAGAAATTGCCGCCGCTTACACATTGGTACTCCATGCCGCCCTCTGGCTACCCATCACTTTGATGGGCGCGTATTACATGATCCGTGCCGGGATGCGCTGGTCTACCTTTGGTAAGGCGGTGGCGGTGAGAGAGAAAGAAGCGGTTTGATGTAATTGGGTAATTGCATATTTACGTAATTACCCGATTACCCAATTACTCTATGAAAATAGCCATCATCGGCGCCGGCATTGCCGGGCTTTCGGCAGCATATGATTTACTGAACGCAGGGCACGACGTGACCCTGTTTGAAGCCAGCGACCGGCCCGGTGGGCTGGCGGGTGGCTTCCGCGACGAAGCGTGGGAATGGCCGTTGGAGAAGTTTTACCACCATCTATTTACGTCCGATAAGGCGATTATTGGGCTGGTGGAGGAGATTGGATTTAGCGACCAACTGTTTTTCCCGCGGCCGACAACCTCGGTGATTGCCAACGGCCGTATCGAACCCTTTGACTCGCCGCTCCGTTGGTTCACCTTTTCCGGTTTCAACCTGCTGGATACGATGCGCTTTGGGCTGGTCAGCGCCTATTTGCGCTTTACCAGGCCGTGGAAAGAACTGGAGAAGCAGACGGCCGACGGCTGGCTGCGCCGCTGGTATGGTGACAAAATTTATGAAACGGTGTGGCGGCCGTTGCTCATCGGCAAGTTTGGGCCGTATTACCAGGATGTGAATATGGCCTGGATGTGGGCGCGGGTGCATGTGCGCAGCCCCCGGTTGGGCTATTTTGTAGGTGGATTTCAGGCGTTTGTGGACCGGCTGACGGCCGTCGTCCAGCAAAAAGGTGGCTGCCTGCTGCTTAACAGCCCCGTGCAGCATATTGAACCGGCTGACGGTGGATTGCTGTTGCAGGTGAACGGGGAAGCTCATCATTTTGATGCCTGCCTGGCGACCACCTCCCCCGGCCTACTCAGCAAACTGGCCCCCGATTTACCGGCCGATTATCTGGGGCAGTTGTTAGAATTGAAGAGCATGGGGGCGGTGGTGTTGACGTTGGCGTTGACACGGCCGTTTATGCCCGACGAACTTACGTACTGGCTCAATATTCCCGCCAACACCCCGGACAAAAGCCAAAGTGAATACCCCTTCCTGGCGCTGGTAGAACATACCAATTACATTCCTGCCGAACATTATGGCGGCGACCACATCCTCTACTGTGGTGATTACATTACCCCCGACCATCCCTACATGAGCATGGATAAGGAGGAGCTACAGGCGAAGTTTGTGGCCGCCCTGAGAAAAATTAACCCCGAATTTCGCCCGGAATGGATTCGCCAAAGCTGGCTTTTTCGTGAAAAGTACGCTCAGCCCGTGCCCCTGCTCAACCATTCCCAGGCCATCCCGGACATTCAAACCCCCATCCCTGGCCTCTACTTTGCCAGCATGAGCCAGGTCTACCCCTGGGATCGGGGGACGAACTATGCGGTGGAGATCGGCCGTCGCGCTGCTGGTTTGCTATTGAGTTACTTTCAAAACAGCCGGTAAGAAGATTCTGTAATTCTTGCCCGGCGTGGCGGTAGCTGTTGTGGTCAGCATAACGGCGCCGGTAGCCTCAGGATCATGGCCGGAAACGGCCGTGACCGTCGTCCCATTCATCTCCCCATCAGCCGCATTAGCCGGTATGTGTACCGTGATAAACAGTTGTGCGTTATCTCCCGCAGTCAGTGTGATGCTGTTGGCCGAAAGCTGGCTTGTCCAGCCATTGTCATTGATCGTATTCAGAGAAAAGGTGTCGGTACTGTTACCCGTATTGCTGATTTGCACATTGTAGGTGACGACTGTCCCCACCGTGCCGGAAAGTGTGGCCTGATCAGCCTGAACGCTGACGCCGTACACGGCCGTTGCCGTTGTCGTCAGCAGGGCATTATCGCTGATGGTAGGATCGCCCTGTGAGGTGGCCGTCACCAGCGCCGTTCCCGTTTCCCCGGCCAGGGCGTTGGTGGGTATGGTGGTTACGGCCGTGAACGTAACTGCTTCACCGGCGGCCAAAATTACATTGTTGGCAGACAGGTCGGTCGGCCATTGGGCGTTAGCCGCCAGGGTAAAGGTATCACTAACACCGCCCGTGTTGGTAAGGCTCATCGTGTACGTCACGGCCTGCCCCGGAGCGCCTTCCAATGCCTGACCAGGCGAGAGATTGACACCCCAATTATCCGGTTCCAGTGAAGGGATCACACACCATTCCACCAGCGAACCTATATCTCCGCTGACAAAGTCCGCCACATTCAGTGTCCAACTTCCGTTCACATCCAGACCATCAAAGGCGGCCAGTAAACCTGAATTGGGCGGGTCGCCACCAATCCGGTCGCCAAAAATGGCCGGATTATTGGCGCATTGGGTTTCAATGTCTCCATCTGGCCCTTCATCATTCACAGTGATGTCATAATTGTCACCGGAGCAGCCAAAGCCGGTGGTGGTGCGGCCAGGGCGGTCAATGATCAGGGCATTTGTCCCGCTGTGACTGATAGTAAAAGTCAGGTCGCCGACCCACGTGTGGGGCGCGTTGATGTAAATGTCCACATCCTGAATGGTGCCATTTATGGGAATCGTCAGCGTATCATTTAGCTGGCCTACATCGGGAATGGGCAGGTTGGGAGTGGAGCAGAAGGCGTTGGCGGTGGTGAAGCTGAATGGCAGGGATGCCTGGCTATTGCCACAGGGGTTCACGGCCGTGACCCGCCAATAATGCAAGGTGTCAGGCGATAAAGTCGCGCCGACTTGATGGGTAGTCGTGGCTTCATCTGCTGTGTAAACAATGTTG
The DNA here is from genome assembly GCA_964467705.1 of uncultured Ardenticatenaceae bacterium. Lineage (GTDB taxonomy): Bacteria > Chloroflexota > Anaerolineae > Promineifilales > Promineifilaceae > CAADGU01. The sequence goes on along the minus strand of CAYXUZ010000197.1, from coordinate 4,354 downwards.
GTGAATGTGACATCCGTAGCAATTTCCACAAAATAACTGGTCGCATCGGCAGCAGGATTCCAGCTCAGGCTGGGGGAGGTGGATACACCACTGCTGCCATCTGGTGGTGTGGTCAGGACGGGGGAAGTGCCCGGTACGGCCGCATAAACAGCCAGATAGACGAAGGTGGTGTCAGTCACAATACCGTCCCCACCTGAAATATCAATCACATGACTACCAGCCGGTGCGGAACCGGTATTGCTAATGGTAAGCGTGGTATTGGCGGGCACGGCCGTAACCGGATTGGGATTGAATGTTGCGGTGGAAGGAGCCGGATTGTTAGCCGCGCTCATGGTCACGGGCGGCGTAAAACCACTGCCCACGCCGATGGTGTATACGGCCGTGTCCCCCTGACAAATATTATTGATGGTCGGCGGCGCGTTCAGCAGCAGGCAGGATGGGGGTAGGTCAAACGCTTCCGTGCCGTCGGTGGTGTTGTTGGGGCTGCCCTGGCTGGCGCTGAAACCGAGGCCACGCCGGGCAAAGGCTGTCCAGATCGTACACTGATTTTCACCGCCGGTCAGCACTATGTCAGCATTCAGGATGGCGTTACGGCCGTCTACAAAACCTGGGCTGCACGGCACCAGATTAAGCCCCTCAGTTACCAGCGCATGAGCTAACTGATTGCCTGCCCATGTGTTAACCGGCGGAGCAGGCGGGTATAAATCTTCATCAAAACCATGCACGTTAATCAATTCCCAGTTCATTTCCCACAACATCGTCGCCCAAATGAAGCCTACGCCATGTGGTATGGCCGCTGTGGGCAAATCGCCGTAGGTAAAATCGTTGACCATCATATCGGTGGTATAGGGAATCTGGCGGAGGCCATTGCCGGTTGTGGGTTGGTTTAGCACGTAGGTGCCAATGCCACGTGGGTCACTACCCTGGTCGCCATTTTCCATAGTCATGATTAGCACCTGCCAGTCGGCCCACCCCTCCAGCATCGCTTCGGCGTTGTTCAAACAGCTAACGTTACCGGGGCCGCCAACCATGCGGTTAGAAACACCATGTCCAAATTCGTGCGCAATGATGCCGGTGTCCAGGTCACCGTCCCGGTGTGGCGTCGAAAGCGTCCACACACACATCTGCATCCGTGGGTTGACCCCGTCAGGCGGCACGGCGATGTTGCCACAATTTGTGCCCATGCCATCCTGGGCTTCGGCATTCATATAATCGCTGCCCAGCCCACCATGGCCATAATTATTTTCCTGAAAGTTGCCGTGTATTTCGTCAAAGCCATAGCGGTAGTTCACATCATGCAACAGGTTATTCCAGTGGAACAGGTTGGTCACGGCCGCCGGGCGGTAGGCACTGGGTGGTTGGGTCAGGTCTAGGGGAAAGTCAAAATCCAGGCCAGGGCCGCCATCCGGGCTGGAGCCTGGATCAGGGATGCCGTTGCCATCAATGTCAGTGTAGGCATGGGCGTTGTTGCCCTGCGTGGTGGTGAATTCTGCCCCCACTATGCCATCAATATCGTGCCAGCCAAAGGGGGAACCAATGGCGTCGGCGGGCTGGTCTTGCAAGGTACGGCCGTCGGCTGGCGACGGCGGTATTGAATGGTTTGGGCTTTCAACGGGTAGGTGGTACACGCGGTAGCTGCTGCCGTCAGGCACGGGCGTGGGCGAAAAAGTTACTGGCTCGCTTGCCGGAAAATCATTGCCCTCAAAAGCAGCAAAATGCTCATCAGCTACCCAGTCGTTTTGGGACAAAACGTCGCCGGTATTGGCATCTACGCGCACATTCCACCAATGACGGCCGTCCAGTTGATAGATGATGACGTTCCAGGCTAACCGCACCTGCTCACCAGAGGCGTCATACACCAGTTTTGCCGGGATGGGATTTTGCGAGATGCCCCCATCGGTAAACAATGTTTCCTGGGCAGAATCGTTAGCCTGCTTCATGATTTTCAGAGGTGACTGCAAAACCAGGCCCAAATGGTTGGCCGTTGCGTCTACTGCCTGCTCTGCACTCACACTGGCGGTTCTGGCGTGTACCGAACCGGCCAAATCAGGCACAAAACGACTGCCTGCTGTTATGACCTCGCCATCAGGCGAGATGCTGACATTGATCAGGCCATTAAAAACTTCAATACCGCCTAACCGTTGTCCCACGTAGACTGTTGCCACGCCGCTGAGGCGGCTGATGGTAGTATCGGTTATTTGGGCTTCGGCCAGGTCAACGGCCGTTAGACCCCACGCTTCTTTGTTTTGATCCAGGTAAGCCAGCGCAATTGTCTGAGCTATCTGTTCTTCTAATTGAGAGGTGGTTGGTGCAAGAAGGTCATCCAGATGAGGGCTGTTTTGGGCAAGAGCGGTGAAGGCGATCAAGGCCAGCAGCAGTGTGCTTAACAGAGCAATGACAGACACAAGTTGAGTCTTCATGGTTTTCTCCTGGTTCAGATTAGTTCAATACACGGGCGCGGAATGTCCACCTGGCAAAGATTGTACGGCTTTTCTGGCGAATACACCATCAGCGAATGTTGCGTACTCCCATCCCTGAGTTGGGGATTCACCAGGGGATGGTGGGTGGTGAGCAGGGCAACCGGGGATAATGCATATCTTTGTGGCGGAGGTTTCGCGCGGTTGCTTCGGCCCCGTGGCTCGATCAATCTTGTGAGAGTTTTGTGAGACGGCCGTATTACACTCCCGCCAGTAATCGGTAAACAATGACCGGTTATCGGTGGGTGGAAATGGACGAACAGCAAGATAGTGGGGTGATGTCTCAATTTGAGAAGGAGGCACACTCCTTTGTGATCCGTATCTGGAAAGAAAACCGGGATGATGGGGCAGTGCCCACGGCCGATGCCCCCATCTGGCGTGGCTGGATTCGCCACGTGCAATCAGACCGCCAGTATTACTTCACCGACACCGTCGAAATCAGTCGCATCGTCGCCCGTTACACCACCCATGACGCCGAACTAGACAATATGTTTGAACCGATCCAGAAGGGGGCGTCACATGACCGTTGATCTGATCCGCGAAGAGCGCCAAGAAACGCGAAGGAGTTTCCCTGACAGCCAGGCGCAGTTGTTGGCCGGGTTGGCGGTGGTGGATTTGCGCATCAAATGGGCAGTAGCGCGGGCGCGAGCCAACGGGTTGAACCCACAAGATGAATTTCGTGGCCTGTACATTTCCGATGACCAGATTACCGAATTATTGGGGTTTGACATCGGCCAGCATCTCTGGTCGGCCAACGGGCATGGCCTCAATGGGCACGGAACCAATGGGCATGGCCCCCAGGGAGGTGTACATTGGCCGGAGCTAGTTGCCAACGCCCGCGCCGGCTGGCAGGCGCAAACACGCGCCGCCCGTGAAGCCGGCGTCGCCATGCGCCTGGACGACATGACACAAGCGTTTGGCCTGACGCTCGAAGAAATAGAAGCGTTTTTGCTGGCGCTGGCCCCGGAAATTGACCCCCGCTACGCCCAGATTTATGCCTATTTGCAAGATGACGTGACCCGCAAACGGCCGTCTGTAGACCTCCTCCTCAATCTACTCACCGATAACTTCAGCCAGAAATTGCAGCAGCGACGATTATTCGGCGACAACGGCCGTCTGCTGCAAAGCCGCCTCTTGCAACGGGAAGGGGATAAAGAGTTTCTGGCGCAAACGGTACGGCCGTATCCTCACCTCATCGAATTTTTGCTCGACGATGACCAGCTAGACCCCAAACTAGAAGGATTGGCGCATCTGCACGCCACCGACCATATGCCATTGCATCGTTTATCAGCCGATTTTGTCGGCCAATTGGCACAGGTTTATGATGGCCTCACCCACCCCCCGTTTTTTTCTTTTTATGGTGGTTATGGCACAGGACGCCGCGAAGCGGCGCTAAAGCTGGCCGAATTTTGTGGGCAGCCGTTGTTAACGGCCAATCTGGCGACCATTGCTGCCCAAGAGGACGAACGGGATGAACTGTTGCGACGGGTGCTGCGCGACGGCCGTCTCTACCAGGCCACCCTCTACCTCACTCACTGGCAGGCGGTTTTGCAAGACGGCCGTCCGCCCCAATCCCTTTTCGCTGACCTGCTGGCTTATCCGCACACCGTCATCGTTGCCGGGGAAACGGAATGGCAGCCCGCCAATACCCGGCGGCAGCGCCCCATTTTTGCCGTCACCTTTCCCACGCCTGATTTTGACGGCCGTCTGGCTATCTGGCAGGCACATTTAGGTGATGAGCCGGGGTTGGATTTAACGGCCGTCGCCACCTACTTCCGCTTCTCCCCCGGCCAGATTGAAGATGCCATCGCCACCGCCCACGACCTGGCCCGCTGGCGCGGCGAATCGTTGACCACCGCCGACCTCTTTGCTGCCAG
>CAYXUZ010000196.1:7759-11845 GCA_964467705.1 uncultured Ardenticatenaceae bacterium | reverse complement strand
GCTTCCGGCACATCAGGCCGCCAATCAGCGGGGACAATGAGGGAGGTGTCGCGGGTGAAGGCGCGGTGGGGCAGCGTATCCAGCAGGTTGGTGTCGGCCAGTTCCACCATGTACCATTCGGTGTCGGTAAGGTTTTTCACGGCCGTCCACAGCAACCGCACTACCCCGTCCGGCGGCTCAATCACTGTCTCATTCACCGGATACAGCAGCTTTGGCCCGGCGGGCGGCGGCGTGAGGGTGGGCGTGGGAGATGGCCCCGGCGTGGGCGGTAAATCTTCAATACCGCCATAACTGATGCGCGGAATGCAGACCGTATCACCCGGCTGCAAAATGGTCGCGTCTGTAATGCGATTCACCTGCGCCAGCAGTTCAAACGGGATGCCAAACTGGGACGCAATCGCCACAATCGAATCACCCGACTGCACCTCATACCGGTCACAGTTGCGCGGGTCAGCAATCACCAATTCCCCATTCACCTCCACTGTGATGACTTCCAAAGGCGGCGTGGGCGTGGGCCAGGGAATGAGCAAATTCTGGTTCACCTGAATTTGCGTATCAGTTGGCAGCCCGTTGAGAGACGTGATGCTGTCCATGGAAACACGATAGAGGAAGGAGAGGCCAAACAGTGTCTCACCGCTGCTCACGGTATGGGAGCGGGGCGGCGGCAGCGTGGCCGTTGGCTCTGGTGTGGAGGTGATGGTGGGGGTGAGGGTGGGCGGCTGGGTTTCGGTGGGCAGCGGCGTCCAGGTGGGGGTGAAGGTGATAGTGGGCGGAATGGGCGTCGTGGATGGGGCGATGATCATGCTCACTTCGTCGGGGCGGTATTGCCAGACGAGTGCGCCCAGGAGGATGATGCCGATGGTGAACACGGCCGTCATCACCAATACCAATGGCGCTTGCCGTTCCCGCATTACACTTTCCATCACGTCGGGCACGGCCGTCTGGGTCAGTGTCACAATGGGTTCTGGCGCCGGTGGGGTGGGGGACACGGCCGTTTCTGTTTCACTACGTCCAGGCACAACCGGCTGCGGCATGACCGGTTCGGCCATCTCCTCTGCCATGGGGGCAGGGGGTTCCGGTTCAGTCGGCGGCACAACGACGGGCGGCGGCAGCCGGTAGCCGCACATCAAACAAACCGTCGCCTTTTCGGCCACCACCGCATCACACACCGGGCAGCGCCGCTCTTCAGGGGGCAAATTCACCTTCTCACTCATCATTCCCATTCAAAACGGGGCATTATATCAGAGATAAAAGGGGGCACAAAAGTAACGGCCGTTGTGCCCACCGCCCTCTCATATTAAGCAGGCGGAGTGCGCATCCTCAGATGCGCATCTGAGGATGCGCACTCCGCCACGCTGATTGAAGAGTGTGGGACGCCCACGTCCCACGCGGAGCACGAGGGCGTGCCCTGCTCCTCTTCCATATGGTGAGGAATGTCACTAACGGCCGTGCCCCTGTAAGGCTACACTAGATAACGTTGTCAAAAGGACAACTTATTGATATAGGTCAGGCGATTTGGAAAATCGCCCCACTGGAGAAAGAATGGAAGCAAAAGTTACATGGATTAAAGGATTAACCTTCACCGCCACCACGCCCGATGGCGTGAGTATGCCGGTGGAAAGCAGTGCCCCCCCCGGTGAGCAAAAGAAAGGAATGAGTCCCATGCAGTTGTTGGCCGTCGCCACTATTGGTTGCACGGCCATGGATGTCATCTCCATCCTGGAAAAGATGCGGCAGGACGTGACCGGCTTTGAAGTGAACTTCAACGGTGAACGTGCCAACGACCACCCCAAGGTATTTACAGATATAGAAGTAGAGTATGTGGTGTACGGCCGTGACCTGGCCCCCGACAAAGTAGAAAAAGCCGTCAACCTCTCCATCGAGCGTTACTGCTCCGTCCACGCCATGCTCTCTAAAGCCGTCCCCATCCACCACACGATTCGGATTGTTGAAGTGTGAGTTCGTCTCACACTTCAGCCCATGTTATAATCTTCTCCACACTTTGATAAATGAAACAGGCGAACGCGATACAACCGTTCGCCTTTTCTATGTATAAGCAACATTCCCACAGCAAAGGAGACAGAATAGTGAATCTGCACGAATACCAGGCAAAACGGTTATTTGCAGAACATGGAGTGCCCATTCCTGATGGCAAAGTCGCTTCCTCGCCAACGGAAGCGCGCGAAATTGCCCGCGAATTAGGCGGCCGTGTGGTGGTGAAGTCCCAGGTGCTTACCGGCGGGCGTGGCAAAGCAGGCGGCATCGGTCTGGCGAACAGCCCAGACGAAGCCGAAGCGCAGGCTGCCCGCATTCTGGGCATGGACATTAAAGGGTTCAAGGTCCGCCGCGTGTTGGTAGACCAGCAAGCGCCCGGCATCAAACAGGAAATCTACCTGGCCGTCCTCATTGACCGCGCCGCCCGCCGCCCCATGATCATGGCTTCGGCCGCCGGGGGCATGGACATTGAGCAGGTCGCGGCCGAAACGCCAGAGAAAATCCTCACCGTCCATATCGAACCGGCCTTAGGTGTGCGTGGCTACCAATCTACCTATCTGGCTTCGGCGATGGATTTGCCGCGTGATCTGTGGCGGGATTTCCACAAAATTGTGGCCTCGCTCTATGCTTGCTTCCAGGCCAATGATGCCTCGCTAACGGAAATCAACCCGCTGGTCATCACCGGCGAAGGCAAACTGATGGCGCTGGATGGCAAAATGAGCATTGATGACAATGCCCTCTCCCGCCAGACTCGCCTGGCCGAAATGCGCGACACCGACGAAGAGCCACCCTCAGAGCGGGAAGCGCGCTTAAGTGGCATCAACTTCATCCAGCTAGAAGGCAATATCGGTTGTATGGTCAATGGCGCTGGTCTGGCAATGACGACGATGGATGTGATTAAGCTGTTTGGCGGCGAACCGGCCAATTTCCTGGATATTGGTGGTGGGGCGAAGGCGGAACAGGTGACGACGGCGCTGCGCCTCATCCTCTCTGACCCGAATGTGAAGGCGGTGTTGATCAACATTTTTGGCGGCATCACACGCGGTGACGAAGTGGCGAAAGGGATTATTGAGGCGCTATCGCAGATTGACACGGCCGTGCCCATGATTGTGCGCCTGGCCGGGACGAATGCTAAAGAGGGGATGGAGATATTGGCAGAGGCGGAGATGGAAACGGCCGTGACCCTTTCCGACGCCGCCCAAAAAGCGGTCGCCGCCGCCAAACGAGGTGCATCATGAGCATATTAGTAGACAAAAACACCCGCCTCTTAGTCCAGGGCATCACCGGGCGCGAAGGCACCTTCCACACCAACCAGATGATCACCTATGGCACCAACGTCGTTGGCGGCGTCACACCCGGCAAAGGCGGCCAATGGTTCGACGGCGACAACAAGCGCGTACCGATCTTTGATACTGTGAAGGGCGCAGTAGAAGCAACCGGCGCAAATGCCAGTATCATCTTTGTGCCCGCTCGCTTTGCCGTAGATGCCATTTACGAAGCGGCCGACGCCGGTGTAGACCTCATCGTCTGTCTCACCGAACACATTCCCGTGCTGGACATGATTGCCGCCCGCGCCTACCTGGAAACGCGCCAAATTACGCTGGTGGGGCCAAATTGCCCCGGTCTGCTTACACCCGGCCAGGCCAAAGTGGGCATCATCCCCGGCAGCATTGCCATGCCCGGTAATGTGGGTGTTGTTTCTAAGAGCGGCACGCTCACCTATGAAGTGGTAGACGCGCTGACCCGGCGCGGCGTGGGGCAATCTACCTGCGTGGGCATTGGCGGCGATCCGATTAGCGGCGTTTCGTTCATTGACGTGCTGCAACTGTTTGAAGATGACCCGGAAACGGAGCAAATCATTATGATTGGCGAGATTGGTGGTAATGCCGAAGAGCAGGCGGCCGCTTACATTGCCCGCCACATGACCAAACGTGTCACCTCCTTCATTGCCGGGCGCACCGCGCCCCCCGGACGACGGATGGGCCACGCCGGGGCCATTGTGGAAGGGGGAACGGGTTCGGCTGATGACAAAATTACCGCTCTGCGGCAGGCCGGCGTCACGGTTGCCGATCACCCTGACCAGATTGTGGA
>CAYXUZ010000196.1:0-7749 GCA_964467705.1 uncultured Ardenticatenaceae bacterium | reverse complement strand
TGGATTTGATTGGCTGATTGATTAGCATCTGAAAACGATTTCCCGGAGGGGAGGCTTCAGCCGACACAATATTGGCTAAAGCCTCCCCTCCGCAATGAGAAAGCACCGTCGGGAAGTAGCGTGGAAAACGTCAGGTACGGTGCCGGGAAAAAACGTGAAACGTGATAGAGTTAGTGTCACGTTTCACGTTTTGTATAAGGCGGCAACCTGTCATTCCGAGTGGAGTCTTCGGAACGAGGAATCGTTCGTCTCTCATCGTGTGAGAGATTCCTCCTCGAAGACTCGTCGGAATGACAGGCTGAGAGACCGCTCAAGTTATCACATGATATGACTGTTATGAAGCAGCATTTGCGCCGGGTAGACCCCGGTTTTTTTGTGGTATTGGCGATTGCGTTCATCGCTATCTGGCCGTTTGTCAGCCGTGCCAGTTTGCCGGTGGAGACGGACGCGGAACTGCACATTTTCCGCCTGCATGAGTTGGGACTGCTGGTGCGTGGCGGCGACTATTATCCGCGTTGGGCACCCAATTTTTATCACGGGTACGGCTACCCGATCTTCAACTACTACGCGCCGCTGGCATATTACGTGGGGCTGTTGTTTGAGCTATGGCCGTTTTGGGATGCGGTGACGGCCGTGAAAGCCGGTTTCATCATTGGTCTGCTGGCAGCGGCGTCGGGCATGTATGGTTTTGTGCGGGACAATTGGGGGCGGGGGCCGGGTTTTGTGGCGGCGGCGATCTATGTGTACGCGCCCTATGTGCAATATGTGGACCCGCATGCAAGGGGAGTGCTGCCGGAATCGCTCAGTCTGGGCATTTTCCCATTGGCATTGTGGGCGCTAGATAGATTGCGCAAAGGGGGCGGGGCGCGGGTGTGGGTCACGGCCGTGCTGCTCACCGCCGCCGTTATCCTCTCCCACAACTTGATGGGGATGCTCTTTTTTGGCTTGGTGTGCGCCTGGACCGTCTGGCAGTTGGTCATTGACATGGTGACAAGGTGGCGAGGTGACAAGGTGAAAGATCACCCCCGCACCTTGTCACCCCGTCACCCTGTCACCTTTTCCGCTCTTCTCCTCGGCCTGGGCACGGCCGCTATTTTCTGGCTGCCGGTACTGTTGGAACGGAATGCGGTGACGTTGCAGACGCTCATTGGGCAGGGGGGGAATTATGATTTTCATACGCACTTTTTGTCTGTGCAGGAGATGTTGGCGTCGTCGTTGCGGCTGGATTGGGGCGCGTCGGAACCAGCGTTTCGCTTTAATTTGGGGGTGGCGCAGTGGGTGATGGCGGTGACGGCCGTTGTGCTGCTGCTTTTGCGAAGGGTGCGGCTGGGGGCGCAGGTTTTGTTTTTTGTGCTGGCGATGGCGGGATTGCTGCTTTTGATGCTGCCGGTTTCCGCGCCAATTTGGGAAGCGCTGCCCTTTATGGCTTTTTTCCAGTTTCCCTGGCGGTTACTGGGGGCGGCGGCGGCGATGTGCGCCGTGCTGGCGGGAGCGGCAACCGATGGACTGCTGCTGATGGCGCAGGGCAGGAGGCGGGTGGAGGAGTGGTTAACGGCCGTGCTCGTTTCCCTCACCATCATCCTGGGGCTGCCCATGAGCCAGCCTGCGCCCTGGGGGGATTTTGGCGAAGTGAATACGCTGCGTATGTCGCTGATTGAAAATACCGGGCGCTGGCTGGGCACAACTTCGACGGCCGATTATGTGCCGGCGACGGTGGATGTGGTACCGGCGCGTAAAGGGAATGTGGTGGGCGGTGTGGCTGACGGCAAGCCGATGGATCGCGTGAATTGGGATGTGCTGCCGCCGGGGGCGACGGTGGAGACGCAGATCATACGGCCGTTGCATACCCGCTACATCATGGACACACCCCAAAAGCTATTGTTTCGCCTTTATTTATTTGATTTTCCCGGTTGGGAGGTGTGGATTGATGGTGAACCGGTGGAAACAGAATTGGGGCTGCCTGAAGGGTTTATTGTGGTACCTGTCTTGGCGGGGCGGCATGTGATTGATGTGGAATTTGGCACGACCCCGGCGCGCACGGCGGCGGCTGTAATTACGGCCGTGTCGCTGGCGCTGATGGGCGTTGTGGCCTGGCGATTGCGGCGGCAGGCGGCAGACAATTCGCCGCAAAGGCCACTTTTCCCGCCCCGGCTGGCCCGGTCCGATTGGGTGACGTTGGTGGCGGTGGTGGCGGTCACGGCCGTGAGCATCCTCCTGTTAGAGCCAACCGGCGTCCTGCATCACAATTCTTCCGGTCTGGAAGCCGAACCGGCGGCGACCGATATGATGGCGGATTTTGGCGAGCAGATTGCCCTGATTGGGTATACGGCGCGGCGACAAACGGCCGTGCCCGGCGACATTATCCCCCTGGAACTGTACTGGAAGGCGCTCAACCAGCTAGACATCAACTTTCAGGTTTTTGTGCATCTGTTGTCTTCTGATGGGGTGCTGGTCGCGCAGTCGGATAAACTTAATCCCGGTGAATTTCCCACCAAACGCTGGCCGTTAGATGCGTATGTGCGTGATGAGCATTATCTGGCGCTGCCACCCGATTTGCCGCCGGGTGAATACCGGGTGACGGCCGGATTGTGGGTGCAGTCTGAAGGCTGGCGGCTGCCCCTGCTGGTAGATGGTGTGCAGGTGGGGGATAATGTGGAACTGTTTAGGCTAGTTGTTGAGTAAGTAAACCTGGAGTAGTGTCAGGCACAGGGCATGAGACTCTGGAATGACCAAGGCGTTCTGCCCTGTGCCTGGCACTGTCGTACATCATGCGCGTAATTGGTGGTAAGGCAAAAGGGCGAAAATTGAAGCGAGCACCCGGCGACAGCACCCGCCCGGTTATGGATCGGGTGAAGGAGAGCCTGTTCAACATTTTGGGGGATGTGACCGGGCAGCGCTGGCTGGATCTGTTTGCGGGGACGGGGCAGGTGGGCATTGAGGCACTCAGTCGGGGAGCAGCCGAAGTGGTGTTTGTGGACAAGCTGCGCCCGGCAATTGTGACGATTCAGGATAATTTGCGGCATACGCAGCTTACGGAGGGGGCGGAGGTGCGGCAGATGGATGCGTTTGTCTATTTGCAGCAGTTTGCGGCACGGCCGTTTGACCTGATTTACATTGCCCCCCCGCAATACAAAGGTATCTGGTTGGAGGTACTCAAGGTGGTGGATGCACGGCCGTTGGCTTATCTGAATGAGCAAGGAATAGTTGTCGTCCAGATTGATCCAAAAGAGCAGCAATCGGTCGAATTAACGCATCTGGTGTTGGCCGATAAACGTCGTTACGGTAATACGTTGCTTTGTTTTTATGAGTTGGGCATGCTTAATTCTGCAACGTGATTTGAATAGCGCACTGGTAAGCGGCCGCGTCACTGCTGTTGAAGGCGGTGAGACGGATGAGGTAGGGGCCGGATTCCCATTGGCTCAGATTAACATTACCGAGCAGGCTGTCCACAACTGGTTGGGGGATGGTGCGTCCCACCAGCGAAGCCCATTGCCCGTTGGTTTGGGGGCCATTGGCTTCCAGTGTGTAGCCGCCAAAATCGGGCGTGTTGGCGGTGCCAAAAAACTCGATAGACCCGGCAATAACAGCGCCATTACGTGGTTCGCTAATGGTAAGTTGAAGGTTGCAACCAATAATGGGCGTGGGAAGAAGTCCAGGGGTGGGAATAATCGCACCTGTGTTGCCTCCTTCGTGCTCTATAGTTTCTGTGATGGTGGCGGCGGGTGCGATGGGTGGCGGTAATAATGGTTGGCTGGGCAGGGTAATGGTAGGCGCAATGGGTGGGGTGGGGGTGGATGTTGGAATGATAGGCGGTGTGGGGGAGGAGAATGGTGTGCGTGACAGGTCAGGTGTAGGTGTGGGTGGCCTGAGGAGTTCGGCGGGCAAAGTGGGGGCTACCTGGTAATTGACGTAGACAATGATGGCAATGACGGCCGTGAGCGCCAAAATAAAGATGATCGCATTATTACGTAGTTGCTGGCCTCGTTCTCGCTCCAGACCAAACACCGCCCGCTGTAATATCCGCTGTGACTGTATAAATTTGCTGATATACCAGATCAAACCAAATGAAGCCAGGATCAGCATCCAGACATCATTACGCAGAATGAAGATATAAACTCGTTCCATAATGGCGGCAGCCCGTCCAGATGAAGTATGACCGGGTTATAACCGTTGTAAGATACCGCGAATGAGCATAATCAGGTTGGGTATGATTTGTTTGCCGGTTTCCAGCACTTCATCATGGGTCACGACGACGTCGGGTTTGGGGTCAGGGTCTGCTTTGTTGGTGATGGATGAGATGCCCAAAACGCGCATACCGGCGTGCCGGGCGATGACCACTTCGGGTACGGTGGACATGCCCACAGCGTCGGCGCCAACGGTACGTAGAAAACGCAGTTCGGCGGGGGTTTCAAAGCTGGGGCCGGCCACATAACCATAAACACCTTGTTGTAAGGGGAGGCTATGGGTGTGAGCAACTTCAAGGGCAAGCTGGCGCAGGTGTGGATCATAAGGCCGTGTCATATCGGGAAAACGTGGCCCTACCGAGTCATCATTTGACCCCCGCAATGGGTTCAGGCCGGCCATACCTAAAAAGTTGATGTGGTCGGTAATCAACATCAAATCTCCAGGTCGGAATGAGGCATTGATTCCCCCGGCGGCATTTGTCACGATGAGAGTTTGCACACCCAGTTGCTGCATAACGCGCACAGGCAAGGTGATTTGCTGCATGGTGTAGCCTTCGTAAAAATGGGCGCGCCCTTGCTGCACCAACACCGTTTGCCCTTCCAGTTGGCCGATGACCAGACGGCCGCCATGTCCGGCAACCGTAGAGACGGGCCAGTGTGGAATTTGTTCGTAAGGAATGGTATCAGGATTGTGGATGGTATTGGCCAGGGCGTTGAGGCCAGAGCCAAGTACCAGGCCGATGGTTGGCTGGTAGCGTGTGAGTTGGCGCACGGCCGTAGCCGCTTCGGTAACATGAATCCGTGTTGATTCGCTCATGGGGGGTTAGGGAGCGCTCATCGCAGCTGCTTCTTCAAAGAACAATTCAGCTTCTTCATCCATGTCGTCATCTGGTTCATCCTCATCGCTCAAATGGGTATAGATTTGGGTGGTTGAGATATTAGCGTGGCCTAGCAGTTTTTGTACTTCCTGTAAATCGGAACCGCTGTGTAGTTTATGAGCGGCGAAGCTATGGCGCAAAGTATGTGGAGTAACCGAGGTTTTTAATTCTGCCTGTTTGGCATATGCCTTGATGATGAGCCATAACCCTTGCCGGGTGAGTTGCTGCCCCCGATGGTTGAGAAACAGAGCTTTTTCTTCTTTATCCTTTACCAGGTACGGCCGTCCCTCATCCAGATACATCATTAATATCTGTTGCGTGTGGGCGTCAAAAGGTAGCTTGCGGCTACTCTCATCTTTACCAGGGCAAAAGAGTAGAGAATGTTCCAGGTCAATGTCCTCGATTTGCAGGGAGACCACTTCCGTAACTCGCATCCCGGTAGAATAGAGGACGTTTAACAAGGCAGTATCACGCAAGTTCTTGGGTGTTCTCTTTTGTGTGGGGGCCGCCAGCAACCGATCCACTTCCTGGAATGTTAAGGTTTGGGGCAATCTCTTCTTTACTTTGGGTGAATCAACCTGGGTTGTTGGATTATCTTCAATCTCGTTTTGCTCGTGCAAATAGTTAAAAAAGGATTTGACAGCTGCTACTTTGCGAGCCACAGACGAGGAGGCGTAGGGCTGGCTTTTCATAAATTCAACGTAGTCATGCACAATCACTGGGGTGACATCGTTCCAGGTGCGAATGCTACTGTAACGGCCGTTATGGAGAAAGCTCACAAATTGACTCAGATCGTTTTTATAAGCAGCGGTTGTATTATTGGAATAGTTATACTCTTCCTGAAGGTAATCCAGAAAGGCGAGCAACTGTTCATCCATCCCCTGCAACTCCTTACGAACGCCACGACTATGCACTCACTATCGTACATTCGTATAGCAATTCTGGCGGGTTGAATCACCAAATTAGTGCCATTGTTGTTTGAAGAAGATAACTAACTCTTATGATTACATTAACGCCGATGCAGATGCTTTCAAACAGTGGATGATGTTGTCAAGCCGACTGTAATCTAAGATTATGTTAGTTAAATCTGTGAGCATTATAGCAATTACTTTGCATAAGATCAAACATGAATAAACATAAAATTTGAAATTGCGAGCTATACGAATTTTTGGGCGTGAAGAGATTGGAAATCGTCTGAACTTTTTTCGCCGATCCTTATGACATGTGTGAAGATACAATGAACGTGATAGCATATGCTGTTATCCGGGTAAGGGTAACAATTTACAATTGTGGATGGAACATGAACGAAACAAGGAAGAACCATAAACCAGCACAAAGTCAATTTGAGGCGTACTTTCACCGGGGCACAAAACTGTTATATGAAGGAAAGGCTGCGCAAGCGGCGCCTCTCTTGCAAAAGGCATATGAGTTGGAGCCAGAACATATGGACACGGCCGTTAACCTCAGCGGTGCATACATTCTAACAAACAAGTTCCGTCAGGCAGTGCCCATCTTGGAAACTCTGGCTGACCATTACCCAGACAACCCGGCCATTTGGACGAATCTGGGGGCGGCCTATCTGGGTAATCCCATATTGGCTGAAGATGAAGACCAGCGCCGCGCCATTGTTGCTTTTGAACAGGCATTGGCGCTGGACCCCATTGCGCCCCATGTGGCCTATAACATTGGTCTGATTTACCGTGACCGTCGTGAAACAGAGCAGGCTATTGCCTGGTTCCACCGCGCACTACAGGCGAATCCAAATGACCGGGATGCACGGCGTTTGATTGCCCAATTGAGCCAGCCGCCTGATCAGGTTCCGCCACCTTTAGACTAGATGAAACAGAATAACTAAACACTTAAACACAAAACATCTGACTACACCCACTGTCTTATAAAGGAGTTTTCATGTTGCCGGATGCAGCAAAATTTAGCCTCTCATTCCGCCCCTTTGCGGAGCGGATGCAAGCGGAAGGTTTGCCGGACATTTTTATTCGCACATTTGCCGGTTATTACGAGCAACTGGTCGCCGGTAACACTGGCCTGATTCCCGAATCAGAAATTGAGCCTGTAACGTCGTTGCCCAATGCTGATGAATTTTCGGAAGAGCTGGCAGAAATTGGTGAAGCGGCGATGGTTCGCACGGCCGTCATCAAACTCAATGGGGGTCTGGGTACCAGCATGGGATTGGAGCAGGCTAAATCTTTACTGATGGTCAAAGAAGGACTGTCTTTTCTGGATATTATTGCGCGGCAGTCCATTTGCACGGCCGTGCCGCTCATCCTCATGGACAGCTTCAGCACTCAGGCCGACGCCTGTACGGTTTTGAGCCATTACCCGGACCTGGACAAAGGCTTACCACGAAGTTTTTTACAGCATAAGGCCCCCAAGATCGGCCAATCTGATCTGGCTCCCGTTACCTGGCCCGCTAATCCTTCTCTGGAATGGTGTCCCCCTGGCCATGGTGATATTTATACCGCACTAATAACCAGTGGCACCCTGGCAGCACTGCTGGCGCAGGGGTATGAATATGCCTTTGTCTCCAATGCAGATAATCTCGGTGCTGTGATTGACCGACGGATTTTGGGGCACTTTGCCAGCCAGCACATTCCGTTTATGATGGAAGTGGCTGATCGCACCGAAATGGACCGTAAAGGGGGGCATCTGGCACAGCGGCACGATGGTCA
>CAYXUZ010000195.1:0-11929 GCA_964467705.1 uncultured Ardenticatenaceae bacterium | reverse complement strand
ACACCTCGGCCGATGCCGGGACGCTCAATGGTTGGAGTGTGGAAATCTGCACGCCATAAGCGTTATGGCAGTTCACTGTAGGCAATACTAAAAGAAAATGGGGCTTCAGCTTGAAGCCCCATTTTTTGGCCCCTCGCCGGAAAGAATAATTGGATTCATTGACAGCCATGACGCGCCGTGTTATAAATTGTGCCCGATGCAGCAAAGCATTATTTAGGGCACTTTGTACATAAGAAGGCAACTGGGTAATTATGCAATTATCCAGTTGGTCAATTACTTAAAAATGAGACACCAGGTATATCTGAGCTTGGGCACAAATTTAGGCCAACGGCGACACAATCTGGAACGGGCAATAGCCGGTTTGCAGGAAGCTGTGTTGGTCACGGCCGTGTCCCCGCTTTATGAAACTGTCCCCTGGGGTGTGATGGATCAGCCCGATTTTTATAATGTCTGTGTTGCCGCTCTTACCGATTACGCTCCGCAACAATTACTCACTTCCATCAAACAATTAGAGCAAGACCTGGGGCGCACTCCTACCAGTAAATGGGGGCCGCGCCTGATTGATATTGACATCTTGCTCATTGACGATCTGGTTATGCATGTAGCTGGTCTGACAGTTCCCCATCCTGGCATCCCTGAACGCGCTTTTGTATTGATACCTTTAGCCGATATTGCTCCCGGTGTAGTACATCCAGAGTTTGATTTGACGATTCAAGAATTAGCTACGGCCGTTTCCCCCACTGGCGTCCGTCGTTTAGCGGAACCACTGGCGGTGGACACGGCCGTGATGGTCTAGTTCTCTTTTTTTTGCTAAAAATTGAGTGGTCGCTCAAAAAGTGAGCTACCATTCATAATTCCTAATCCATAATTCATAATTTCCCATGATAGAAACCCGCCGTGACCGCCGCATAGCCGCCCGCCAGGCCCAAATCCTGGACGCCGCTGCTCATGTCTTTAGCCAGAAAGGATACCAGAACGCCACCACCAAAGAGATTGCGGAGATGGCCGATGTGTCCGAAGGTACGCTCTACAACTACTTTGCCAACAAGCGCGACCTGCTCATTGGCGTGGCCCGCGCCTACGCCGACGAGATTATGGCCGATATGGCCATCATTCAGCCGGAAGGGTATGAAAATTACCTGGCACAGTTTATGGCCAACCGTTTCCGCCGGGGTCGGGAGCGCCGCCTTTTCATGGTTTTCCTGCATGAATCACGCTGGAGTGAAGATGTACGCCGTTACTACGTGGAAGAAGCGATGCACCACATCATTGCCCAGACGGAGCAAAACATCCGCGACCTGATCGCCCAGGGCACGCTGCGCGACGTAGACCCCACCATCGCCGCCCGCACCATGAGCGCCACCATCATGGGCTTTGCCGCCCTGTTTGAACTGGGCATCACCGTCAATCATTCATCGCCAGAACTGTTAGGTACGCAAGTTACCGATATTTTGTGGAATGGGCTGCGGAGTCAGGAGGTGAGAAGTGGACAGTGAGCAGTTAACAGTTAGCAGTGAGCAGTTAGCAGTTAGCGGTTATCCATCCACTGCTTACTGCTTACCGCTTACTGCTTACTCCTCTTTTGAGTGGGGCCAGCGCACCTACATCATGGGCATTATCAATGCCACGCCGGACAGTTTTTCCGGGGATGGGCTGGTGGCAGATGGGGATTGGCTGGACACGGCCGTGCAGCAGGCCCAACAATTCGCTGCCGATGGCGCGGACGTTTTGGACATTGGCGGCGAAAGCACCCGGCCGGGCAGCCAACCCATTACGGCCGTAGAGGAGTTGGCGCGGGTGATTCCGGTGATCACGGCCGTGCGCCAGAGCGTCAACCTGCCCATCTCCATAGACACCTACCGGGCAGAGGTGGCCGAGGCCGCGCTGCAGGCCGGGGCCAGTTGGGTAAATGACGTGTGGGGGTTAAGGATGGACGGCCGTATGGCCGCAGTGGTCGCTGCCGCCGGTTGCCCTATCATCATCATGCACAACCGCAGCAAGCCGAAAAATGTAGAGCAGCAAGACAAATTGGGCGGCCGTTACGTGGGCATGGAATACGACGATCTCATCGGCGACATCAAACGAGAATTGCAAGAGAGCATTGATCTGGCGCTGGCTGCCGGTGTATCGGAATCACAAATCATCATTGATCCCGGCGTCGGTTTTGGCAAGACAGTGGAACAAAATCTGCAAATTATTCAGCAACTAGATCAGTTTAAAACGTTGGGGTTTCCCATTTTACTGGGCACATCCCGCAAATCATTTATCGGCTACACGCTCGATTTGCCACCCGACGAGCGCGTAGAAGGCACGGCTGCCACCATCGCCATCGGCATTGATCGCGGCGCGGACATTGTGCGCGTGCATGACGTGAAGGTGATGGCGCGGGTGGCGAAGATGGTGGATAGGATAGTAAGGCTGTAACGCGATTTGCCAAATCGCGCTACATTTTTTAGGAGTAGAGCCATGTTAAATTTTGAACTTGACCAGGAACAGAAGATGCTAACCGACGCCATTGGCCGGTTGGCGAATGAGCGGATGCGCAAGGTGAGCCGCGACGCCGACGAGGAAGGGCACATCCCGCCGGAAGTGGTGCAGGCGGGCTGGGATTTGGGTCTGTTGCCCACCGGCATCCCGGAAGCGTATGGCGGTTTTGGTGAATACTCGGTGACAACCAATGTGCTGGCGGTGGAAGAGCTGGCCTTTGGCGATCTGGCGATTGCCGCCCACATTTTGTCACCAAACAATGTAGCGATTCCGTTGCTGCTCTGTGGTACGGAAGCGCAAAAGGAGGCGCACCTGCCACTCTTTTGTGAACCGACCTTGCCGCACGTTACCGCCGCGATGCAAGAGCCGGGCCTGCAATATGATGCCCGCCATTTGAAGACAACGGCCGTACTCGCCGACGACCATTACATCCTGAACGGCAAAAAGAGCCTGGTACCGCTGGCAGATGCGGCTGAGACATTTCTTATTTATGCCAATGAGGACGGCCGTACCCAGGCATTTTTTGTACCCGCCGACACTGTTGGCCTGGAAACAGGGCCGCGTGAGAAGCTGATGGGTCTTAAGGCGCTGCCCACCTTCACCCTGACGCTGAGCAACGTCAAAGTGCCCGCCGTGAATCGGCTGGGCGGCGATGAGGGTATTGACATTGGCCTGATTTTGAATCACAGCCGGGTGGCGTTGGCGGCGGCGGCCGTGGGGTTGGCCCGCGCCGGGTTAGAATATGCCCGCGACTATGCCAAGCAGCGCATCCAGTTTGGCGAACCCATCGCCCACCGCCAATCCATCGCCTTTATGCTGGCGGAGATGGCGATTGACATTGACGGGGCACGCATGATGGTTTGGGAAGCGGCCTGGCTGCTGGATCAGGGCCAGGACGCGACGCAGGAAACGGCCGTGATGAAACATTTTGTGGACGATATGGTCGTGCGTGTGGCCGACCAGGCTCTGCAAACCCTGGGCGGCTACGGCTACATCCGCGAATACCCCGTAGAACTCTGGCTGCGCAATGCACGCGGGTTTGTGCAGTGGGATGGACTGGTAATTGTGTAATTGCGACATGACGCAGTTACTCTGGAGAAATGCCATGATTAACTTTGAAATTCCCGAAAAAATCAAAAACCAGGTAGCCATGACGGAGATGGTGGCCAAACAGGTGATGCGCCCTTATTCCCGGCATTATGACGAACACGAACACGAACGGCCGAAAGAGTTCATTGAGATGATGTGGCCGATCATGAAGCAGCAAAACAAAGCCCAACTCGATCGCTGGAAGGCCAACGGTTCCGCGCCAAAGCGAGAAGGCCCCAATACCGCATTTCTCGGCGTTATCCTGAACATCGAAATGTTGAGTTATGGCGATGCCGGGCAGTATTTGTGTATTCCGACCGGCGGGTTGGGGGCAGCGGCCGTGGAAGCGGTGGGTACCCGCGAGCAAAAAATCCGCTTCATGTCTCGTTTTGCCGAAGGCGACCAACCGGCCTGGGGGGCCATGGCTATCACCGAGCCGGATGCCGGTTCGGATAACAGTTCCATGCGGACGACGGCCGTACTCGACCCTGAAACAAACGAATGGATCATCAACGGCGAGAAAATTTTTATCACCAGCGGTGCGCTG
Organism: uncultured Ardenticatenaceae bacterium; assembly: GCA_964467705.1. Taxonomy (GTDB): domain Bacteria; phylum Chloroflexota; class Anaerolineae; order Promineifilales; family Promineifilaceae; genus CAADGU01. Next base: position 7,806 of record CAYXUZ010000195.1, on the reverse strand, counting down.
GCTTTGAAAGAGTCCAATGGCTTTTGTATTGTCTGGGCCACGGTTGATCCCAATGCGGGCCGTAAGGGGATCAAATCCTTTGTAGTAGAAGCCCACACACCCGGCGTCAGCGTCAGTCCGGGGCTGGACAAATTGGGCATACGTGCCAGCGATACCGTCGTCCTCTCCTTCCAGGATGTGCGTATTCCGTATGACAATCTGCTCGGCAGTGCGGAAGTAAAAGAAGCGGACACAAGCAAGGGGTTCCAGGGGGCGATGAAGACCTTTGACGCCAGCCGCCCGGCGGTGGCCGCCAGCGCGGTGGGCATTGCCCGCGCTGCGCTGGAGTTCACCAAAGAGACATTGGCGGCCGAAGTGATTACCGTTGATTACACCAAACCGCGCCATCTGCTGACGGCCGTCGAGCGTGACCTGCTGGAAATGGAAGCGCTCTGGAAAACGGCCTGGCTGCTGACCCTGAAATCCACTGAGGCGATTATGTACGGCCGTGGCAACCGGCTGGAGGCTTCAATGGCCAAGGCTCATGCGGGCACGGCCGTGACCCGCATCACCCAAAAAGCGGTGGAACTGCTTGGCCCACTCGGTTACAGCCGGGAAACGCTGGCCGAAAAATGGATGCGCGACGCCAAGATCAACGACATCTACGAAGGCACCCGCCAGATCAACCTGCTCATCGTCGCCCGTTCCATCCTCGGCTACTCCCGCCGCGAGTTAAAATAGGATTGTGATATAATTCTGTACTTTTGTGCAGATTGTTTGAAGGAGAAGCACATGTCATATGATATTCGAAAAGTAGCCGTCATTGGGGCGGGGACGATGGGCGGCGGCATTGCCGCCCACCTGGCAAACATCGGCATCCCGGTGGTCTTGCTGGACATCATGCCGCCCGATTTGAGCGAGGCGGAGAAAAGCAATCGCAAGGCCAGAAACCGCATTGTACAATCCTTGTATGACCGGATGGCGAAGGCCAAACCGGCCAACCTGGCCAGCACCGACCGCGCCGACCTGATCACCCTGGGTAATCTGGAAGATGATTTTGAGCAGATTGCCGATTGTGACTGGATTGTGGAGGTGATCATCGAGCAGTTAGCGCCCAAACAGGCGTTGATGGAGCGCATTGAGAAAGTCCGCAAACCGGGCAGCATCGTCAGCAGCAATACGTCGGGCATACCGATCAGCCAGATTGCCGACGGCCGTTCCGACGAATTCCGCGCCCACTTCCTCGGCACCCACTTTTTCAACCCACCCCGCTATTTGAAGCTGCTGGAAATCATTCCCACTGCCGATACCAGCCCCGCCGTGCTGGACTTTATGGTGCGGTTTGGCAGCGAGGTGTTGGGCAAGGGCGTCGTCGTCTGCAAAGACACGCCCAACTTCATCGCCAACCGTTTCATCGCCATCGTCGGCTCCTACGTCAGCGAATACGCTCTGGAAAACGGCTACACCATCGCCGAAGTAGACGCTATCACCGGCCCCGTCGTAGGCCATCCCAAAACTGCCACCTTCCGCCTGACCGATCTGGTGGGGCTGGACGTGATGATGCACGTCAACAGCAACCTCTACCCGGCCATCCCCCACGACAATTACCGCGAAGTCCTCAAATCCCCCAAGACCAATGCGCTGAACGCGCAGATGGCCGAACGCAAATGGCTGGGCAACAAAACCGGGCAGGGCTTCTACAAGACGGTGACGGCCGGCGGTCAGCGCGAATTCCACACCCTGAACCCCGACACGCTGGAATACTTCAATTCGCCCAGTGTGCGTTTTGATTCCATCGGTGCGGTGCGCAAAATTGAGGATTTGGGTGAACGGCTGCGCAAACTGCTGGAATTTGATGACCGCGCCGCCCAATTTATCCGCGCCACCACCTATTACGCCCTGGCTTATGCCGCTTACGTGACGCCGGAAATCGCCTACAACATTGTGGATGTGGACAACGCCAACAAGTGGGGTTTTGCCCACGAAGCCGGGCCGTTTGAGATGTGGGATATGCTGGGGGTGCGCGACACGGCCGTGAAAATGCAGGCCGCCGGTTACGAAGTGGCCGACTGGGTACAGGATATGCTGGACAATGGGCACGAGCATTTTTATGTGGATGGGCAATACTACGACTTCCACACCGGCACATACGTGGCCCTGCCCAAAGACGACAAACAAATGACCGTCGCCAGCCTGCTCAAGCAAAACAAAACGCTGGCCCAAAACGGCAGCGCCCGCCTGCATGACATGGGCGACGGCGTCTTGCTCTACGAATTCAACGCCAAGATGAACGCCATAGACGCCGACCTGGTAGCCATGGGTAACACCGCTCTGGATCGGCTCAATACCGATTTTGACGCGCTGGTCATCGGTAATAACGGTGACAACTTCTGCGTCGGCGCCAACATTGCCATGGTGGGCATCGCCGCCGGGCAGGGCATGTGGGATACGCTGGATCAATCCATCAAGGATTTGCAGACGCTCACCTTCAACTTGCGCCACGCCCCCAAACCGGTGGTCACGGCCCCACACCAGATGGCGTTGGGTGGTGGGGCAGAGATGGTGATGGCGGGCTGGACGGCCGTTGCCGACCACGAATCCTACATCGGCCTGGTAGAAGTGGGCGTGGGTCTCATCCCCGCGGGTGGTGGCTGCAAAGAGATCGTGCGCCGCAAAATCAACCCGGTGATGAAAAGCGCCAATGCTGACGTGCTGCCCGCCATGCAAGAAATCTTCCAAAACATCGCCACCGCCAAAGTGGGCACAAGCGCGTGGGAGGCTAGAGAACTCGGTTATCTCACCGACCAGGACACCATCGTGATGAACAGCGACCACCGCCTGGCCAGGGCCAAACAAAAGGCAAGGCAACTGGTGGACTCCGGAGCGCGGCCGCCGGAAGTGGAGAAAGTTTATGCAGCCGGGCGAGACACGCTCTACGCACTCTACCTGGGCATCCGCAGCTTTGAATGGGGCCGCTACGCCAGTGCCCACGACGCCCTCATCAGCCGTAAATTGGCCTACGTGCTGTGCGGCGGCGACCTGAGCGAACCGGCCCGGGTGGACCAGTGGTACATACTCGACCTGGAACGGCAGATGTTCCTGGAACTGCTGCACGAAGAAAAAACCCGCGAACGCATTATGCACATGTTACAGACGGGGAAACCGTTGCGAAACTGACGTGTAGGGCGATTTTGCAAAATCGCCCTACTTTACGGAGAAAACAAGATGACACGAGAAGCAGTGATTGTGGCGGCCAGCCGAACGGCCGTAGGCAAAGCCAAACGCGGCACCACCCGTAGCTGGCGCTCAGATGAAATGGCTGCGGCCGTTATTCGGGAAGCATTGCGTCAGGCCGAAGGGCTGGACCCGCAAGATGTAGATGATGTGATTATCGGCTGCGCTATGCCGGAAGGGGCGCAGGGGTTGAACTTCGGCCGTACCATTGCCCTGCGCGCCGGGCTGCCCAGTGATGTGCCCGGCATGACGGTCAACCGTTTTTGCTCCAGCGGCTTGCAAACTATCGCCCTGGCGGCTGAACGCATCATCGCCAACGGCGCGGATGTGGTCATCGCCGGGGGTGCGGAGACGATGAGCCTGGTGCCCATGACCGGCTTTCGCGTCAACCCCAACCCCTACATGGTGGAACACCAGCCAGAGGTGTACATGGGCATGGGGCTGACGGCCGAGCGTGTGGCCGATGAATTTGAAGTCAGCCGCCAGGCGCAGGACGAATATGCCCTGCGCAGTCATCAGCGCGCCGCCGCTGCGTATGCGCGGGAAGCCTTCAAAGATGAAATTTTGCCGGTGGAAATGGAAGAAGTGACGCCCGGCGCGCGGCGCACCATTGTGCTGGACAAAGATGAACACGTGCGCCCGGATACCACTCTGGAAGGGCTGGCGAAATTGAAGCCCGTTTTTATGCAGGGTGGCACGGTGACGGCCGGCAATGCCTCGCCGCTGAGTGATGGCGCGGCGGCGGTGATTGTGATGGAGCGGCAAAAGGCCGAGGCATTGGGGCTGAAGCCACTGGTGCGTTTTGTGGGCTTCAATGTGGGTGGTGTGCGCCCGGAGATTATGGGGGTGGGGCCGATCACGGCCGTGCCCCGGCTGCTCAAACGCACCGGCATGTCCCTGTCTGACATTGACCTGATTGAACTCAACGAGGCGTTTGCTTCCCAGGCTGTGGCCGTCATTCGTGAACTAGGTTTTGACGAAGAGAAGACCAACGTTAACGGTGGCGCGATTGCCCTGGGTCATCCCTTGGGGGCGACGGGGGCCAAATTAACAGTACAAATCATCCACGAGATGAAACGCCGCCAGGCGCAATTTGGCATGGTCACGATGTGCATCGGCGGTGGCATGGGTGCGGCCGGGATTTTTGAGAACTTGAATTAGCCGTTTGTATTTGTTATTTGCACTAACTTTGCACTGCACCAAGCGTGTCTTTGCATTGCTCCATTAACTTGTATCAGCAGTTGTTCTGTATTGCCCTGGTTTGAAAAAACATCTTGGGGCCAGCAAGTGTGAGATTTCAGATCAGGGCAATACAGATCTGTTTTTCGCGGAATTGTTAGCCGGGACTGTTACCCGCGATAGTTTGAAGAAGGGGCCACCTGAATTGCCACTTCACCAAAGTTTCACGTCTTTTTTCCCCCCTTACTCCTTGACCGGGTGTTATACTGGCAATGTTTTATTCATGTCAGTCTGAACTCTCAGCAGTATTCGTAGAGGAAAGAATACGGTGAGCAAAGAAACTATTTGCTCCCAGGAGGAAGTCTGAGATGAACAGCATACAGGAAAATGCCCCCTCATTAACCACATCCCCCATTATCAAAGTTTCTCATCCTCAACCATCGAGAAAACCATTGCACACTGTCCTACTCTGGCATCGAGTGCAGGGGAAAATAACACATTGGTGTTATGCGCGGTTGGGTATGCCCAAAGTTCCAATGGCGTCTCGGGTTGCCGTATTGGTGGCGCTATTGTTGGTTGCCGGCATAGTCTCTATTACTTCGGCGTACAGTTACACTGTGCAACCTGGTGATACTTTGTTTAACATTGCCCGGCGCTATAACACCACAGTGTCAGACCTGGTGTCCACAAATCAGATAGCCAATCCCAATTTGATTCTGGTGGGGCAATTGCTCACTATTCCCGGTGTGGGGACAGACACGGCAAATGTTGGAGCGGGATCTGTAATGGCGCCAACAGAGATGACTACGGCCGTGACATCTACGTCGCCAGCATCGTCTTCCTCTGTGGCTGCACCTATTGCTATCCAGCCTGCGGCAGTTTCAGGTATGACGTATATAGTGCGTGCGGGTGATACGGTGTTTGGCATTGCCACGCGATTTGGGACAACGGTCACGGCTGTAGCCCAGGTCAATAATCTTGCTAATCCCAGTTCCATCTACGTTGGGCAGATTTTGATCATCCCCTCCAATACCGTTAGTAGTTACACACCCCCCACTTCATCCTGGACACAGACCCCTTACACAACTGCCTATGCTCCACCAACCGGCCCAGCAGTTACTGACTGGTCACAAGTGCCTTCCTCTCTCCCCGATGTGCCTGACACACCCGCTACTACCGACCCTAACCCAACCGTTCAGGCAAATCGAAGTTGTGCCCGTTTCAATTTTATGCAGGGGCGGGACAGATATCGTGGTTCGATGGATGGTGTTTATGTGCTGGTTGACGTGACTGGTGGCCAAATCGCTTCCTGGACTGCTTCTGAAGGAGCACTGGATTCAGGATGGATAAACGGGTTACCCCTTTCTTACCCCACAGTACATGTGCGTGTGGTGTTTTATCCCCGGTACGGTGGCGGCTCACCTATTCAAATGGAAATTGTAAACCCTGCTCCTGGCACACCTTATGGCTGGTTAACGCAGGGGGCATGTCATTCCATTGAAATTCAATATCCAGCCGGTTATTGAGCGGAAAGGCCGGACAAATTTCCCAGATTTTCAGGCTTTTCCAGCCAAAGTTTCAGGCGGTAAAAAGGGTGAGATGAAAAACGAAGAGTGGTGCATCACGCTCCCAGAAGATAAATCAGTCATCAAAGTAGGTAGCCCGGATAGGGAAAACGGCCGTGTCCCCTATCCGGGTGTTTCTTTATGGGCGAAGCGGTTTTGGCGAATTGTCTATTGGTGGCGAATACATTGTCAGACGCCGAATTGGAAATCACCCCAATGGGTAGCTTTAGGCTGCGCCTTGTTGCTTATGGTGGCTGTAGTGGCGGTAACGTCTGCTTACCTTATTGAACCGGCACGGCGGCAGCCGGTTGCTGGCCGGTCGTCAGCTTCTGGTGGCAGTACAGTTGACGGGCGTGGTGAATTAGGCACGGCCGTACCCCCTTCTTTGTACGCCACCGCCAGCACCATTTACGTTGTCCAGCCAGAAGACACACTTTATCGCATAGCCAGCCATTATGGTACAACAATAGATGTCCTCGATCAGGTAAATCAATTGAACAACACTATCAGCGTCGGGCAAGTATTAGTGATTCCCTCGGTAGGGCGGGAGACAGGGGCTACGGCCGTACTCACCGACCAATATGCTTGTGCCCAGTTTAGCTTTCTTCAGGCAGGAGAGAGTGCTCTTGCAGGTGTCTACGCCTTACACGATGTCAGTGGCGGGCAAATTGCCGCCTGGTCAGCTCCTCGAGGTGCAGTCACATCCGGCTGGATTTATGACTTGCCGGTTGCCTTCGCCTCCGTTCATACGCGGGTTCTGTTCTATCCACGTTATGGCGGCGGCACGGCCGTAGAAATGACCATCCTCAACCATGCCCCAGACACGACCGCCGGTTGGCTCACCCGCGGCCTCTGCCACTCCCTTGAACTGGCGTATGCCAGTGAAAATGGATACTGAATCCATTTCAAATGTTTATCAAGGTATGTAATAAACCTTTACCGCCACCCAGTCCAGCGAAAAGTCGGTTAGCTCCCAGTGAACCGGGAAAAGATTGCCGAGAATACGCACATAGATCTCGTGATAGTCGGGTGACATCAAAGAGTTGGGGGTGATAGTCCATACCCTGATAACAGATAAACATAGCGGCCAAATGATAGTTCCGCCGCCATGTTACCCTCCCACAATTACTCCAAAAGCGCATACCCCCACCTTACCATAAACCGAAGGTCTGGTTAGGCCGGTTTGGGCGGAAAAACGAAAATCAGACCAAAAAGTGCAAAAACGGGCAAAGATGAACTTTTGCTGGCTGACTTACTGCTAGTGCAAAGCCACTATCAGGAATTGGGGCCACCCACCCCCACCACACCCGGCTGGCCATCAACTGATGGGGTGGAACAGGCCAAATTCCCCTAACAAGTCCCGGTTTATAATGTTCTGATTTCATGGGTCTCGTTATTTGAATTTGACAGATCTTCGGCGAAAGGTTATATTGTTACTATGTTATAACATTTCCCTGGAGAAAACTGTTTCTTGAAAAAAATCCGCGTCGCTGCCGCCCAATTTGGCGTTACAGAGAATATCCCCGCCAACTTGCAAACCTGTTTGCGCCTGATTGATCGCGCCGCCGCCCACTCCCCCGCCCTCATCGTTTTGCCGGAATTTGTCAACCACATCGCCTGGTATGAAAACGACGACCACTGCTACCGCGTCGCCCTCAGTCTGGACGATGACTTCATCCGGCAAATTGCCGGCCGCGCCGCTGCCCACCGCTGTTACATCAAAATCAACGTCACCCTGAAACGCGACCAGGGCAAAGTGACGGGAACGAATATCCTCTTCGACCCCACCGGCGCCATCGCCGGGTTGAATGATAAGCAGATTTTGATGGGCAACGAGAATAATTTCCTG
>CAYXUZ010000194.1:0-11951 GCA_964467705.1 uncultured Ardenticatenaceae bacterium | reverse complement strand
ATCACCGCCTTCGACAATTTGCTCAACCAGATTCTCACCGAGAGTCAGTCCGCCTTAGCCGCCTGGCGTCAGAAATTGCTGACCGCTCTGGGCAGTAATGGGCAGGTCATCATAGACGTACTACCCAACCTGGAACTGATCATCGGCCCCCAGACGGCGAACCCGGAGCGGCTCCGGGCCGTGCCCGACCTCCCCCCCGCCGAAGCCGAAACCCGCTTCAACCTCACCTTCCAAAACTTCATCCGCGTCTTTGCCCAGGCCAGCCACCCGCTGGTGCTCTTCCTGGATGACTGGCAGTGGATGGATGGCGCGTCGCGCCACCTGCTGCAAAGCCTGCTCACCGGCGGCGGCAGCGGCCTGCCCACCGCCCACCTGCTGCTCATCGGCGCATATCGCGATAATGAACTGACGGCCAACCACCCCGTCTGGCTGACCATTGAAAAAGTGAGCGCCCTGGGCACGGCCGTTCACACCATCACCCTCACCCCGCTCACCCTGGCCGACGTAGCCGCCTACATCGCCGACACGCTGCATACCGACCCCGCCGCCGCCTACGCCCTGGCCGAACTCGTCCATACCAAAACCGGCGGCAATCCCTTCTTCGTCGGCGAATTTATGAAATCGCTCTACGCCGACGGTTACATCATCTTTGATCATGCCCACGGCCGTTGGCAATGGGAATTAGCTCGCGTCCAGGCCGCCGCCATCACCGACAACGTCGTCACCCTGATGACCGCCGCCATCCAAAAACTAGACCTGAAAACACAAATGGCGCTCACATTAGCCGCCTGCATTGGTGGCCGCTTTGACCTGCACACCCTGGCTCTGGTCTATGGCACAGCTCCGGCGGACACGGCCGTCACCCTCCGCCCCGCCATCCAGGACGGCCTGCTCATCCCCCTCAGCGACAACTACCGGCTGGCCGAGCAGCCCATTGACCTCAACCCCACCTACAAATTCGCCCACGACCGCATTCAGCAGGCCGCCTATGACCTGCTGCCCACCGCCGACCGACAAAGCGTGCATTGGCAAATTGGGCAGCACCTCAAACAAGGCCAGCCCACCGGCAGCGCCATTTTTGAAATGGTCAACCACCTGAACCTGGGGCGCAGCCTGCTCAACCAGCCCAGCAACCGGCTGGAACTGGCGCGGCTCAATCTGGCTGCCGCCCAGACCGCCAGCGAAGCCAACGCCTTCACCACCGCCCTGGAGTACGCCCAGATTGGGTTGGAGCTGCTGCCGCCAGACGCCTGGCAAACGGAATATGACCTGGCGTTGGGGCTGCATGTCACGGCCGTAGCCAATGCCACCTTTAGCGCCAACTTCCCCCTGGTCGAAAGCATCAGTCAGGCCGCCCTGCCCCATACCCGCACCCTGCTCGACCGCGTCGCCATCTACCGCCACATCCTCACCGCTCTCCTGGCCCAAAACAAACTGGCTGAAGAGCTGGACATCGCCCTGCCGCTGCTACACGAATTAGGCATCAGTCTGCCGCGCCACCCCACCCGCCGCCACCTGCTAGTAGATGTGCTCAAAACCCGGCTCGCCCTGCGCGGCAAAAGCACCACCGACCTGCTGGCTCAGCCCGTCATCACCGACCCCCAACTGACCGCCACCATCGAGATATTGACCCAATGCGGCGGCCCCGCTTACTTTACCGAGCCGCTGCTGTTTGCCCTGGTGGTGCTGCGCCTGATCCGGCTCTACGCCCAACACGGCAACCACCCCGAAGGCGCCCGCGCCTACGCCGCCTATGGCCTCATGCTCGCCGGTTATCTCAACAACACCGAAGGCGGCTACGCTTTTGGCGAATTGGGGCTGAATCTGGTAGACCGGCTGCACATCCGGGCGCATTATCCTGGCACCGCCCAACTCTTTTACCACTACCTCAACCATTGGAAAAACCATCTGCGCGATTCGCTCGAACCGCTCGCCAACGGCTACCAGATTGGGCTAGAAACGGGCGCGCTCGAATTTGCTATGAACTGCTGCTACAGCCTGTCCTCGCATAGCTTCTATGCCGGCGTCCCTCTCAGCCAGGTGATCCCGCAGATGGATCAATTTGCGGCGGCGATGGAGCAGTTCAACCAGCACAAACTTCATTATGTGTTGACCATGTTCCTGCAAACGGCCGTCAACCTGCACACCGCCCCCGACACCCCCTGGCAACTAACCGGCGACCATTTCGACGAGACAACCGGCGAAGCCGCCTACCGCGCCGCCGGCGACCAGCCTGCCCTCTGCACCTATCTGGTGCAAAAAGCCAGCCTGCTCACCCTCTTTGGGCAGCACCAGGCTGCCCAACCCATCTTTGCCGAAATTGAAACGGTGCAGGAAAGCATCGCCGCCACGTATATGACGGCCGTCATCATCATGCTGGACGCGCTCAACCACCTGGCCCTCTACCCGGATACCCCTGCCGCCGAACAAAAACAAATCAAAAAATGGGTAGACGCCAGTTTGAAGAAGCTGGCCATCTGGGCCGACATGGCCCCCATGAATTTCCGCCACAAATACGAACTGGTGGCCGCCGAACGGGAACGGGTGTATGGCAACATCGCCGCCGCCCGCCCGCTCTACGCCCAGGCCATCGCCCACGCCCACGAAAGCGGCTACCTCCAGGAAGAGGCGCGGGCCTACGAACTGGCCGGGCAATACTATGAATCACGCAATCTGAACAGTCTGGCGCAGTACCATTTACAGCAGGCACACCGCGCCTACCAGCGTTGGGGGGCCAAAGCCAAAATGCGCCACCTGGAAAGCCAATACCCCGCTTATTTTGCCGCCGCTGCCACCCAGACGGCCACCATCACCAGCCCCACCACCACCGCCAGCAGCAGCAGCACGGCCGTGCTCGACCTGGGCAGCGTGGTCAAAGCCTCCCAGGCCCTCTCCGGCGAAATCCAGCTAGACCAACTGCTCAACCGGCTGATGGCCCTGCTCATTGAAAACGCCGGGGCGCAGGCCGGTTGGCTGCTCCTGCCCGACGCCGACGACTGGCGCGTCGTAGCGACCAGCGGCGACTCCGCTGTGGCCGATGTCCCCACCGAGCCACCTCAATCCATCTTAAACTACGTCACCCGCACCGGCGAACACCTGGTGCTGGATGACGCCAGCGCCGACAGCCAGTTCGCCGCCGACCCCGTCATCAGCCAGCGCCAATCTCGCTCCGTCCTCTGCCTGCCGCTGCGCCACCATGACAACCTCACGGGCATCCTCTACCTGGAAAACAATCTCGCGCCCGGCGCATTTACGGCCGACCGGCTCAAGGTGCTGAACCTGCTGGCTTCCCAGGCGGCCATCTCCATCGAAAACGCCCGGTTGTATGGCTATTTGCAGGAACACGGCCGTGACCTGGAACAACAAGTCGAACAACGCACCGCCGCCCTGGCCCAGGCCAACCTGGACGCCCAGGCCGCCCGCGCCGCCGCCGAAGTCGCCAACGAAAACAAAAGCCTCTTCCTCTCCAACATGAGCCACGAACTGCGCACCCCGCTCAACACCATCATCGGCTTCACCCGCATCGTCAAACAAAACGGCGCGGCCACCCTGCCGGACAAACAATTAGACAATCTGGACAAAGTGCTGGTCAGCGCCGACCACCTGCTCAGCCTGATCAACACCGTCATAGACATCGCCAAAATCGAGACCGGCCACATGGACGTGCAGCCGGCCGAATTTGACGCCGCCGCCCTCACCGCCGGTTGCATTGCCACCGTCCAGCCATTGCTCAAAGAAAACGTCACCCTGCACACCGCATTCGGCCACAATCTGCCACTCGTTTACTCTGACCCGGCCAAAGTGAAGCAGATCATCATCAATCTTCTCAGCAACGCCGCCAAATTTACCCATCAAGGAGAAATCACCGTGCGCCTGGCCGCCCAGAGTGACACCCTGACACTGGCCATCAGCGATACCGGCATCGGTATGTCGCCGGAAGCCCTGCCGCGCATATTTGAAGAGTTTGAACAGGCCGAAAGCACCATCCGCCAGCAATACGGCGGCACCGGGCTGGGCCTGCCCATCAGCCGCAGCCTAGCCCGCCTGCTCGGCGGCGATCTCACCGCCGCCAGCACTCTAGGCGAGGGTTCGACGTTTACGTTGATGTTACCTGTGTACTTTCGTGAACCGTAACCCGTAACCCGTGACCCGTAATCGGATTACGGATTACGGATTACAGTTTACGGATTACGGATAACCGATTACCGATTACCGATGACCACCACCCCACCCGGCTACACCATCACCGACAAGCTGTATGAGAGCAGCCACACGGCCGTGTACCGCGCCCAGAACAGCGAAGGACAGCCCGTCATCTTGAAGGTGCTGCAACCGGCCCAGGCCACGCCGCAGGGGTTGGCCCGCTTTCGGCGCGAATACGAAATCACCCGTCAGCTAACCGGCGACAGCATGATCCAGGTATATGGCCTGGAAAGCTCCGCCAACAGTCAGGCCATGATCCTGGAGGATTTCGGCGGGCAATCATTGGCGCGGCTGGCCGGGCAACCGTTGTCACCGGACACTTTCCTCCCCCTGGCGCTGCACATCACCGACCAGCTAGACGCCATCCACCAACAAAACCTGATCCACAAAGACATCAACCCGGCCAACATCATCTGGAACCCAGACAGCGGCGTGGTCAAAATCATTGACTTTGGCCTTTCCACCTCCCTTGGCCGCGAAAACCCGGAAATCCGCAGCCCGCGTGTGCTGGAAGGCACCCTGGCCTACATCTCGCCGGAGCAAACGGGGCGCATGAACCGGGCTATGGATTACCGCGCCGATTATTACTCGTTGGGGGCGGCCTTTTACCAGTTGCTCACCGGGCAGCCGCCCTTCACGGCGCAAGACCCCATCGAACTGGTACACGCCCACATCGCCCGCCCACCGCAGCCGCCGCACACGCTGAACACTGCCGTACCCCCACCCCTCAGCGACATCATCCTGCGCCTGCTGGCCAAAAACGCCGAAGACCGCTACCAATCGGCGTATGGGCTGAAAGCGGATTTGCAGGAATGTTGGCGGCAGTGGCAGGCAGACGGCCGTATCACCCCCTTCCCCCTGGCCCAACAAGACGTACCCGCCCGCTTCCAACTACCGCAAAAGCTGTACGGCCGTGAGGCCGAAATCCAAACCCTGCTCAACGCCTTCAGCCGCGTGGCCGACCCGCACCAGGGCAATGTCGAACTCCTGCTTGTCACCGGCGCGGCCGGCGTGGGCAAATCTTCCCTGGCACGGGAACTGCACAAAGCCACCGCCATTCAGCGCGGCGCCTTCATCAGTGGCAAATTTGACCAGCTTCACCACACTCCCTACGCCGCCCTCATCAACGCCTTTCAAGAACTGGTCAACCAGCTTCTCAGCGAAAGCGAAACGCGCCTCGCCACCTGGCGCGAGCAGTTGTTGGCCGCTCTCGGCGGCAATGGCCAGGTGATCATTGACGTGATCCCGGCCGTAGAATGGATCATCGGCCCGCAGTCGCCACCGCCGCCGCTGCCCCCCAGCGAAGCCGAAGCCCGCTTCACCCTGGCCTTCCAAAACTTCATCCGCGTCTTTGCCCAGGCCGATCACCCGCTGGTGCTGTTTTTGGACGACTGGCAGTGGATGGATGCCGGGTCGCGCCAACTCTTGCAGCGGCTCATCACCGCCCCGCACACCCGCCACTTGCTGCTCATCGTCGCCTACCGTGACGCTGAAATCGGCCAGACCCACCCCGTCTGGCAGATGATGAACAACCTGCGCCAGAGCGGCATCCCCGTCAGCGACATCGCCCTGACACCGCTGGCGCTGCCCGTCATCAACCAGTATGTGGCCGACGCGCTGCACACGGCCGTGACCGAAATCCGTCTGCTGGCCGAACTGGTGCTGACTAAAACGGGCGGCAATCCCTTTTTCACCGGCGAATTTATGAAATCGCTCGTCGCCGCCGACCTGATCACCTTTGATTACGACGCCGGGCGCTGGCAGTGGGACCTGCCCGGCATCCAGGCCAGGGACATCACCGACAATGTGGTGGAATTGATCACCGGGCACATTCAACAATTGTCCCCCGCCGGGCAAACGGTGCTCAAACTGGCAGCCTGCATTGGCGCTCGTTTTGACCTGGCAACGCTGGCGCTGGCCTATAACCAGACGGGGCAAGACACGGCCGTTGCCCTCTGGGAAAGCATCGTTACCGGCCTCATCACACCGCTCAACGACGAGTACCGGCTGGCGGTGTTTGACGTGCCCACCAACGCTGCCTACAAATTTGCCCACGACCGCATCCAACAGGCCGCCTACGCCCTGCTGAGCGAAAGCGAAAAACAGGCCACCCACCAACAAATTGGTAACTTTTTATTGCAGGCAACCGGGCCAGAAAAGCGAGAGGCCACCATCTTCACCGTCCTCAACCACCTCAACCTGGCCCAACCCTTGCTGACCACCCAGAGCGAACGGGACGAATTGGCCGCCCTGAACCTGACCGCCGGGCAAAAAGCGATGCAGTCCGCCGCCTTTCTCCCGGCGCTGGAATATCTGGATACCGGCATCCGTCTATTGGGTGGTGAGGCTGCCTGGGCGCGGAACTATGACCTGGCGCTGGCACTGCACACGCAAGCCGCCGCTGCTGCCAATCTGGGCGGGCAGTATACACAAATGGGCCAATGGGCGGAAGCGGTCATCGCACACGGCCGTACCCTGCTGGACAAAACCCCCGTTTATGAGACCATCATCCAGGCACAGACCCACCAGAACAGGCTGGATGAGGCGTTGGACACGGCCGTTGCCGTCTTGCAACAATTTGGCCTCAAGCTGCCTCGCCACCCCAGCCGCCGCCACCTGCTGCCCGCCCTGCTGCAAACGCGGCGCGCCCTGCGTGGCAAATCTCCCGATGACCTGCTCCGCCTGCCGCGCATGAGCGATCCCGAACAGTTAGCCATCACCAGCATTCTGGCGCGGGCCGGCGTTACCGCCTACTTTGTCTCCACCGAACTGTTTGCCCTGATCGTGCTGCACCTGGCACAGCGATACGTCAGGTACGGCAACACCCCCTTTGCCTGCCGCGCCTATGCCACCTACGGCCTGATTCTGGTCAGCGTTTTGCGCGACTATGACAGCGGCTATGCTTACTGCCAGATGGCGATCAAACTGCTGGATCAATTGCAAGCAGCCGAGATGACCGGCTCCACCCATATGGTCTTTAACGTCTTTGTGCGCCACTGGAAAGAACATCTGCGGGAAACCCTGCCCGCTTTGCAAGAGGCGTACCAGGCGGCGCTGGCGGCCGGCGACCCCGAATTTGCCACCTACTGCGCCTATGGCTACAGCAAACACGCCCTGCACGTGGGCGAAAATCTGGCGCAGCTAACCCAGGAGATGATCCAATACGGCGAGGTGATGGCCTATTACAAAAAAGAGAAAATCCATTACGTGCATAATTTTTATGTGCAAACGGCCGTGAACCTCAGCCAACCCACGCCCCTTCCCTACCTGCTGCAAGGGGAGTATTTCGACGAATTAACCACCGTGCCCGCCTACCGCGCCGCCAATGACCGCAGCGCCCTCTGCGCCTTTGACATCCAGAAAGCAATGTTGTGTTACCTGTTTGGGCAGCCGGAACTGGGCTTGCCCTACAGCCAGGAAGCGAGCGAACTGCTGGCGCGCATCCCCGGCTCCAACTCCATCCCCCTCTTTTACTTGTATGATTCGCTGATTCGGCTGGCTTTGTACCCCACCTTCAGCCCGGCAGAGCAAAAAACAACACTGAAAAAAGTGGCCGCCAACCAGAAAAAGCTGGCAAAACTCATCCCCTTCGCCCCGGTCAATTTCATCCACAAACACACCCTGGTGGCGGCTGAACTGGCCCGTGTGCAGGGCGATTCGGTGGCCGCCGCCGAACTGTACGACCAGGCCATCCAGCAAGCGACTGCCCACCACTACCCACACGAGGCCGCATTGGCGCTGGAACTGGCGGGCAACTTCCACGCCGCCCAGGAAGATGGGCTGGCCGCCTTTTACCACCGGCAGGCGTATGACGCTTATGCCGCCTGGGGCGCGGCCAGCAAAACGGCGGAAATGGCGGAACGTCTGCCTTACCTGGCCCCCGCGCCGGAGCGCAGCGGCGACACGATCAGCGTGACTTCCACCACCCGCACAGCCACAATGGCTTCGACGACGATGAGCAGCACGGCCGTGCTCGACCTGACCAGCGTGATTAAAGCGTCCCAGGCTATCGCCAGCGAGATTGTGCTGCCCCGCCTGACGGAACGACTGATGCGCATCGTCATTGAGAACGCCGGGGCGCAAACGGGCTGCCTGCTGCTGCCGCCCGAAAACGGCCATGCGCCTGAGGCAGGCTGGCAACCGGCCACCTGGGCCGGTGAAGGAGAGGTGGCGCTGCCGCTGTCCCTGATTCAATATGTGGCCCGCTCGCACACGGCCGTGCTGCTGGAAAATGCCAGCCAGAGTCAGTTTGCCCAGGACCCGGTTATTCGCAGCCGCCGGCCGCAGTCGGTCTTGTGCCTGCCCCTGCTGCAACAGGGCAATCTGGCCGGTCTGCTCTATCTGGAAAACAACCTGGCGACGGGCGCGTTTACGGCCAGCCATCTGTCGGTGCTGAACATGTTGGCCTCGCAAACGGCCATTTCGCTGGAAAACGCGCAGTTGTACGGCCGTTTGGAAAGCTACAACAGCGCCCTGGAAGAAAAAGTGGCGCAGCGCACGGCGGAACTAGCCCAGGCCACCCACGACGCCGAAGCCGCCCGCGCTATCGCCATCCAGGCCAACGAAGCCAAAAGCGCCTTCCTGGCCAACATGAGCCACGAACTGCGCACGCCGCTCAATGCCATCATCGGCTTCACACGCATTGTGCGCCGCCGCAGCAGCGACGCCCTGCCCGACCGCCAGTTGCACAACCTGGATCGGGTGCTGGTCAGCGCCGAGCAGCTATTGAGCATCATCAACACCATTTTGGACATTGCCAAAATTGAGGCGGGGCGGATGGAGGTGCAGGTGGCCCAGTTTAATCTGGCGACGGTGGTGGATTTGTGTGTCACGGCCGTGCAGCCCAGCCTGAAACCCGGCGTCGCCATCGTCAAAGAGCTGCCCGCCGATCTACCGGTCATTTATTCCGACCAGGACAAAATTCGGCAAATTCTGATAAACTTGTTGGGCAATGCGGCAAAGTTTACGGCACACGGCCGTGTCACCATTCAAGCCGTTCCAGAGGGTGAATTGCTGGCCATTACCATTCAGGACACCGGCATCGGCATCCCCGCCGACGCCCTGCCCCGCATCTTTGAAGAGTTTGAGCAGGCCAGCCCGGCCATTCGCCAGCAGTACGATGGTGTGGGGTTGGGATTGGCCCTCAGCCGTAGCCTGGCCCGTTTGCTGGACGGCCGTATCACCGTCGAGAGTACACCCGGCGTCGGCTCGGCATTTACCTTGTCAATACCCGTTAATCGTAATCCGTGACCCGTAATCCGCTCTTTCACGAATTACCGATTACGGATAACGGTTTACGAATTACTGCTACATGGAAAAACGCCCCAAAATCCTCATCGTTGACGACGAACCGTTCAACGTAGATTACCTGGAACAGGAACTCGAAGACCTGGAATTCGAGACAGTGTCGGCTATGAACGGGCAGGAAGCGCTCATCAAAGTGATGTCCGAAGCGCCAGACGTGATCTTGCTGGACATTATGATGCCCATCATGGACGGTTTTGAGGTTTTGGGGCATTTGAAGTCTGACCCCTACACCCGCGACATTCCCGTCATCGTCATCAGCGCCGCCAACGATCTGCCCAGTGTGGTGCGCGGCATTGAGATGGGCGCGGAAGATTTCCTGCCCAAGCCGTTTGACCCGGTGCTGCTGCGCGCCCGGCTGAACGCCAGCCTGGAAAAGAAAGAGTGGCACGACCGGGAAAAGATGTACATCCAGCAAATTGAGCGCGAAAAGGCGCGCGCCGACGAACTGCTGCGCGTCATCCTGCCGGAAGCGATCATTGACGAACTGAAACGCACCAACCGGGTACGGCCGCGTCTTTTTGAAAATGTGGCCGTGCTCTTCACCGATGTCGTTGGCTTCACGCCCTATTGCGACACCCACCCGCTGGTGGACGTGGTGCGCAATTTGCAGGAGATGATCGCCGTCTACGAAAACGCCGCCTTGAAACATGGTTTGCAAAAAATCAAAACGGATGGGGACTCTTTTATGGCCGTCGGCGGTTTATTCGACCGCATGGAAAATCCGGTATTGCGGGCTATTCAGTGTGGTTGGGAAATGGTGGAACTGGCGCAGCAGCTACCCGACCCCTGGCATGTTCGGGTGGGGATTCATGTGGGGCCGGTGTTAGGCGCCATCCTGGGGCGGCGGCAGTATTTGTTTGATGTGTGGGGCGACACGGTGAACACGGCCCAACGCATTGAAAGTCATGGCGCAGCGAACAGCGTCAACCTGAGCCAGGCGGCATGGGACAAGGTGATTGGGCTGGTGGATGGGGAGTCATCGCGCCGGATTGAGGTGAAGGGGAAAGGGGTAATGGAGATTTATGGGGTACGGCCGTTGCCAAAATAGCCCATGGATGCTCCCTTAAGTCCCGGAACTATCCTCTACGAACGATATGAAATCCTCAAGCTGTTAGGAGGTGATTTTGGCACCGTCTATCAGGCGCGCAAAGTGCCTATCACCAAAACGACCCGGTTTGTAACCATTAAGCAGATGCCTGCACAAATGATTGTCGTCTGCGAGCGCCTGGCTGATCTGCGCCCCACACTCATCCACCCAACTATCCCCCGTATCCTGGACTATTTTACAACAGACGACCAATCCTTTTTGGTGCAACAATTTATTGAAGGCTCTGATCTGGAGACCATTCTTGCTGAAGAACCTGGTTTTTTACCGGAGTGTCGAGTCATTCATTGGGCCATCCAGTTGTGTGCGGCCCTCGATTACCTCCATAATCATCCAGTTCATCCCCTGATCTTTCGTGACTTAAAACCCAATAATGTCGTGGTTGATCGCGCTGAACAAATTCATCTGGTGGATTTTGAACTGGCCCGTGAGTTTCCGCCTGGTTACTTTCAAGAAACGCCAGCCCACCTAAGCCATTACCGCAAAGGGTTAGCCATCGGTACTGAAGGTTATTCTCCCCCGGAACAATATCGCGGGCGGCTCAAACCGCAAAGCGACCTGTACGCGCTGGGGGCAACGCTTCATCATTTATTGACCCGGCGCGATCCGCGACAGGCAGAACCGTTTACTTTTCGGCATTATCCCATTCGCTCATCAAATCCGTCTGTCTCACGAGAGTTGGCAGCGATTGTGATGAAAGCACTAAACCACGACATAAACCGTCGCTTTGCTACAGCCAAGGAAATGCAGACCGCATTAGAAAAGTTGGTCGCTTGAAGACAAAGAATTGTTGTTAACCATTCCACACCACAGTTAAATCTTCGCCCCATAATATCACCAGCAGCCGGTTGATTAAGTAAACTACCAGCAGAATGATTGCCAGCCACGGCCGTTCCATTGCCAACAATGCTGCCGCCGCCAACCCAAACAGCGCCAACTCCACCATAAAACGCCAGGCATCCGCCAATCGCCGCTTTGCTTTGGGCGCAATCAGCAAACCCCACACCGTCGCTGCCAGCAGCGGCGCACCAATACCTACCAGCAGGCGTAAGGGCCAGCCGCCTTCCAATTGAAACCCCCAATAGGCCAATGCCGCCAGCATGCAGAGTTCCAATACAAACCGAATCGTCATATTGATTATGCGCAAAATAGCCATCTATCACCTCAAGAGTGTGTAATCCCATCCAGATAAGCCGCTACCAGTCGCCGGAAACTTTCGTCACGATCCAGAGGCATGCGGTAGCCTTCGGCCGTTTCCAATGCCGTAAAACCATGTAACAAGGCACGAAACCCGCGGACGGCGTGCAAAGCCTCGTCTCCCGTCAGCCCAACCGTC
>CAYXUZ010000193.1:0-12113 GCA_964467705.1 uncultured Ardenticatenaceae bacterium | reverse complement strand
ATTCATGTGCTCACCGCCGGAGAAAATTGGAATGAGCAGACAATTACCTGGAACAATGCACCTTTAGCGGTGGAGAATTTCGCGGTGACGCGGGTGGAGCCCCTGCCCAGTTTCCCTGGCTGGCCGGGCATTCCCCGCACCTGGAACATTAGCGGTGTGGTGGCGCAAGCCTATGAAACAGATACACCCTTGCGTCTGATCCTGTACTCCACGGACAGTGCCATGCACAGCGGCAAATACTTTTATTCGTCTGATGCTGATTTAGAAGGGAGGCCCGCGCTGACCGTTGTGTGGGGAGAATAATTAGTGAGCGGTGAGCAGTAAGCGGTGAACTGCTCACCGCTCACTGCCTACTGCTCACTTTCCCCGCCGCGTAAGTACATCTGCTCCATAGCCACCAGAGCGCCCAGGAAAACCCAGGGCAAAATGGTGGAGCGCATACCGACCATGCCCACGTTGTAGACAAAGGGGAGGAACCAATCGCCTAACATGCCAGATGCAACGGTGGCTGCGAAACCCCCTAGCGCGCCATAGACATAGGCTTTGGGAAAACCGTCGGGCACGGCCGTGAGCAACCGCCACCCCAGCCAGCCCACTTCGGCAAAAAACCAGAGCACAGCGGCCGTGCCCAAAATGCCAATCTGGGCTAACAAATCAATATACTGATTGTGTGAGTTGAACTCCACTGCATAACCGCGTATGGCATAAAGCGGCGTATACCAATAATAGTTGGCCGGCCCCAGCCCAAAAATCGGGTTCACTTTAATAATTTCGCCCAAAATGATCCAGGCATCCACACGGGTGCTGTAGCTGTATTCGTCCCCGGCAATAAGCTGGGCAATGAACGCAGGCAAAGCTATCAGGCCACCCAAACCCATCAGCGCCAGGAATTTCCAGGAATAAAGCGCGAGTATGGCCGCGATGCCTACCAATGGGGGAATCCAGCCCGATTTCCAGTCAAACTCCTTCACCAGGACGATGTAAAGGGCACTGGCACACAAACCCAACAAAACAGCCCGTGCCCACTTGGGCAATTTATGATTGAGCCAGGCCTGGGCAAAGGTGAGAATGATGAACCATGTCCAGAACTGGCTGCTGTAGCTGCCAACCTGAACAAAGCGGCTGGCCTGGCGGAGCAGAGACGGCGAAAGAGCCGCCGGTACGACAAAGAGCGCACCCGCGCCAATAAATACCCAGACGGCCCACTCCAACCAGCGAATGTTGTGAAAGTGATGGGCCGCCAACAAGAAGGCACAGGCGCTGATGAAAAAGATAGCCAGGCCGCCGATTTGCGCAGGCAAGGAAGCGCCTGGTACTAAAAACCAGGACAATTGCCCCACCAAAAAGGCGATGGTGGCGAACACCAACATCAGCAGCAGAGGCAGAATGGGGCGTGATTTGTGCAGCCAGATGCGATGCTGGTGGTTGATCATGTCAAACAACCAGAGGCCGGTCATACCCAGGATGAGCAAAATGGTGGCGTTGATGCTGGTGCCGCTGCCGGTACCGATGGAAAAGGGCACCAGCATGTTGGCTATGGGCAGCAGAATGAAACCCAGCGCCATCCAGCGCAATAAGGTATAAGCGCCCATCAGGGCAGCAGGCAGGGCGATGAGAAGGGCAAGCAGGAGCAGGGCGTTACGGCCGTCTACCACAAACGCCAAACCGGCCACCACCATCAATATCAGCAGGAATACCGGCCAGCGTAGCCACCACAGATTCAAGACGAACCAGCTATGGGGATCACGTGTTATGGCGCGCAGTTGAGACATTTTTGATTCTCTCAGGCCGGATTATAAGCCGGGGCCAATTCGCTTTGAGCAGCCCTTTCTACAACTTCTAAGAAACGGGGCGTTACCACTGACCAATCATACCGTGCAGCCACAAATTGCGCCGCCTGTTGGCTGATGGCGTGATGTAAGGGGGCATTTTGCAGGAGTTGGAGCACGGCCGTCGCAAAATCCTCCGCCGCATCTGCCACCAACAGGTGTTCGCCGGGCACGGCATCCAGCCCTTCCGCTCCTTTACTGGTGGCAATAATGGGTGTACCCAACGCCATCGCTTCCAGAATTTTGAGGCGGGTGCCGCCGCCCGTCCAGATGGGTACCAGGCTGGCCCAGGCGCGGGCGATCAACGGCCGTACATCATCCACAAATCCGGTCAGGGTCACATGGTGGGTAGTGGGCAACGGCCGGTCAGCATGGTTGCCGGTGATGATAAGCTGCGCCTCTGGGATATGGGCCAGTATGCGCGGCCACACTTTTTCCAGAAACCAGACCATCGCCTCATGGTTGGGCTGGTAAGTCAATGCGCCGGTGATGGTGAGGGTGTGGGGCACGGCCGTTTCCTGCACATCCGCATAGTCGTCCAGGTTGATGCAATTGGGGATGATCTCGATGGGGGTGTGGGGGGAAACGGCCGTTGCCAGCAATTCCTTCTCCCGCGCCGAGACGACCGTGCAAGTCTGGAAACGGGCCAATACCTGGCGCAGATAGTGGCGATGTTTGCCCCAGGTCAGGCCATATCGGGCTTTGTTTTTTAGTGTGCGGGCGTGAATGAATTGTTCATACAATGTACCCACTTCGGCTTCTTCAAACAGCGCCGGCACATTGCCAAAAGCGGCAAAATAGGCGGCCATGTCAATTTGGGAGGCAATGATGAGGTCGGTACGGCCGTGAGCCAATACCTCTTCAATGCCGCTTTTCATCTCCGGCGAAAAGGTGTCCACGATGAAACGGGGCGTCGTGTTGAAGAAACCAAGCCGGGCGCGGCCGCTGTCCGGGTTATATGCTCGCCAGGGGATCACATGCACCGCCTGGCAAATAGCGGCCAGACCCGCCGTGTCCGCTTCTTTTTCGGGCTGATCATTGAAGCTGATGAGGGTGACTTCGTGGCGTGAGGCCAGCGCCCGCAGCAGGTTAAAAATGCGCAGTTTGGAACCGTTGTGGGGGGGATAAGGAAACCAACGCGATAAAAATAAAATTTGCATGGATGTGCTCAAGCTACCCGCATTCCCCACCGCCGCCGCAAGAAGTCCAGCGTCCCCTGCCACATGGCGTCGCGGTGTGGGTGCATCTCGCGCCACTGGGGTTTAACCGTCCAACTGGTCATGGTACGGATGGTTTGCAGCCAGACCGCCAGCCAGATTTTCAGCGGTGCGTGGTGTTTGGACATCATCAGGAAGCGGTTGCGGGTGCTGTAGTAGGTGACGTTAGGGCCGGGGCGGTAGTCACGCTGCACCCCTTTGTGCCACAATTTGGCGGCCGGGGCGTGGAAAATTTGCCAGCCGGCCCGGCCGGCCCGCAAGCACCACTCGGTTTCTTCCCAATAATAAAAGAAGCGTTCATCTAAGGGGCCAATTTGCTCGATCACGGCCGTGCGCACCAAAATCGCACACCCCGAAATCCAATCTACGGCGCGTGGGTGGGCAAACTGGCCTGTGTCCGGTTCATTTTGGGCAATATGGCGCGATTCCCAATGTGGCCCCAAAGCTCCCCCCGCCGACTGAATCACTGCCGGTTCATTGTGATGATAAACCATTGGCCCTACAATGCCAATGTGCGGATCACTTTGGCCCACGCGCACCATCTCCGCCAGGCAATCTGGAGCCAGAATTGTGTCCTCATTCAACACAAACACCCACTCCGCCCCCTGGGCCACCGCCTCTACAATGCCCACATTATTATTCCCGGCATAACCCAAATTGGCCGTCAGGGGAATGATTTGCACATCCGGGTATGCAGCGGCAATGGCAACGGCCGAACCATCCGTGGAAGCGTTATCTAGCACGATAATCCGCTGGTTGGCACAGGTGCTTTCAGCCAGGGAAGCCAGACAAGCCAGCGTATCATCGCGGCGATTGGTGTTCAAGATAACGGTAATCACGAGTGGATCAGACATGGGTGTTTGCCTGTTTTAAGTATGTGCTGCTGTGCTTGTGCTAAAAACCTCAGCAGCTTTTTGGAAAAGCTCATCAACTTTTTGAAAAACCTGATGATGTTTTAGGGAACATGTCAGCAGAAGTGGCTATCCGCTCTCCTAAGCGTTTCCATTCGGGGAAGGCAGCCACGCTTTGGGGAAGTTTTTCATCACTTCAATGCCTTCAAATTCCTGACTCTGGCGCGCGCCGTGCTGCTTCACCCAGGCGGCCATCCGTGCCAGACCTTCTTCCAGGGAGGTGAGCGCCCGTTCCTCAAAAATTCGCAGCACCTTCTCGTGCGAGGAGTAAGCGTGAACCACTTCGTTGCGGGCGGGCACGTGTTGGATATTGGGGGTGACGCCCATGGCGTGGGCTACTGCCTGCGCCAATTGGTTGATGCTGTAAGGTTGATCCGCGCCGATGTTGAATATCTGGTTGTAGGCGGCCGGGGTGTTAATGGAGTCAGCCATGATGGGGGCCATATCGCCCACGTAGCTAAAGGCGCGGGTCTGTTCGCCGTCGCCAAAAATGGTCATCGGTTTGCCCTGCAAAATCTGGTTCATAAAGATGCCCACGACGTTGCGGTATTTGTCGCCGATGTTTTGCTTCTCGCCGTAGACGTTGTGCGGGCGGAAGATGATGTAGTCCAGGCCGAACATCTCGTGGCTGACTTTGAGTTCTTGCTCTACGGCCAGTTTGGCAATGCCATAGGAGTCTTCGGGGTACGGCCGTGTCTCCTCCGTCATCGGCAGTTCCGGGCTGGCCCCATACACGGCAATGGACGAGGTAAACACAAAACATTTCACGCCCGTGTTCACGGCCGCGTTAATCAAGTTGACACTGCCAATCAGGTTATTGTTGTAATTAAACCGTTTGATGAAATGGCTCAGCCCTTCGGCCGCGTAGGCAGCCAGATGAAAAACATAGTCAAACTGCTTCTCACTAAATAGCCGATCCACCAGGGCCACATCGTTAATGCTGCCCTGCACAAATTCGGCATCGCTAACGATGTTGTCTACAAAACCGCCGCTGAGGTCATCCAGTACCAACACCTGATGACCGCGCTTGACCAATTCTTCTGTAACATGAGCGCCCACAAAGCCGGCGCCCCCTGTAACCAGGATATTGCTCATAAATATACCACCTCGTTGAAATGAGTTCGTTTTTTCAAGAGACCTGACAGGTTCTTGGCCCATAAAGTTGTAAGTTAAACTGGTAAAACCTGTCAGGTCTGAACAGTTACCGTTTTCCACAGTAAAGAGTGGTTTTCTTGAGAACAGCCTTACTCGCCCGCCCGTTCAGCCAAAGATGTATTTGTAATAGGTGCGCACCGGCGACCGCTGATAACCAACCATAGCCATCAGCAGCAGGGGGACGCCTAGCCCCGCCACCCACAGTATCGGCTGGAGCAGAATTTGGTGCATCATGACAAAGGGGGAAACGGCAGCAATCAGTCTGGCTGTCACATCCAGAACAGGGGAGTTGGCCAGGTAGACGCCATAAGATTTTGTGCCCAGGTCGTTCAGACTTTGGGCGCGTGGAGGAGTGAAGTTTTCAAAGGCGAGCCAGCTAAAGATGATGGCGGCGGCATAGAGTGTATCCAACAGGGTGAGACGGGTGGGCAGAAATGGTTCACCGGAGACGGCCTGCCAGTATTCCCATTCCAGGATGCCAAGTGGTAACAAGCACACGGCCGTGACCAGCCAGACCCAGCGCCACCGCCCAATCCACTCTTTGAAAGCGGTCAAATTGAAGCCGACAACGATGCCCAGCGTAAACCAGAGTAAATTGCTGGGGAACAACCATGCCTGCGTCCAAAACGTGAGCCAGTTGGGTACGGCTGTGCCCATGATTTCCAGGTAGGTAATGGATTGTATGGCTAAGAGGATAACGGCCGTGCCCGCCAACAACACCCGCCAATTCCACCGCGCCAGCCACACCAACAGCGGTGACAGCAAAAACATTTGGCACAACATGGGCACATAATAATACCCATCGGTAACACCGCCCGTCAGCAGCCGCACCACATATTGGCGTGGCGTATACCGCTCCCCCTGCACAAAATCAAACAGAAAAATGGCCACCGACCACAACAGATAGGGCACAACCAGATAAAGAATACGGCTGCGCACCGTGCCCCAACTGACGGAAGATGAGCGCCGCGCCGCAAAAGCGATGAAAAAGCCGGAAACCACCAGAAAGGCAGCAATGCTAAAAGCAATCAGCTGCTCAATAAAACGCAATCCGTAATAAGAGGGGCTGCCTACCAGGGTAAAATTGATCTCCCCCCATTCACCAAACGTAAACCAGAGCAGTGCCGTGTAGCCCCACCCGGCGGCATGGTTCATCACCACGCCAATGGTGGCCAGACCGTTTAACAACAAGAATCGTTTCAGCATCCGAACAAGCCGCAGTGTCAGACAGGCATTATGCCTGCCGGGTCTCCAGGTAAGCAGTCAAAGCGGCCACGCTGTGAAAATTCTCGTAGACCACATCCTCCGGCGGAATTTCAATGCCGATGTCATCTTCCAGATACGCCACCAACTTTAATAAGCCGAGGGAATTAATGATGCCAGAATCTAGCAGGTCATCATCGGGGGAAAAGGTGGTATTACGGCCGTGTAAAAACTCCCCCTTTACATAGTTCATTAACAACGCTTGAATATCCATTTTCATTCTCCCAAAAAATATGACAGATGCTGTTTATCGTCAGACATATCCGCTTTCAACCTGAGTAAATCCACTCTTCCGTACCTTCCACCAGTGAGTCAGCCTGCCATAGCGGTGCGCGCTCCGGGTTATAACGTGATCCGATTGGCACCGAATACATATCTGCATCGTCATAAGTTCGCTCACGCTTCAACATATTCCGAAATACAGTAATAGCCGGCGAAGAATAACCATCATAAATGCGACCGGCAAAAGTATCCACCATATATTCTGTGTACTTTCTATGCACCAGTAACGCAAAGGCAAACGGCTGCTCCCAAAAGAGGTCAATCATATCCTCTAAAATGTCAATCCCCTTTTCACAAGTTAATTGATGCGCCGCAAAGGGGTTAGCTAAATCCCGACTGCCGCCCTGCAAATATGCCTTAATCACAGGTGCAGCCAATTGAGCCTCTTTCATCGCCACAAATAGACCAAACGAAAAGATCGGGTCTACGAAACGATGTGAATCACCAATGCACATGAAACCTTTACCGCAGAATCCTTTTACCTGGAATGAATAGTTGGGAATAACGTGAACCTCCTCAACCAACTCAAGGTCTGGCAATCGTCGCTTTAGCTCTGGATTCAAAGCATGTAGTTCCCGCATGAGGTAATCTCGTTTGCTCTCTTTTTTGTCCAGGTAATACGCGGCTGGAGCCACCACACCGACACTAACAACATCCTTGTCCAGCGGGATAAACCATGCCCAATGGAATTTAGAGCGATAGAAGATCAAGGTATTGTCCCGGCATAGATCGGCTGTATCACCTTCATCACGAATCGAGTAAGCTACCTGCGAAAAGATAGCGATTTGTTTATCATAACTACCCAGGTATTTAGGCCCGGTCGCCTCTCGTTGCGCCAGAAAAGTGGCCTGCCCGGAGCAATCTAAAACCACCTCGGCTTCAACTGTCATCTCATCACCATCTGCCAGCCGAACTATTAACCCACTGACCGCGCCCTCGCTATTGGTAAGGACTTTGGTTGCCTGCCCCTGAATGAGAGAAGCGCCTCTGGCTACCGCTTCTTCCAGCAACATCTTATCAAATTCACTGCGCCGCACCTGCCAGGTAAATTGATCTTGCAATTCGCCTTTTTCATTACGCAGTTTGACGGGGACAAACCAGGAACCAATCCCATCCGGCCCGTAAACCTTGACGCCTCTCTTTTGGGGGAAACCCATTGCCAACATCTTTGTTTCCAGACCCAACTCTCTCAGTAAACGGCCGCACTCACCCGTTAATGATTCGCCGATATGGTAACGTGGAAACGTTTGTTTTTCGACGATAACCGACCGAACACCCTCTCTGGCGAGAAACATTGCACTGGCCGATCCTGCTGGCCCACCACCTATAATCGCTACATCTGTTTTCATCTTTAATCAATCTCCCTTAAACTAAACATACCACCACCCACACTGTATTGATGATTTATGGGTGGTAATTAAAACTTAGCCTTAGAGAGCATGACCGAACCGATACACTATGTTTGGGACAAAGTCAGCATGCTCAAATTTTCACATACGACTGATACAACGGCCGTGCAGACAATAATATGCAATTGTGATGGTTGTATTTTTAACTTTCAATAGAGACGTTTTTTACGATTGTTCCTGTTTTACTTCTGGTGTTGCGTCAAATAACCGCTGATGGCCTGTACGCTGTTAAAGTTTTCATATACCACATCTTCATCTGGCACTTGAAAACCAAATCGTTCGTCTATAAAGGCGACCAACTGCAAAATACCCAACGAGTTCAAAATACCTGAATCCAGCAGGTCATCATCCTTACCTAAATTTGTCATGCGACCTTTTAGCAGGTTTTGTTGAATGTAGGTTAACAAAATATCGTCTGTGTTCATCATGAAGTTCCTCCAATTGGTTTAACCGGGAGATAGTCACCGGTCAATTAACCAAAGATGTATTTGTAATACGGCCGTAATGGGGTCCGGTTCACCATCGCCATCAGCGCCAACGGGACTCCCATACCGACCACAACCATAAACAAAAAGAAAACCCAATGGTAACTCAACAACATCGGCATCTTGACCACCATCAACCGGGCCAGGTAGGTCATCACCATGGTGTGGATCAGGTAAATGCCAAAGGACTTACTACCCCAATCATCCAGCGTATGGGCGTAACGCAGTTTCGTCTGATAATACCCCAGAAAGGCAAAAATAACGGTCAGGGAATAGAGTGAATCTATAAACGTTTCCCGCTGTTGCAACCACATCTGGCCGGAAAAAGATTGGATGAGTTCCCACTCTACCATGCCAATCGGTATCAGCGCCAATGCTGTAATCGCCAGACCCTTCTTGTGTCGCACCGCCCATGTTTGCACAGGTTTCACATTAAAGCCAACCACGACTCCTAATGAAAACCAGAAGATGCGGGCCACAAACAACCACTTGGGCACAACATTCAAATAGGGTACATCAATGCCAAATAGAGATGGGAAGTATTGCAATTGCACCGCCAACTGAATAATGCCTGTCACCACCAATAGGGAAACTGGATGTGTTTTAGCCCAACGCACCAGAAAAGGGGACAATAGGTAAAACTGGATCAGTAGCGGCACATAGTAATAAGCCGGGTCTGTGCTGCCGGTGAGATACATGGTCAGGTAGTTGCGCAGGGAGAAAGTATAACCGTCCAGAAACCGCGCCTCGAGCCAAAACAGCAACCAAAACACCAATGTCCACACCGTATAGGGGATGATCAGATCGCGTATTCTGATGCCCACGAGCTTCCAGCCAATGGTTTGTTGGGTGCGGCCGGTGGCAAAGGCGATAAAAAAGCCGGACACAAACAAAAACGCCGAAATACAAAAGACCACAATTTGTTCAATAAAGCGCAAAAAGTAATAAAAAAGTGACCCTACCTGCTCGGCCGGCACAGCGCCGTATCGATCCGCCCAAAAAATCAGAGAGGTAAAACTCCAGCCGGCCGCATGAAACAAGATGACGCCGACGATGGCCACGCCGTTGAGCAATAATAAGCGTCTGATCATGAAAATACCTGCATTGTTAGCTTGAAAGATATATAGGTGTTCCTGACCCGGCGTTAGTTACCGGGTCAGGCTAAACAAAGGTTACGGCCGTATCCCTCCCCTCATCCATCACCACTTAATCAATCGGAATACTCGTCAATTGCGCCCGTAACAGGTGATTCTCTGATTTTTCCACCTTTTCAATATAAGTGCGCATGGCGTCCAGTACCGGCACCTGCCCCCGATCATACACCTCACCTTGAAGGAGGCGCAGCACTTCAATGCGATGCGTCTTCGACTGGATAAAGTGGGTGAAGAGCGGCAGCAGTTTGTAATACAGGCGAATAAATTCATACCACACGCCCACACCACCACGCACCTTCGTTTCGTAGGGCGCCAGATTTTCTTCGCTAAAATCACCCGTCTCAAATGCGTTCACAATCCGCTCCGAAGCATACTTGGCACTGTAAAGCGCCACGCTCACCCCGGAAGAAAAGATGGGGTCTACAAATCGGGCGGCGTCACCAATACACAGGTAACTATTACCCACAAACTTGCTCAAGCTGTAGCTGTAATCCCCTTCGCTCTTAAACTCATTGATCTGCCGCGCCGGGGTCATCGCCCGTGCCAGATCAGGATTAGAGTTGATGTGCGTCCAGAAAAAGCCTTCCGGGTCTTTGCTGAAATCACGGAAAACATTACGATCCGCCACCACCCCCATCGAGGTAATCTCATTATTAATCGGAATCTGCCAAACCCAGCCCCGCTCAATTGGTAAGAAGTAAATGTGGATAAAATCCTCTGTGCGTTCCACTTCGCCCCGATCCACATTTTCAAACCAGGCATGAACCGCATATTGGTTAAAAATCGGGTCTTTGACCTTCAGCTTCAACTGATTGCCGATCAACGTATTACGGCCGGTGGCATCCACCACCATGCGCGCCGGGATGTCCACATCTTGCCCGGCGATATTGGCACGCACCCCCACCGCCCGGTCGCCTTCAAACAACACCTTGCTCACATGAACACCCTGGTACACCTTTGAACCCAGGCTTTCGGCATGTTTCAGCAGCAGCATGTCCAGTTTGGCGCGATCCACATGGTAAGTGTAATCCTGGTCAATCCCTTCCTGCGGGAATTCACCGAATTCAATGGCGAATTCGGTGCCGTTTGGGGCGTGCCAGGAAGCGCCATATTTATGCACAAATCCTTCGGCTTCCAGCACCTTCAAGAAATCGAGTTCCTTGAACACGCGGGTCGAAGATGTCACCATAGATTCGCCCACATGCGGGCGGGGATGATTGGCTTTTTCCAGGATCACATTCTGGATGCCCG
This sequence comes from uncultured Ardenticatenaceae bacterium, assembly GCA_964467705.1. Classification (GTDB taxonomy): domain Bacteria; phylum Chloroflexota; class Anaerolineae; order Promineifilales; family Promineifilaceae; genus CAADGU01. The sequence continues at coordinate 1,157 of CAYXUZ010000193.1, read as the reverse complement.
CTTTGGAAAGGTAACTGCCCATGGCCGAACCCGCCGGGCCACCACCAACAATAATCACGTCATTCATCTCTTTTTGCCTCTTAATTTTGATTTTGTACGGCCGTGACTGCCCACGCTTGCAGTTCACGCCGGTTAATTTTACCTGTGGAAGTGCGCGGAAAACTATCCAGCGTCCATATTTTCTCTGGCACCGCATACGGCGGCAACTTGGCCGAAATATGCTCCACCAACGCCGCCACCTCTAACACAACGCCGTCTTTGGCCGTTACGGCCGCTTCAATCAAATTACTGCCCGCACCATCCGGCATCGGGTACACGGCCGCTTCCTCCACCCCCGCATACGACAGCAACGCCACTTCAATTTCATCCAACTCCACGCGATAACCACGTGTCTTAATTTGGCGATCTTTCCGCCCCAAATACTTCAAATTGCCATCGGGTAATTCCTGCACCAGGTCACCCGTGCGGTAATAAATATCTTCATACGCCTCGCCAAAAACCGGCCGCCGGTAAAAACCTTTGTCATTCAAATCCGGCCGCCCCCAATAACCACGCATCACCGTGCCGCCGCGAATGAGCAGTTCACCCACTTCACCGGGCGTGACCGGCAGGTTGTCGCCATCTACAATCAGCCCTTCATCATTGGCACAGACCGCGCCAATGGGGATCGGTTCGTCGGTGTCGGGGGGTACGGCCGTGACATGATAAAACGTACATACATTCGTCTCCGTCGGCCCATACAAATTGCTAAACAGCACCTCCGGCAGCCGCATCATCAGCGCCCGCAAATGTTTCGTCGGGAAAACCTCACCCGCAAACAACAGCCAGCGCAGCGAACTCAGGTCATGTTTATCCAGATTGCCATGCGTCAACATTTGAATCAGCGCATACGGCACCGAGTACCACACCGAAATCCGCTCCGACTCAATCAGACGTGTCAAATTCGCCGGAAACTTGGTCAACGCTTCCGGGATAATGACCGTCGTCGCTCCCACCAACGCCCCGGCAAAAAAATCAAACGTAGACAAATCAAAGTGCATCGGGGCATGATTGCTCAGAATATCCTGCCCTGTCAGCCCATACGTCTCCGCCGCCCGCTCCGCAAAACTCAAGGCACTGCGGTGGGTGTGCATAATCCCTTTGGGGTCGCCCGTCGA
>CAYXUZ010000192.1:0-12133 GCA_964467705.1 uncultured Ardenticatenaceae bacterium | reverse complement strand
AGACCACCGTGACCGGATGCACGGTGCATGGACGCCCGGCGAGACCACCGTGACCAGATGCACGATGCATGAACGTTCGGCGAGGTCGCCGTGACCGGATGCACGGTGCATGAACGTCCGGCGAGGTCGCTGCGAGCAGATGCACGGTGCATGAACACTCGGCGAGGTCGCCGTGATCGGATGCACGATGCATGGACGTCCGGCGAGACGGCCGTGCCCATGATCACGGTGATTAAGTCGTAAGGGCGGGATGGCGCGGCAAAATCTGGTCAAAACGGGGCAGGTTGTCCCGCGCCGTCTCGCCCCTGCGGGCCAGGTTTGGATATTTGGTTGGTGGGACAAGGAAAGGGGAGGGGGTACGGCCGTGAGCCTTCACTATCTACCAAAAAACTAACGCCTGCTTCACCTGACGCAGGTCAGGTGCTAGCCCTGTTAGGCGGCATTTAACAAATCTCTATTCGGGCGAAGATTATTTGACAATATCCAAAATGTCTTGTGATCTTTGAAATAGTTCATCATAAGTGATAACTTCGACATTTGTGGTGCAATTTCTAAACAATTCGAAAGACTTATATTGGGTTCTGTTCTTTAGTTGAGACCCCAAATTACCAGCTATCACCAGGCACTTTGGATTGAATGCATTAAAGTCGTTGTCGTTCTCACTGAGCTTATAATACTCCTTCATCAACTGGTCTTTATAGTTGAGTGCTTGTATCACAGAGCCTGACAAATCTTCACTAATTGAGTAGACATTGTTTCTATACTTTTTGCCTAACAGTTTAGTTTTTGGGGTTTTTATTTCGACCAAAACAACATTTCCTGTTAGCTTGCTGGCGTAGATAAAATCGACAATATTCCCGCCAGAATTATTGATAGATTTGCCACCAACATAGCATTTGCTGCCTAGTTGAAACATGCTTTGGGGAAATATTTGCGACAATATGGCAGGGCACTTTTGAAACAGAACCTGCCAGAACTCTTCAGATGAATTTTCACAATTGTCTTGCCATGCATCAATTGCCTGCTCTAAAGATATTTCGACTTGATCATCTAGCTTGATTGTTGCTGGCTCATTCGACGAAGATAAAATTGACGCAATCTTCTCTAAGTGATCTTCTCTTGCTTTTCTAAGCCATTCGACAGTGTAAACTTCTGGTTTTCTATCAACGATTACATGATGGTTTGGACATAGTAGAAGATAGTTATCTATTCCGAACAGGTCAGCCTGTTTTCTAGAGGAGTTGTGTCTTGGCCCAAATGAATTAACAGCTTCTATAGCAGCAATTTGACCAATGAATGATTCACCATCTATCAAGAGATTTTGTTCACAACTAGGAAATGAGCACTTATAACCGCTTAGGGTCGCAACTTCTTTTTTGATTTTTGCAGATAATCTAAAGTTACTACTTATTGTTACTCTTCCTTCTTCTACTATTTCAGTGTCCATTTATATTTGCACTCAATATTTTGCTACATGTCCGCCGTTCAGTTGCTTAAGCTGCGCGCTCGTTTCCTTTGGCGCGTCAGCTTTAGGCTGTTGTTAGGGCGGCGTTTTGGTTTGTAGGACGGCCTTAATTTATCAAGATTTTTCATGTTCGGCACAATACAACTTTACATAAGCCGCCCTAACTATTTATTACCCTGCACCGATTGCAGGGTATTTCTTTATCAAGAATGATACCCTGCAATTTCAGGAGAACAACGGTTGATTTTGGGGTGATTACCCGGCCTTAACCGGCAGGATATTCCCCTCTACCGGGTTGTTTACCTGGCAGCAATAAGAAAAAAACCGGCAAGAAAATGTTCTCCCGATAACGGCCTAACGGCCGTAAATCCGCACGAAAAAACGTATCAGATAGTGCCGCCGGAGAGTTGGATCAGGTTGACGAGTTCCTGGCGTTTGACAATGGTGAATTTACGGCCGCTCACCTTCACCCAGCCCGCCCGCCGGAAACGCCCCAACGCCTTATTGATGCTGACGCGGGTGGCGCCCGTCATTTCCGCCAGGTCCGTTTGCGTCAGGGCAATTTGAATGGTGATGCCTTCGGGGGTGGTACGGCCGTGTTCATCCGCCAACTCCAACAACTGCCGTGCCAGCCGCGCCGGTAAATCCAGGAAGAAAATGTCGCTCACCTGATTATTCAGGCGGCGAATGCGCCGGGCCATCGTTTGCAGCACATGGAGGGCAAAATGTGGGTTCGCCTGAATGAAGCGCATAAAATCCTCGCGGTGCAGCGTCAACGTTTCCGTCGTTTCCAATGCTTCGGCCGTCGCCGACCGGGGCGAATCATCCAACAGCGCCAATTCGCCAAAAAAATCGCCCACGCCCACAATCGCCAGCATCGCCTCCTGACCATCCGGCGTCGAGTGCGTAATCTTGACCCGACCTTTACTGACAATGTATAGCAATCCACCTGGATCGCCATGATGGAACACAATTTGCCCGGCGCTAAAGCGGCGCATCACCAACAATCGGGAAAGCTCCTCCACTTCTTCGGGGTTCAGATTGGCAAAAAAAGGAACTACCTGTAGGGCATGGGTGGCTGCCTGCATTCTCCTCACCTTCTTCCTCAACTATCAAAAACAAAAATTACCGAAATAAACAGAAATCAGCAACCGGAGAGTAAAATGTTGCTGCTCTCCCATCTCTGGTTTCCAATTTCCGACAGAGAATCAATTATTTACGAGCGGTTACTTGTTGATGAAAGGGTTGTTACGTTACGAAATATCTTCTAAAGTTCTTCCCGCCAATTGTATCTCATCATAAATATGATCCAAACTGCATTTAATCTGTTGTCGCAGCCATTCCAGAGGAAGTTCGTTTGTGGGGAACATATCTAAAAATTCGGAAATATACACGGCCGTGTCCTCGCGCGTTTTCCCTGCCATCATATGGCTCATAACCCGCTCTCGCATTTGCTGCAAATAGTTGCGGATAGGCGTCAGGTCATCTTCTATCTGACTTTTTCCCCGTCCCGACACAATGATGGGCAAGCCATTCGGCCAATTAGTCAGGCGAGCCAAAGTTACCAGCCACTGATAACTGGTAGGTTCCAGCAACAAAGGATGTCTGCCAACAGTTACCGTATCACCGGTGAATAAAACATTCTTCCCCGATAGATATACCCATATATTGCCTGAGGTTGGCCCTGGCGCCGCCAATAACTGAAGATGCACCCCCCCTTTGTACAAATGAAACGAATGGCTGAAGACCATGGTCGCTTTTTCCACCACAGCACTCCCCAATTCTCGACTACGGTAAGGGTTGCGGGCCACCATATTTTCCAGCAAATTGGTTGGGTAACGTCTGTCGTAACTGGCTAACTTTTCGGCCGTTACCTGGTGCGCGATGATCGGAGCATTCAGCCACCGGGCATTCAAGACGCGGTCACTGTGATAATCTGTGAGGATGGTATAAATAACAGGACGGGGCGAAAGCGTTTGTAAACGCATGGCCCAATCCCGCGCCTGGCGCGGATAGGTGGGGGCATCAATCGCGATAATACCCTGGCTGGTCATCACCGCGCCTACATTCACGCCTTCATATGTAGTTTCAACGTAAACGTTTTCGGCTATTTGTTCCATGAGGAGGGGGTAATTGAGTAATTGAGTAACTGGGAAATTGAGTGAATTGCCCAATTTCCTGGCTTGGTCATAACTGGCCCAGAAGCAACCTTTCCGCACGCGCCACCGCCTGCTCCACTCGTTCCACATTGGCGTTGACGCCGCCACCCTGCGCCATCTCCGCCGTGCCCCCACCGGACGCTGAGCCTAACATCTGCAAGGCAGGCTTGATGAGTTGGTTCATTTCCCCAGGCGCTTCTTTGGAGCGGCTGAAAATGAGCAGACATTTTTCACCGGCCAACCCCAATAAGGCGACAACATTGCCCTCTTTGGTTAGCCGGGTGGAGAGGGTGCGCAGATGTCCGGCATCGCTTTCCGTGTCACTGTAAACACGGGTAACAATGGTAGTGGCGTTTTTCTTCTTGCTTTGGGCCAGCAGGTTGTCGGCTTCCAGTTGAATGAGGCTGGTTTGCTGGCGTTTGATCTGCCGGCGGGCTTCTTTCACTTCTTCCTGTAATCGGGTAACTGAATCTACCACTTCATTTGCACCGGTAGTCAACACGGCCGTCAACCGATTCATCACGCTATTCTTCTGCCGGTAATCTTGCAAGGCACGCCGCCCACAGCAAAATTCCACACGCACATTAGTGCCCACCCGCCCCAACTTCACAATTTTAATCAAACCCACTTCACCGGTGGCGTTGACGTGTGTGCCGCCACAGGCAGTGATGTCAAAATCCTCAATCTCAATCAGACGCAAACGGCCGTCGCGCCCGGTGGGAATTTTGCGCAAGGGTAACTGTTCAGCTTCCTCGGCCGTCACGGCCCGGATGTGTACGGGGCGGTTTTGCCACACCACCTGGTTTGCCAGATATTCGGCCTGTTCGATGTGTTCGGGCTGCACGGCCGTTGCTTCCAGATCAATCGTCACCGTCTCATCACTCAGGTGAAAACTCACCGTCTCCGCTTCGGCTACCCGGATAAATGCCTGCGACAAAATATGCTGCCCGGTGTGCTGCTGCATATGATCAAATCGGCGCGCCCAATCAATGTCGGCCACAATATCATCTGACCAGATGTCCCCTTCGCTAATCCAATGCAAAATTGCGCCATCTGCTTCCCGTAAGGTGACATCCAAAACAGGTACCTCGTTGATGAACCCTTTGTCAAAGGGCTGCCCGCCGGAGGTGGGGTAAAAATAGCTTTTGTCCAGCACAATGGCGGTGGCGACGGCCGTGCCCCTGTTCACGCGCAGCCGCTCCACAATCCGCGCCTTAAAGCGCGTGGTATAGGCATCTTCATAATACAAACGTTTGGTAGTCATAGGCACACGCCAGAGATTACAACACAAAAGGACAGGAGTGGCTAATTTAGCCCCATGCGAAAAGTCATATCACGACTTCAAACCAGAATCAGGCGCCTTAAATGGAATTGTAAACCGGAAACGCGCTCCACCGCCGGGTGCATCTTCTACCCAGATACGGCCGTTGTGCGCCTCCACCGCCAGCCGACAAAACGCCAATCCCAGGCCCAACCCTTTGGAATCAGCGCCTCTGTGCCTCACGCGCTCAAACTTCTCAAAAATAGATTGTCGGAACTCCACCGGAATACCCATCCCCTGATCACTGACTGAAAAGAGAACCCCTCCCTGATCCTCAGTCAACTCAGCTGCCACCGTGATTTGCTGTCCTTCCATACTGTATTTCAGCGCATTCCCCACCAGATTAATCAGCACCCGGCGAACCATATCCTCTTCCATATAAAGGTCAGGCAGCGCCGGCGCCAGTTCCTCAATAAACTGCACCCGGCGTTGCTCAAAGTTCGGCCGTTCAATTTCCCGCACCTCATCCACCAGATCATAAATATCCACCAGCGTCCGCTCCATGATGGGATTGCCTGCTTCCAACCGGTTAATATCCAACAAAGATCGCACCAAAGTTTGCAGCCGTTCACTGCTGCGCTTGGCAATATCCAACATATACAACAACGGCGAACTGGGGTCCATGGGCGGGATTTCGTAGGACAGCAGTTCCAAACTGGAAATCACATTCCCCAATGGGCTTTGCAAATCATGGAACAACATCGCCGTTAAATCACGGCGCATCTCTTCCAATTCCACATGTTTGGAAATATCATGAAAAATCCACTGCAAAATTTCACTTTGCTCAAACAAAGTACGCCGGGCATAGACCTCCACCGAAAGCACCTGCCCATCCTGTGTCACAATTTTGCTGGTAAAAACCTTGACCGCATCACTTTGAACGGCGCTGGCTCTGAGCAATTCTGCACCGGGTTCATGCAGTTGGCTGATATGTTTTCCTACCAACTCTTCCCGTGAACAACGCAACAACTGCGTGGCGCGCCGGTTTACCTGGGTAATGTGCCCTTCCAGATCAGTCAGGATAATAGGATTGATGGTGTCCTGGAACAAGCTGGCATATTGTGCCTCGGCTGCCTGAGTGCGGGCAAACTGTTTGGCGTTGGCAATAGCTGTGCTGGCGATATTGGCCAGATTCATCAGCAAATCCAGGTCTTGCTCCATAAAGGAGCCTTCCGAAGGGTTGATGGCCTGGATGGTACCTAATACATCACCCTTGTACTGAATGGGCGCACAAATCATGGCGCGGGTAGGGTAGCCGGTGCGTTTATCTCCCAGGGCGGGCTGGAAGCGCGGGTCACGGCTGGTGTCTGAAATCAACACTGGCTGGCAATGCTCCATCACCCAACCGGACACGCCCTGGTTTGAGGGGACGCGCAAACCGCGAATTTCATTTTCACCGATCCCGGCGGCAATCTGGTAAACCAGATCTTTGGTTTGTTCATCTACCAGGGCAATGGAGACTGCTTCTGCATTTAGAAATTCATTCATTTGCAGCAGCAAAGATTTCATAATTTCGGTGAGGTCAAGGGAAGAATTGATAGCCCGGCTGGCTTCATTGAGCAAAGCGGCAATTTGTAACTGCCTTTGGGAAGCGGCAAACAAGCGGGCGTTTTCAATATGACTGGCGGCTTCGGCGGCAAAATTTACCAGCAGGTCTACATCTTCCTGGTTGAAAGGGGGGTGGTTTTGGCGGTGCAGGGTTAATACCCCTACTACCCGGCCACGTGTGAGCAAAGGAACGCACAGAGCTGATCGCGGCGAGTTATCTGGGGGTAAGTCAGGCCGTTTGAGCCATTGTTTATCAGTGTTAATGTCTATTACCAGGTAAGGACGCCGTTTGCGAATGACCCAACCAGCCACGCCGTCTCGTAGTATGTCCTGCAAGAAAACGTCTGGTGTCTGGCGATGTGGTTCATCCTGGTAATAGCAGGTATGTTCGATTTGTTGGGCTTCATTGATGACGATGAGGCTGCCATCGTAAGCCTCGAAGTGGCGCACGGCCGTTTCCACCACAGCATCAATCACCCGGTCAATATCCAGACCATCTTTTTCAATATGCCGCAAGACATTGGCAATGGTTTGCGTTAGAGAGGAGACGCCATCGCTTCCGGTTTCAAATCCTGAGAGGTCGGGCATTTCGGGTGAATGAATCATACATTTGTGCCACTACGATGGGTGGTCAGTCTCAATGATTGATGTGCTGCGTAGGTTATTATACCAATTGCAGGCTGGGAATCACATCCAGATCAAGGGTATGCTGCTGCCCGGCAAGAAAATGCCAATGGGCAGCAGCGGCAATCATGGCCGCGTTGTCCGTACACAGAATGGGTGGTGGAAAGCGCACGGGCACCGTCAGGCGCTCTCTCATAGTTTGCCGCAAGGCGCTGTTGGCCGAGACGCCACCAGCCAGATGTACGGCCGTGACCCCATAGGCCTGCGCGGCTCGTTCCGTCTTAGTGACCAGCGCATCTACCACGGCCGCCTGAAAGCTGGCTGCCAGGTCAGGCACAAAGTGGCGGCTGGTTGTCGGTTGAACCTGGCGCATCACGGCCGTCTTCAACCCGCTAAAACTAAAATTAAAACCATCCTCCATAACGCCACGTGGAAACTTGTATGCTTGTGAATTGCCGCTGTGGGCGGCACGGTCTATGGCCGGGCCACCAGGGAAGGGCAACCCTAAGAGGCGGCCAACCTTATCAAATGCTTCACCGGCAGCATCGTCTAAGGTCCCACCTAAATGTTGGTAACGGCCGTGCCCTGCCATGAGATACAGTTCCGTATGTCCGCCGCTGACTACCAGATTGAGAATGGGAAAAGTAAAATTCTCGGCCTCCTCCGTAAGCCATAGCGAGTAAATGTGCCCCTCGATGTGGTTAATGCCCAATAATGGTTTTTGACGGGCTAACGCTAACCCTTTAGCCATATTCACCCCCACCAGCAGGGATCCCACCAGCCCAGGCCCCTGTGTCACAGCGATGCAATCCACATCGTCCAATCCCAGGTGGGCCGTTTCTAACGCCTGGTTGACGATGGTGTGAATGACTTCGATGTGGCGGCGCGAGGCCACCTCTGGAAAGACGCCGCCGTACTGCGCGTGCAAATCTACCTGGCTGGCGATGATGTTGCTGAGAATGATACGGCCGTTTTCCACAACAGCGGCGGCCGTTTCATCACAGGATGTTTCAATGGCTAAAATTCGTGTAAACATATCTTAAAAACCCTGAAGGTTTCAGAAAACCCTCAGGGTCTTACACAGTTTACCAATGATTGCATCAACTTATCAACCTGTTCGGGCAAAACAGTGCGCGGGTCTAGCAGGTAACGGCCGTCTTGAATCCGCCCAATCACGGGAATGGTTTCTGCTCGCAACCGGGTTGCCAGGGCATCGGGATTGGTTGTGGCTGGGGCAAGCAGACAGGTGGGCAGGCTGGTTCCGGGCAGACTGCCGCCGCCTACGGTGGAGTTTCCCTCGACCAATTCGACTATGATCCCCTGTGTCTGTAAGCAGGTGGCCCAATCTTGCGCAACGGCCGTAACTTCCGCTAATGACATGCTGATCATGCGCCAGACGGGTACGGCCGTGAGTGCCTCGTCCTGTGCATAATGTGTTAATGTAGCCGCTAAGCCGGCCAGGCACAGCTTGTCAGCGCGCACTGCCCGCGCCAACGGATGCTGCTGGCAGCGGGCGATCAAATCGGTTCGTCCGACCAGGATGCCCGCCTGTGGGCCGCCCAGCAGCTTGTCGCCGCTAAAGGCAACGAGATCACAACCGGCCCGAATACCATCTGGCACGGTGGGTTCCGGGTCAAGGCCAAAGGGGGTGGTGTTTAGCAGGGCGCCGCTGCCCTGGTCAAATAACAGCGGCAGGTGGTGGGTATGCGCCAGCGCGGCCAGCTCAGCTAATGAGGGTTCGCTGGTAAAGCCGACGATTTTGTAATTGGAGTGGTGCGCCACCAGTATAGCTGCCGTTTGCTCATTGATGGCACGGGCATAGTCTCGTAGATGGGTGCGATTGGTGGCGCCTACTTCCACCAGGTTAGCCCCGGATTGCGCCATGACGTCAGGAATACGGAAACCACCGCCAATTTCCACTAACTGGCCCCGGCTGATGATGACCTGACGGCCGTGACACAAGGCGGTGAGCATCAGCAAAACGGCGGCGGCATTATTGTTGACCACCAGTGAACTTTCAGCTCCGGTAAGGCGGGGCAATAGTTGGGTGGCGTGGGCATGGCGTGAGCCGCGCTCACCGGTGGCCAGGTCATATTCCAGGGTGCTGTAACCGTGTGCGGCCGCTTCTATGGCCTGGCGAGCAGCCTGGCTGAGCGGGGCGCGTCCCAGGTTAGTATGCACGATGACGCCGGTGGCGTTGATGACGGGGCGCAGGCTGGGGGTAAGCAGATTGGCCAGCCAGTCGGTGGCGGCTTGGACAAAGTGAACAGGAGGGGGTACGGCCGTGAGCGTTCCCTGCAAGATGCCCGCCCGCCTCTCTTCCAGAGTATGGCGCAGGGCCTCAACCGTGAGGGTACGGCCGTAGGTGGTGAGGAGAACGGCCGTTTCTGGCATTTGCAGCAGCCGGTCAATTCCCGGCAGTTCCCGCAAATGGATTTGTCTGCTGTGGTCAATCATACAAAGGAGTATATCAGAGGCGGGCATGATGCGTCAGGATTCCTCATTCCAAAGAGTTCATTCGGAATGACAACTTTCCTGATTCGTTGTACTCTTGCGCATATGGAAGAACACAGTTTTGAGAAAAAGGGGCGGGTAATGGCGCTGGATGTGGGTAGCAAACGGATTGGCATTGCCATCAGCGACGCCACCCGCACCATTGCCGGTTCCTATGGCGTCATCCAGCGGCAATCACGCCAGGAGGACTTTGCCCGCTACCGCCATATCATCGCCGAGCAAGAGGTGGCGCTGCTGGTGGTGGGGTTGCCCACCCGCAGCGACGGCTCAGACAGTGAGATAGCCACCTGGATACGCGACTATACGGCCGCTTTCAGCCAGACCACAACTATCCCCATCGAGTTCTGGGACGAGAGCTTCACTTCCGTGCAGGCCGAAGAAAGCCTGTCGTTGCGCGGCAAACGCGGCAAAAAAGCCAAAGAACGGGTAGATGCCGTCGCCGCCGCCTTTATTTTGCAAAGTTACCTGGACGCTCATTCGTGACAAGGTGAAGGGGTGACAAGGTGAGAAGGTGATGGTAACAACCGCTCAATCTCTAATCTCCTAATGACCAAATGATAGACAAGAAGCCCATACGCCAAGACCCCTTTAAAGAAAAAAGTGGATGTAACAAGACGGCCGCGTGGATTTTCCGAGGAGGGCTACTGCTGATTGTAGTGGTGGCCTGTCTCACGGCATCGCTGGTGTTGTATGCCCGCTGGTTGAACAGCGGGCAGGGTGAGGTGCGCCTGGAAGGGGGTGGCGCACATCTCAATCCGGCCGAACGACTCTATTTGCAGACCTACCTGGCATCGCGGGCGGAGCAGTTGCAAGGGCCGGCCGGGACGGGCGTCACGGCCGTACCCTTCACCATCACCCCCGGTCAAACGGCGAATGAGATTGTGTTGAACCTGACGGCCGTTGGCCTTGTCTCCGATTCCGAACTCTTCCTCAACTACCTGCACTACTTTGACCTCGATTCCCGACTGGAAGCGGGCGATTTTTTGCTCGATCCCACCTGGCCCCTGCCCGAATTGGCGGCGGCGCTGACGGACGCGCGCGCGCGGGAAATCACCTTGCGCTTCATTGAAGGCTGGCGGCTGGAAGAGATGGCCGACTCCCTGCGCCAGCTTCAACCGGCCAACATTGACGCCGACGAATTCCAGGCCATCGCCCAACGCCAGACCCCCTTTGACCTCAGCCGCTACGACTTTCTCTCCTCCCTGCCGCCGGACGCTTCGCTGGAAGGTTTTCTCTTCCCCGACACCTACCGCATCCCGCTGGATGCGGACGCCGCCTATCTGGTTGACCTGATGCTGACTAACTTTGGCGAACGAGTGACGCCGGAGATGCGCCAGGCATATGGCACACAGGGCTTAAGCCTGCGCGAAGCAGTGACGCTGGCCTCCATTGTGCAGCGCGAGGCGGTGATTGCCGACGAACGGCCGCTCATCGCCGGTGTCTTCCTGAACCGGTTGCGCACCGATACCCTGTTGCAAGCCGACCCGACGGTGCAATATGCCCTCGGCTACCAGCCGGACAGCCAGACCTGGTGGAAAACGCCCCTTTTCCTGGATGATTTGCAGTTCGATTCCCCCTACAACAGCTATGTGTACAGTGGTCTGCCGCCCGGCCCCATTGCCAGCCCCAGCCTCAGTTCTTTGCAGGCAGTAGCCAATCCGACGGCCAGCGATTTCATCTTTTTTGTGGCTTCCTGTGATGGCATGGCCCCCGGCAGCCACGTTTTCAGCGTGACCTATGAGGAGCATCTGGTGAATGTGGAAAATTGCCGGTAATGGTAATTGGGTAATTAATTCCTGGCGCTATCCAATTACCCAATTACTCAATAACTCAATTGCGTTTCTTCTCCTTCTTCTTTTAAGCGCCTGCACCTCCGTTGACCCCGTCATCAAAATCGGCCTGGTGGCTCCGTTTGAGGGGGCGGAGCGGGCAGTTGGGTATGATGTGATCTACAGTGCCCGGCTGGCGGTGCGGGAGATCAACCAGGCGGGTGGTATTGGCGGCTATCGGGTGGCGCTGGTGGCGCTGGATGATTCTGGCGACCCGGACTTGGCCCGGCAAACGGCCCAATCTTTAGCCGCCGATCCCGCCGTGGTGGCCGTGTTGGGTCATTGGCTGCCGGAGACTACGGCCGTCGCCGCCCCCCTGTACGCCCAGGCCAATCTCCCCTTCATCCCCATGGGCGTTGGCCCCACTGACCAGATGGAACTGTCGCCTGAATTTGTGGAAAAGTACACGGCCGTGACCCCCTTCGACGAACAACCCGGCCCCTATGCCGCTGCCACCTACGCTGCCTTCCAACAACTCTGGCAAACCCTGGCGGATGTGGAGCAGCGGCACGGCCGTATTGACCGGATGGCCGTGAGCGGTGAGCAGTAAGCGGTGAGCAGTAAGCAGTCAACAGTGAGCTGTGAGAGGATCATGGGTCACGCATCGTGGATTACAAAGATGACCGAATTTACACCTGGCTTAGACCTGAACGAACAGTTTTATCACGAGGTA
>CAYXUZ010000191.1:0-12265 GCA_964467705.1 uncultured Ardenticatenaceae bacterium | reverse complement strand
GGTTGTACGGCCGTTTTACCCCCACCAACGACCCGATCTTTGCCTTTGCCAGCCAGGATGGTATTTATGAGATGGTTGCCGATGGATCGGATGTCACCAAATGGCTGGAGGGGGCATTTACCGATTCGCTGGCCTGGACGCCATAAGGGAGGATCCGAATCCCATGGACGAACAAACTCATTTTATTGGTGAACCAATTCTGGTGGAATTTGACCACCCACCGCTGTTTAGCAAGACGCCGCCTTGTCCTGACCGTTTTGTGTGGCAGGAGGAGACGTATGGTATTGTGGCGGTAGTGCAGGAGTGGAGGGATTACGGCCGTCGGGGGCGAATGAGCGTGAATATGCGGCCGGCCAATCTGGCCAAGGCTGCCAAACGAGGGTCTTGGGGCGTGGGGCGTTTTTACTTCCGGGTTCAGGTGGCCGACGGCCGTGTTTATGACATCTATTATGACCGCGCCCCCAAAGGGCAGCAGCAGAAAGAGGGTTCCTGGCATTTATACCGGGAAGTGCTGCCCGGTTGATCAGGAATTCAGCCACCGATTCATTTGCTGCCAGCTTTCCCGGCGGTCAGCTGCCGGGACGGGGTTTTGCAAATCTGCCAACACATCTTGCACATAATCCTGGCGACGCATACCTACCAGAACGCTGGTGACGCCGGTTGTCGAGCGCAGAGCGCGCACGGCCGTCTGGCTCAACGTTTGTGCAGCCCAGTCAGAGTCGGCGGCGTGGGCGGCCTGTTGGATAAGTTCGGCGCGTCGGGCGGCCTGTTCCTGATAATAGGCGGTTATGGCCGAGAATGTGTTGTTGGCGACATCAACGTACTCATCCAGCCAGTTCAGGGCGTCTGCGGGCAAATTTTCCAGGGTAGAGAAGATTTCTACGGCCGTTTGGGTGCGGGGCAGCAGGAATTGGGCACGCAAATCCAGCCAGTTCTGATATGTGCCAAAACCTGCCCAACGGCCGTCCAGCATCAATCCCAGCGCCAGATGGTCCCGCAAATAGACTTTGGCGTCCTCATTTGCGGGTAGAACTGGCAGTAGTTGTTGCTGAAATTGCCGCTCTAAATGCTGTAAAGTGTCAACCCCGGTTGACACCTCTTCGGGTGGTGCAGGAAAGTCAGGCATGTGTACAGGGGCCAGGCGTGTCAGGGCATCTTGGTGAAAGGCGTTGAGTGGCCGGTTGATCAAGACCGCCACTTGATGGTGGTGGGCGAACTGTAATGTTGTCTTTTGTCCTGGCTGGTTGGGTTCACAGGCCAACCCGGTTTCAAACAGGTTCATTGGCGCTTGTATGACCTGAAAGTGGTGTTCTGAGCTGATCTCGCTGGCTATTTGCCACAGGCGGGCCAGCGAGGTGAAGGTGTAATGCCCTTCCGGTTCGGGAAAAGTGTTGGAACTGACGCCATAGCATTGGATACGGCCGTCATCCACCTCCTGTTCCAGATGCCCAAACGCCTGTTGAATCCGTCGGTAATACTCCTCGTGTGCCTGTTCGCGGGTCAGGTGGGCGCGTTTGGCCCACATCAGGTAATACTCCGGGTTGTGCAGCAGGTAAACATCCAACGTTTCCAAGCTGAGACGTTCCAGGCTGCGTGTTAGTTGGTCGGCCAGGAATTCAGGGTGAATGCAGTGATCTAGCCCTTCAGTATATTTGATCAGATTGGGGAATGGCCGTCCCTCTCGTTTGCGCTGTTCGGCCAGGGCATAATTGAATCCCTGCAAATAACCCGCTTTGGAAACAACGACCACTTCCTGCCGCTTGAGTTCGCCGCTGTCCAGCAGTTCGCCCAGCACGCGGCCAATAAGCCGCTCCGAATTGCCATCGGTGTAATTGCTGCTGGCGTCAATCAGGTTAATCCCATTTTGCAAGGCAAAGCGGAGGGCTTGCTCGTGGTAGCCGTTGTCTTTGTCCACCCGGTAGCTGCCAAATCCGGCCTGGCTGACGTGCCAGCCCGTGACGCCAAATGGCACATAGGTGAGGTTGCCAAACCGTGCTACATATTGTTGTGTGCCTGTTTCCGTTGTCTTGCCTGGAATTGTCATGCTGTAAGCCTTCGTTCCAGACATCCGATTTCTTGGAGAAATCGGATGTCTACCATCTCCCCAATTCTATGACGGCTGTCAAAACAGGCAATCGGCAGAACGTGGGGCATTCACACGGCCGTCGTAGTTGATCCGTCTCTCGCTTTTTCCCATACTGACAGAAACAAAAGTTATCTGTATCAGGAGGGATCATGAACAAGCTAACCAAAAATTACCCATTGACCATTTTGATAATCCTGGCCCTGTTTTCGGGGTTGGCCTGCCGCCTGACCGAGGTGGGCACGGCCGTCGCCCAACCGGCCCCCCCTACCCTACCGCCCTTTACAACGTACACGGCTGTACCTGCCCCCATCATATTCTCTCTGGACGAAGAAGTTACAGCCACACCATCAATAGGGGGAACGGCCGTGATGCCCGCAATAATGACGGCTAAAGTTGGTCTATATGTACGGCGTGGCCCCAGCACCCAATACCCCGTCCTGACCGCACTAGAGGCGGGTGAACAGGTGGAAATCGTTGGTCGCAGCCCAGATGGGTATTGGTGGAAAATCGTTTGCCCCAGTCCCCACGGCGGGGAGTGTTGGTCATCCGCACGGGCGGAGTATAGTACGGCCGTGAATACCCAAACGATACCTGTGGCTTCTGTGCCTCCATTGCCAACAGATACACCCACTGCCACTGCTACAGCAACCCCCACCTTTACACCGTCACCGACCTGGACAAACACACCAACCGCCACATCTACCTGGACTTCTACCCCCATATCGCAGACTACACCGTATCCATGAAATGCCTGATGCTTGATAGGAGCAGTAGCCTATAGCTTTTCCTTGCCAAGTCACATAATGGCTCGTATAGTATCGGCAACCATAGACAGTAATAGAATGTTTTCTGGTTTAAGTAATCACAACAAGGCCAATAACAAACCTGCCCAAACAGTACGCATGTGATGCAAGGAGATGGTGGATGTCAGGCCCACAGAAAATTTTAGTTATTGATGACAGCCCGGACATGTTAAAGGTTTTAACGTTGCTGCTGACCGAAAACGGTTATGAGGTTTTTACAGCCTTAAACGGGCAAATTGGCTTGCGCCTGGTGATGGAACACCGTCCCGATCTGGTCATCCTTGATCTGAGTATGCCTGGCGTGGATGGTTGGGAAGTGTGCCGCCAGATTCGTAAAACCATGACCATACCCATCATCATCCTTACGGCCGCTCATGTTACCGATGAAGATACCGTGCGTGGATTGGAATTAGGGGCGAATGATTACATTGTCAAGCCTTTCAAGAACAATGTTTTGCTGGCACGTATCCGCAATGCATTGCGATGGTCAACCTCTCCCCAAAATGGTCTGGCCTATGATGACAACAGATTGGTCATCAACCTTGATTTGCGACAGGTGACACTCAATGGCGAACTTCTGAATTTATCGCCAAAAGAGTATGAAATGTTAACTGTTCTGGTGCAGGCATCACCACGAGTTGTTACTCATCGAGAGCTGTTCGATAAAGTTTGGGCTGGTTCTTTCCACCAGTTTGACGTGAATTATGTCCGCATTTTTATTGGGCATTTACGCAAAAAATTAGAACCCAACACGGCCGACCCTGTCTATATCCACAATGAGCGAGGCGTGGGCTACAGGTTTCATAAACAAGAAGGTTAATCCTCACTTAAAGCCTTGATTAGACTCCGTACATCCTGTTCAACCAACTGTAACAAACGCAAGACCTCCTGACGTTCAGCAGTATGCAATCCCTCGCGCTGGATGCGGGCCAAGTGTTGACGGATATAGCTCAGCCTGGTGACATTAGTCACACGGGTAGTTCCAGGTGCCAAATTAGCTGTTAAAACATCTGACATTGATATGGTTTCAATTTGTGAAAAATCGTCATCGCCCGATAATGTGGCCGGTTCAGCCCAATCTTTTTGGGGAGAAAATTCAGGTGTGGGTGTTCGTAAATCGCGGATAGTCTGGTAGACGGTGAGGTCTGGATTTTCTTTCAAAATTCGGGCCACATTTTTAGCTTCGTCGGTTGTGATATCCCCGGCCAGGCGGGCTTTGTGCAGGGCGCGTTGTTGCGACGGCTTAAGACCCTGGTAGATGCGGGTGTCACGTTCGCTGATACGGCCGTCGCGCACATCCTCCTTGATCTCATCCGGCAAATTCAACAACTGGATCAACTGGTGAATCCGCTGGCGCGAGTAGCCTAACCGCTGCCCCACCTTCGCCCAGGTAATCTTATTCCCCCAGGGCTGCTCATCGGAAACACCCTCCTCTTGAGCCTTTTCCAGGACATCTTGCATCAAATCCCGCAGATGGAGCAGCCCCCCGGCCCGGTCTACGTCGTTTAAGTCTTCACGTTGGATATTCTCAACCAACTGGCGCACAAAGCGGGTGGTTTCATCGTAATCCCGTCGCCGCACTACTGCCGGGATCGTCTCCAGGCCAGCCATTTTCGCCGCTCGCCAGCGCCGCTCCCCATGCACAATCAAGTAGTGATTGGGCCGGATTTCGGTCACTTCTATTGGCTGGATGACCCCATCTTGTTGAATGCTCTGGCCCAGTTCTTCCAGGCTCTCAGTGGGAAATGAGCGCCGGGGTTGGGCTGGATCAGGTTGAATGGCGTCCAGCCGGATTGCCAGCAGTTGCATACCGGCGGACTGTTCCACATCGTCTACGGCCGTGAACAGCTTTTGCAGGTCGCCAGATTGTGGTTTTATCGGTTGGGAGAGGGTAACTTTAGGCCGTTTGCGCGTCATCTTATTTCTTGTTCCTGGCAACCTCTCTTTTCACAATCTCTCTGGCCACTTGCCGGTATGCTTCTGCTCCCTGACCGCGTGGTTCATACGCCAGAATACTTTGCCCGGCTACCGCGCTCTCCGCAAACCGCACCGACCGTTTGATAACTGGCTCAAAAATATGCACACCATTGCCGTATTGTTGCCCTACCGCCTCCTGAATATCACGAGTCAGCGTAGTGCGCGGGTCAGCCATCGTCAGCAAGATGCCCTCTATTGCCAGTTTGGGATTGAGCTTCTTGCGCCGCACCGTTTCAATGGTGGACAAGATCATCAACGCTCCACGCGCCGCCAGATATTCAGTCTGGATGGGAATGATGACGCTGTGTGCGGCCGTGAGGGCATTGATCACCAGCAGACCTAACGACGGATTGCAATCAATGAGAATGTAATCATACGCATTCTCAACTGGCTTCAGCACGGTACTCAATACTTGTTCCCGGCTCAACGTATTCATCAAGGCAATCTCAATCAGGCTCAATTCTGGCTGGGCCGGCATGAGGTGAAATGCCTCGTCTGTCTCATAAATACACCCCCCCGCGTCGCTTTCAAATCCATCTACTTCTGCTTTGAGGGCATCATAGATGGTGGGTGAAATCTCGTCCGGGTTGAAACCAGCATGTTGAGTCAGGTTACTTTGTGGGTCTAAATCTACAGCCAGCACACGATAACCCGCTTCACCTAAAGCGGCAGCCACGTTAATCGTGGTGGTGGTTTTGCCCACCCCCCCTTTCTGCATGGCAATGGCGATAATTTTGCTCATAGGGTCTCCTGTTTTTACAGTGGTGGTGCAACGATAACACGGATGAGATAAATTTCCAATTGGTAAAATATAACGCATCGTGTTATAAATGACGCACTGTGTTATTGGTGTAGTTGTTTGTTTACAAACTGGATAAACGTCATGAGCAAATCCTCTATTTCCCCGGATGATTGTTTTGATTTTGTGATTATTGGCTCTGGCTTTGGTGGCAGTGTCTCCGCCATGCGGCTCTCTGAGAAAGGCTATCGTGTCCTGGTCTTGGAGCGCGGCAAACGTTACTCCGCTTCTGATTTCCCCAAAACAAACTGGAACGTATTCAAATATCTCTGGCTGCCCGCCGCCCGCTGTTTTGGCATCATGGGTATCAACTTTTTGAATGACATTGTCATCCTCAATGGCAGCGGCGTGGGCGGTGGCAGCTTGGTGTATGCCAGCACTCATATTCAACCTCCAGACCGGTTTTTTGAAGCGAACGAATGGTGTGATCTGGCCGATTGGAAAGCAGAGTTGATGCCATTTTACGCTGTAGCCAACCAGATGTTGGGCACGGCCGAAAACCCCAAATTATGGCCGGCTGATCATCGCCTGTATGAAATTGCCAAAGAGCTAAAACGGGAACATACCTTTACGCCCACGCCGGTTGGCATCTTTTTCGGTGAACCGGGCAAAGTGGTTGCCGACCCCTTTTTTGATGGTGAAGGGCCAGACCGGGCCGGTTGTATACATTGTGGTGGCTGCATGGTGGGCTGCAAACACAATGCCAAGAATACGCTGGACAAGAACTACCTCTATCTGGCGGAAAAATGGGGGGCACAGGTGCAGGCTGAGGCGAATGTGTTGGATATACGACCGTACTACGACCCCCAACCCGATGATGCCCGCTACGAAATTGTGTATGAACGTACCACCGACTGGGTCTACAAGCACAAGAGCAGCATCCGTGCCCGGAATGTAGTGGTATCAGCCGGCGTTCTGGGCACTCTCAACCTGCTGCTGCGCTGCCGGGACGAAACCAAAAGTCTGCCCTTGCTCTCTTCCCGACTCGGTGTGCATGTGCGCAGCAACAGCGAAGCCTTTTCTGGGGCTACGGCCCGAACGGGCCAAGTGGATTATTCAGAAGGTGTGGCCATCACCTCCCATTTCTGGATCAATGATGTTACTAGCGTGGAACCGGTGCGCTATCCGCGTGGCTCCTCATTCATCCGCAATTTGACCGTGCCACTGGTAGATTTGAGCGGCTCAGCCTGGCAGCGCATGGGGCGGTTTATTGTGTATGGCCTCAAAAATCCATACGACTTTTTGAAGGCGCGTGTACTGCCTGATTGGTCGCGGGATACCACCATTTTGATGATTATGCAGACGGTGGAGAACCGGCTGAATCTGAGGCGCGGCCGTAACCTATTTACGCTTGGCCGCAAAGGATTAGTGACCGAACAGGACAGCCATTTGCCCATTCCCACGATCATTGATGCCGGACGATATGTGGTGAAGCGGTTTACGGAACTATCTGATGGGGCGGCGATGGGCAGCATTCAGGAGTTGTTGTTGGATATTCCCACGACAGCCCATATTTTGGGTGGTTGCAACATTGGGGCCGACGCGGATTCGGGGGTCGTGGACACCCATCAAGAGGTGTTCAATTATCCCGGCCTGTATGTTGTGGACGGTTCGGTAATTCCGGCCAATCTGGGTGTTAATCCCAGTTTGACTATTACCGCTTTGGCAGAACGGGCCATGAGTTTGATTCCGGCAAAAGAGGAGGCGGAGGTGGTACGGCCGTTGACCCGCCCCACTTCCCTCCCCCAACCGGCGGCTAAAACCAACCAGGTGAAAAAGGCCCTCGCCTTTGGTACAGTTGCGGTTCTGGCAACGATTGCTGTATTCAGCCTGCTAAAACGAAAGATGTAGAGTAATCCACAGATATGCTATCTGTGGATTGTCCTCAGAGGAGAAAACTCATGGGCATAACCACTGTGAAAGGGCGAACACTGAACGGCCGTGTTGAAACCCTCCCCTTCATCAATCCGGCCACCAGTGCACAATTTGGCGAAGTGACCACCGCTACCCAGGCCGATGTAACTGCCGCCCGGCAAGAAATGGCGGCGGCCGCCAAAGTATGGGCCGCCAAACCGCTCAAAGAGCGCATCCGCATTTTGCGCAAGCTACAAGCCCTGTTGGTTGATGAACTGGATGAGATTACGGCCGTGATGAACCAGGACAACGGTAAGAGTCGCCAGGACGCCCTCATTGAGATATTTGTCACCGTTGATCTGATGACCCAATACATGAAACAGGCCCCCCACTGGCTGCGCCGTCGCCGCATTTCCCCGGGGTTGCAAATCTTCAAACAGTGTTACGTAGAACACAAACCACATGGCGTGGTGGCCGTGATCGGCCCCTGGAACTACCCCTTTGTCTTGCTGGTTCCGCCTATTTTCTCTGCCTTGTTGGCTGGGAATGCAGTCATTGCCAAACCATCCGAGGTAACGGCCGCGACAGGCGTGCTTATTGAAAGTCTGTTCAAGCGCATTCCCGAACTAGCCCCATTTGTCCGCTTTTTGCATGGCGACGGCCGTGTTGGCGCCGCTCTGGTGCAGTCCAAACCTGACCTCATCTACCTGACTGGTTCCGTAGGCACCGGCAAGAAAATCATGCAGGCTGCTGCTGAAAACCTGACACCTGTCATCTTTGAACTGGGCAGCAAAGACCCCATGATCGTGTTAGAAGACGCCGACATTCAGCAGGCGGCCAAATGGGGTGTTTGGGGCGCTTTTTACAACAGCGGCCAGACTTGTGTGTCGGTAGAGCGTGTCTATGTAGTTGCCCCTATCTATGAACAATTTGTCCAGGCGGTGTTAGAGGAAGTCAGTAATCTGGATATTGGCTATTCTCCCGACACCAACAACAGCTTTCATATGGGGCCGCTCACCTTTCAGCGCCAGATTGATATCATCGAAGACCATCTGCAAGATGCTCTGGCTAAAGGAGCAAAAATCATTGCCGGTGGCCGCCGCGATGGCATGTTCATGCAGCCCACAGTGATGGTTAATGTAGACCACACCATGAAGCTGATGCAGGATGAAACGTTTGGCCCCATCATGCCCATTATGAAAGTGGCAGACGAAACGGATGCCATTCACCTGGCCAACCACTCCTACATGGGGTTGGGGGCATCGGTGTGGAGCCGTGACCTGAAACGGG
The DNA here is from genome assembly GCA_964467705.1 of uncultured Ardenticatenaceae bacterium. Classification (GTDB taxonomy): domain Bacteria; phylum Chloroflexota; class Anaerolineae; order Promineifilales; family Promineifilaceae; genus CAADGU01. The sequence continues at coordinate 3,456 of CAYXUZ010000191.1, read as the reverse complement.
CTGAGCAAATTGCTCATCAACTGGAATCCGGCTCGGTGAATATCAATGACACCATCACCCATTTTGCCATTCCCAATTTGCCTTTTGGCGGGGTGAAACAATCGGGCAACGGCCGTGCCCATGGCGAAGAAGACCTGCTGCAATTTACTTCTAGCCGGGCATACATCGTCAGTCCCGGCCCGCATCCATTAGATATTGCCACCATCTTGCGCAGGCCCAACACCTACAACCTCAACAAAGCGATTCTCAAAGTGGTATTTGGCGTTACCCCTCAACAAAAACTGAAACCCTTGACCGAGTTACTACCTGCCGAACCCACCAAAATAAGAACAGCCGGGACAGTGGCTATTGCTGCCGGCCTGGCCATAACCGCATTAACCATCCTGGTAACGCTTAGCCGTCGCAAAGGATGATGTCAGAAAGTCGTTAAACGAAAAAGCGATCCTGATTATTGTCAGGATCGCTTTTTTTATGACCTGCTCATAACTTTAGCTGCCAGACGGCCGTACCTGCAACGTCAGCGGAATCGTCAATACCTGCCCATTACGCAATACATCCAACTGTACAGTCTGGCCGACGGTCGTGTACTGCACAATGTAGCCCAGCAAATCATCAAATGTCGCAATCGGTTTATTGTCAATCGCCACAACCACATCACCGCCCAGGCCATTGTTATTCGCCGATTGCAATCCAGCCTGGGCCGCCGGGCCGCCAGAGACAACACTGCTCACCAAAATTCCGCGCTGTTCGCTGCTAAAGCCTAACTCACCGGCATTACTGGCCGTTAATTCCAGCCCAGAAATGCCCATCCAGGGATGTTGAGCTGTCCCATTAGCAATTAGCTGAGGTACCACTGCCTGTACTATGTTAGCCGGGATGGCATAACCAATACCGGTTGACCCGCGTATGGGGGACTCGATGCGTGCATTAACGCCAATAACACGGCCGTGCAAATCCAGCAGCGGCCCCCCCGAGTTCCCCGGATTGATTGCTGCGTCGGTCTGAATAATGTCCGGTACCTGAAATGTGCCCACCGGGAAGCTCCGATTCAACGCCGAAATAATGCCCAACGTCATACTACTTTCTAACCCAAATGGGCTGCCAATAGCGACTACAAATTGGCCCACTTTGAGTGCGTCGGAATCGGCCAACTCAACGGCCGTCAGTGCCAACCCGGTCGGATCAACCCGGAGCACAGCCAGGTCTGATGAGGGGTCCGTACCCACAAGAATTGCTGGAATGGCACGTCCGTCAGTAAACCGAACCTCCAAAATCTGTGCCCCTTCTACCACGTGATTGTTGGTCACAATATGCCCGGCCAGGTCATAGACAAAACCAGATCCCTGACCATTACCCACATTGATGTGTACGACGGCAGGGCTAACCTGCTCATACAGACCAATAAACACCTGCTCTTGTGCTAGTACGTCGGTCGGGACAACAATCGGTTCAGGGATGCGAGTGCAGCAGCCGGCTCAGACAAGAAGGTGGGGGCATTTTGGGTCGTGTTGGGGGGAAATAGGGGAGAGAGGTTTACGGCCGTGTCAGCAACTGTTTCTAGTTGACTAACCTGGTCATTGAAACTGCTGCATCCCGAAAGTAACATAACCATCAACAAAACGACAACAGAAAAGGATCTAGTCGACAAACTGTTCATGTGTTCTCCTTATGAGGCATTCATCCAAGCAGATAGGATGCACCCAGCCACAGGCAGCGAATGCGCCCACAATCTGCTATCATGGTTGCCATCACATAAAATGGGACTAAAAAGAATCAACAAGGCTCATTGTGGGCATTGCTGGTAAAAAAATTGTAAAGCCAGCCTGAGACGTGCGTAACAAAACGACATGGCGCACGACCAGAAAAACCTTATGCAGCTGGGAAGGCAGACAATGATCAATTGGCGTCTATGGGAACCAAAATTTGAAAAATTTGTACACGTCCAAATGACGCCCGATCCAGCACACGATATGGCCCACATTCGTCGTGTGGTTCACAATGCCCGCCGTTTTGCCCAGGCAGAAGGGGCACAACTGGAAGTTGTGTTACCTGCCGCCTGGCTGCATGATTGTGTGCTGATGCCTAAAAATTCCTTACAACGGCCGTATGCCAGCCAGTTAGCAGCAGACACGGCCGTTAGTTTTCTCCGCCAGCAGGGATACCCAGAGCAATACCTGGGTGGAATTGCCCACGCCATTGTCGCTCACAGCTTTTCAGCCAAAATTACCCCCGCTACTTTGGAGGCAAAAGTAGTGCAGGACGCTGATCGTATAGATGCAATAGGTGCAATAGGTATTGCACGTTGTTTTGCATTGGGGGGGATGTTAGCACGGCCGTTATATGCTGAAGCCGACCCATTCTGCGAATATCGCTCCCCTGATGATCATGCAACTAGCCTTGATCACTTTTATACCAAACTGCTGACGTTGGTTGATACCATGCAAACAGAAATAGGGTGGCGGGAGGCTTACGGCCGTACTCAATTTATCCAACAATACCTGGCACAACTAGAGCAAGAAATAAATTCTAAATAAAAGGCCAATATCATAAACCCTTGTTGTCCGTCCCTTCTTCAGTCAAAGCAATCTGACAAATAGTGACTAATATGTAGAACAAGACACCCTGCACCAGTAAAAAATTCCTGCCACCAGACCAAAAATATGATTTTGGCAGAAAAACTCACCAAATCGCTTGACATGCCCCACCGGGAAAGTTATAATCCCCGACTGTCACTGTAAATAGAGGATGTCGCCCAACTAAGAAGCACATCAATAAAAATAAATAATGATAAGATAAAGAAAGTCGGCTTTTTCAAGTCGTTTTTTTGTCTCCATTATATTTGCAGAGTCAGAACCTTGACAACTGAAAAGTGGTAAGAACAAAAATAAACCTTAATCAATTGTTTGAACAGTAGTCCGTTTGAGTACGGATATGACTCTTTTTTATGGAGAGTTTGATCCTGGCTCAGGATGAACGCTAGCGGTGTGCCTAATGCATGCAAGTCGAACGGGATCCTTGGATTCGTCTGAGGTGAGAGTGGCGAACGGGTGAGTAACACGTAGGTGACCTGCCCTGGAGAGGGGGACAACCATTGGAAACGATGGCTAATACCCCAGATGTTTATCGGGTTAGAGTCCGATAAACTAAAGTCCCGACGCTCCAGGAGGGGCCTGCGGCCCATCAGCTAGTTGGTAGGGTAATGGCCTACCAAGGCGAAGACGGGTAGGGGGCGTGAGAGCGTGACCCCCCACACTGGTACTGAGACACGGACCAGATACCTGCGGGTAGCAGCAGCAAGGAATATTGCCCAATGGACGAAAGTCTGAGGCAGCAACGCCGCGTGGAGGACGAAGGCCTTCGGGTCGTAAACTCCTTTTCTGGGTGAAGAGAAAGGACGGTAGCCCAGGAATAAGTCTCGGCTAACTACGTGCCAGCAGCCGCGGTAAAACGTAGGAG
>CAYXUZ010000190.1:0-12270 GCA_964467705.1 uncultured Ardenticatenaceae bacterium | reverse complement strand
CAGCCCCAAAATGGCTGCCGCGGCCTGCAATTCTGCTTCCCGGATGCGGCCGAGCGCGGTTAGCCCCGGATTCTCCTCCGGTTTGCCCGGCCAGCCCCGTTCGCCGCGCGTGGCCGTGAGCAGGTACGTTTCTACCCCCTCCGCGCTGTACTTTGCCAGGATGCCGCCCGTGCCCAGGCTCTCATCATCCGGATGCGCCAATACACATAACAGTCGGAGCGAAGAAGTCATATTACACCACCTTATGCAGTCTGCGGTCTTCTCTATTAACCACACCAGCTTCGTTGGATGATCGGGTGGGCAGTGTAAAACTAACCTTTGCCCCGCCGGTCGGCTGATTTTCCATCCAGATGCGCCCTCCCTGTGCTTCAACGGCCAGACGGCAAAATGCCAGGCCCACCCCAGACCCTATGGACTTGCCGGTTTTGCGGGCATCTACCTGCACAAACATATCAAATACCTTGTCCAGCCATTCCGGCGGTACCCCCGGCCCCTGGTCGGCCACCGAAAAACAGACCAGTCTTTCTGCCTTCTGCGGAGAGACGGTTATGCAGATAGTGGAATCGTCCGGCGTGTATTTCAGGGCATTGGAGAGCAGATTGACCAACAAGCGGTGTAGCAATTCAGCATCTGCAAAAACGGCTACGGCCGTATCCCCCGCTACCACTACCTGCACATTTCGCTGCTCGATCAACAATTGCACCTGCGCCAGACTGGTCGCAACCACATCGGCGGCCCATACATCAGCCAGGTCTAGCAACATGTGCCCACTTTCCAGCCGGGGAATATCCAGCAGCGCATTAACCAGCCACAAGCCCCGGCTACTGGCTGCCAGACTATTGACAATCAAGTCTTGCTGCTGCTCATCCAGATTATCGGCGCGATATTCCCGCAGCAACTCCAGCCCCATCAACGTGGTAGAAAGTGGCGAGCGTAAATCATGCACAATAAATTGCACCAGCGCCGCCCGCCTTTTTTCCGCTGCCCGCCACTTATCCAGCAAATAGGCAACGGTGAGAAAAAAGGCCAGCCGTACCAGCGCGTTCCAAAGGGGAATCCACACGGCCGTATAGCTGCTCCCGGTCAACGAATCGGCTGCCAACCAGACAAGGGCAGCCAAAAGTGACAGGCCATAACCCATTTTGCGCCCACAAAACCACGTCAATTGGGCTACCGGCCAGAGGTAAAAAATGGAAAAGGAAATTTCGCCGCCGCTCAAATAATCAACCAGGCCAATAAATAAGACCAGACCGCTGTGCAAAAGCAGGAGCATCGTATTGCTTTGTTTTTTCAAAAATTTATTGTAATAACTCATGTTGCTCACGGTGACCGGATCAGTCCGGTCTCTCAGTATTGGGTTTACCAGGTTTGCATGTTCAAATGGTGGGATCGTAACCAGGGTAGTTTACAATTGTGCTGGCTGTAAAACAAAGAGTTTACCGCTGTCAAAGGCCTAAAAGGAGTCGAGATGAAGAGTGAAATAAAGCTGACGGAGAAGTATGAATACAACGGCTGGCCTTCTATTGCCCGGCCGGATGTGAAACCGCCGGCCGGATGGAGTCTGGAACTGCTCACGGCCGTCAATCTGCTCGGCGGCCACGCGCTCAGTCCGGACGGGGAGCGGCTGGCCTTTACCTGGATGCGCGATGAATTGACAGAAGTGTATGTGATGTCTACAGCGGGGGGCTGGCCGCAGCGGGTGTCACACGGCCGTAAACTCTCCTGGCCCGATGAAACAGCAAAATGGTCGCCTGATGGCGCGTGGCTGGTCTTTGAGATGAACAGCCATGTCTACGTCATGCCCACAACGGGCGGCCTGCCGCACAAGATCAGCGATTTTGCCGCCAGCGCGGGCAGCCCCGTCTGGATGCCGGACAGTCATGGCCTCATTGTCACGGTAGAGCGGAAGGACAGCGAACAACTGTTGCTCACCGACCGGGACGGCCGTTGGCCGCGCCCGTTAGTCACCCGCACAGATGGCGATTGTTGGGAAGCACGGCCGTCGCCGGACGGCCGTCTCATTTCTTACACCTTTCGCCCCTTCAACGACCTGAACCGGCTGGACATTCACCTTGTGGAAGTGGAAACCGGGCAAATTCGAGAGCTGACCATGTGGCCCAAAGTGCGGAATTGGCACGGCCGTTGGTCGCCCGATGGTGCGCACATCGCCTTCCTCTCGCAGCAGTCGGGCTGGAATGAGGTCTGGTTAGTACGGCCGGACGGCAGTGGGTTGCGCCAGCTCACCCATTTGGGGCGGGATGTGGCCGATCTGGACTGGTCGCCAGATGGGACGCGACTGGCCTGCACGCTGAATTACGGGGGCGCGCTGCACCTGGCGCTGCTAGATGCGCAAACCGGGGAGGCGACGACGCTGCGAGCAGACGCCGGCGTTTACACCCGACCGCAATGGTCACCCGACGGCCAATCGCTCATTGCCCTGTTTGAAAGCCCGTTGCAGCCGCCGGATGTGGTGAAAGTGGGGGTGGGAGACGGCCGTGTCACACCCCTCACCTTCTCCCAACTGCCCGCCCTGGCCGCTAACCGGCTGCGATTGCCGGAAACGATCAGCTACCAGAGTTACGATGGGCTGGAAATCCCCGCCTTCCTCTACCGCCCGGTAAAGCCCAACGGTGCGGCCATTGTGCATCCCCATGGTGGCCCATCCTTGCAAAAGCAGTTGGAATGGGATGTGATGCTGCAATACTTTGTAGCGAAGGGGTACACCTGGCTGCAACCCAATTACCGGGGCAGTACCGGCTATGGTGTACCCTTTGAACAGGCCAATTACAACGATTGGGGTAAAGGGGATACACAGGATTGTCTGTTTGCGGCGCGTTTTTTGCGCCAGTTGCCAGGCATTGACCCGGCGCGCATGGCTATTTATGGGGCCAGCTACGGCGGTTACATGGTGGCTTGCACTCTCTCGCGTGACCCGGACTATCTCTTTGCCTGCGGCGTGGACAAGTTTGGCGACGCCAACACCATTTCCAGTTGGGCGCAGTGTAACCGGGACTTGCGCCTGTACAGCGAGATTTTCATGGGGCATCCGGCCCAAAACCGGCAGGTGTATCTGGATGCTTCGCCCATTGTCCAGGTGGACGCGGTGCAGAAACCGGTGCTGATTTGTCATGGGTTGGAGGATGACGTGGTGCCACCGCAGGCGTCGGAAGAGTGGACACACGCGCTGCGGCAGGCGGGCAAGACGTTTGAATATAAGACGTATGCCGGGGAGGGACATGGCTTTTTGCAGCGGGCGACACAGTTGGATTTTTACGGCCGTATGCAACGTTTCCTCGACTGGTATTTGCTGCCCTGATATGCTTGATGGAGATTAAACGTGTTGGAGGTAAACAGGCTTGTCAAATCCCTTCGTCATCTTCATGCCTGCCGGGCGTCGTGACCGAATCGCACCCGGCCAATCGCTGCTGGACGCGGCGCGGCAGATGGGGGTGGAGATTGAGAGCATCTGCGGTGGGCGGCTGACTTGTGGTAAGTGTAAGGTGGTGGTGGAACACGGCCGTTTTGAGAAACATGCCATCACCTCTACTTCGGATCACCTGACGCCACCAACTGATGATGAGATTGCCCTGCTGCAACGGTTGGGCGAAAACGGCGATTGCCGCCTGGCCTGTTCCGCTTACGTGACCGGTGATGTGCTGGTCTTTGTGCCCGAAGAGAGCCGGGCGCACAAACAGGTCATCCGCAAATCGGCGACGGAGCGGGTGATCGAAGTGAATCCGGTTATCCGCCAGGTGTATGTAGCCGTAGACGAAGCCGAACTGGGCGAACATCGTGGCGATTGGGGGCGGCTGCAAGAGGCGCTGGCGCAGCAGTGGCAGTTGACCAATTTGCGCATTGAACTGTTTGCCCTGCGCAAATTGCAAGAAACACTGCGGGCCGGTAAATGGAAGGTGACGGTTATTTTGTGGGAGCGGGAAGTGCTGGATGTGCTGCCCGGCTACCACGAAGGCATTTACGGGTTGGCGGTGGACATTGGCAGTACCACCATTGCCGGGCATTTGTGTGATTTGCGCACCGGGGCGATTCTGGCGACGGAATCCACGATGAACCCGCAGGTGGCCTATGGCGAGGATTTGATGAGCCGGGTCAGTTATGCCATGACGCACAAGGACGGGCTGGAGAAGATGCACACGGCCGTGATCGAAACCCTGAACAAACTGGCCGCCCGCGCCGCAAAGGAGGCCGGTCTACAAAGCCGCGACATTCACGAACTGGTGGTGGTGGGCAATACGACGATGATGCACATCTTCCTGGGCATCAACCCGCAGGAGTTGGGCGGCGCACCCTTTGCCCTGGCGAACCGGGAAGCGATGGACGTGAAGGCGCGGGAATTGGGGCTGCGGCTGCACAAGGCGGCCAATGTGCACATCTTGCCTGCCGAAGCGGGGCACGTGGGCGCGGACAATGTGGCCGTGCTGCTGGCCGAGGAGCCATACAGCCAGGATGAAATGATGCTGATTGTGGACGTGGGCACCAATGCGGAGATTGTGTTGGGCAACCGGGAGCGGTTGTTCAGCGCCTCCAGCCCCACCGGCCCGGCGTTTGAAGGGGCGCAAATCAGCTACGGGATGCGGGCGGCCCCAGGGGCCATTGAGCGGGTGCGTATTGACCCGGAGACCAAGATCGCCCGTTTTCTGGTGATTGGTGAGGAGCGGTGGTCGGATGCGTGGCCGGTTGGGGAAGCATCGCTGGAAACCCAGGCTGCGCATCTGGCGGCGGGCATTTGTGGGTCGGGCATCATTGAAGTGGTGGCCGAACTGTTCGTCGTGGGCGTTTTAATGCCCGACGGCCGTTTCAACCCCACCCTCATCGACCATCCCCGCATGTTGTGGCACGGCCGTAAAGGAGCGTACATCCTGGCCCTGGCCGACCAATCGGCGAACGGTCAGCCAATCCTGGTGACACAGGATGATGTGCGCAACATTCAACTGGCGAAGGCGGCGTTGTATGCGGGCTGTAAATTGCTCATGGGGCGGGCGGGTGTTGAGCGTGTAGACCGCATTTTGTTAGCGGGCGCATTTGGCAGCTATATTGACCCGCAATATGCCATGATTTTAGGGCTGATTCCTGATTGTGAGTTGGCGGGGGTGACGGCCGTTGGCAATGCGGCGGGCGATGGCGCTAGAATTGCTTTGCTGAACCGGGAGAAGCGGGTCGAGGCGCAGCGGGTGGCAAAGGCAGTGACGTATCTGGAAACGGCCGTGCATCCCAACTTTCAGGATGAATTTGTAGCCGCCCTGCACCTGCCCCACGCCCGCGACTTGTTCCCACACTTACAGGGCTTGTTGCCGAAAACTCGTGCTGCTGTGCAGGTGACACGTTCCCGGCGACGTAATTATTGACGATAAATCAAGTTCACCACAGAGACACAGAGGCACAGAGAGGAAGGAGTTGTTATGGCTTTCACGAGAGAGGAAAAACTGGAAATCAATGATCTGACAGGCAAAATTATTGGTGCGGCAGTTGAGGTGCATAAAGCGTTTGGGCCTGGGTTACTAGAGTCGGTTTATGAAGATTGTATGGCCATTGAATTGAAGCTTCAGGGTTTGCCTTTTGAGCGCCAGAAACCGGTGGCTCTGGTATACAAAGGGTATGAAGTAGGCGCTGACTTGAAAATTGATTTTTTGGTAGCCGGAACAGTTATTGTAGAGTTGAAGTCTGTTTTTACGCTATTACCGATACACCAGGCTCAACTGCTGACCTATTTGAAGCTCACTAATTGCCCCGTTGGTCTATTGATTAACTTCAATGTAGATGTGCTGACAAAAGGCGTTAAGCGAATGCGCAATGGCTGATCGGTAATAGGAGGCTATCAGACAAACAGGTTTTTCTCTGTGTCTCTGTGCCTCTGTGGTGCAAATTAGAGGTAATTCCGTTCTCAATGAGGTGTTTTATGAGTGACGAAGAAGAGATTGTACTGTCCGAACTATCCAAAGATGAGTTGTATGAGTTGATGCACGAGGATTTGTATGATGGGTACGCGGCCGAGATTGAGGAGGAGGTGCATGAGGCGCTATCCAGGGGATATACGCCGTATGATATTTTGACGAATGGACTGGTGGCGGGCATGGACATTGTGGGCATAGATTTCCGCGATGGTATTTTGTTTGTGCCGGAAGTGTTGATGGCGGCGAAGGCGATGAAGGCAGGCATGGCGATTTTACGGCCGTTGCTGGCCGAAACCGGCGCGCCCCGCATTGGCAAAATGGTTATTGGCACGGTGAAGGGGGACATTCACGACATTGGCAAGAACCTGGTGGGCATGATGATGGAAGGGGCCGGTTTTGAAGTGATTGACCTGGGCATCAACAATTCGGCCGATAACTACCTGAACGCCATCCGCGAACACCAGCCGGACATTCTGGGTATGAGCGCCCTGCTCACCACCACCATGCCCTACATGCGCGTGGTCATTCAAGCACTCAAGGATGAAGGCATCCGCCAGGACATCATCGTCCTGGTTGGCGGCGCGCCGCTGAACGAAGCATTTGCCGAAGATATCGAAGCCGACGCCTACTGTCGTGATGCGGCCATTGCCGTGGAGACGGCGAAGAAGTTTATGCTTATTAAGAATAGTAAGCAGTGAGCGGTGAGCAGTAAGCAGTTGGCTCTACACCGCTTACTGCTCACCGCTCACTGCTCACTTTGAGGAAAACGTGAACGTCTTACAAAAACAACTAGCCACACAAAATTACCTGATTCTAGATGGGGCGATGGGCACGGTGTTGTTTGGCATGGGGTTGGCGCAGGGTGGGTCGCCGGAGTTGTGGAATGTGGAATACCCGGAGCACATCCAGGAAGTGCATCGCCAGTATATTGAAGCGGGATCGCAGGTGATTTTGACCAACTCGTTTGGCGGCACACGCTACCGGCTGAAGCTGCATGATTTACAGGACAGAGTATATGAACTGAACAAGGCGGCGGCGGCCAACGGCCGTGTCGCTGCTGACAATGTGCCCCACCCCGTTCTGATAGCCGGTTCGATGGGGCCAACGGGGGAACTGCTGGAACCACTGGGTACGATGACCTTTGCCGCGTGCCGGGTCGCCTTTGCGGAACAGGCGCGCGGGCTGGCCGATGGCGGTGTGGATATTTTCTGGATTGAGACGATGAGTCACCTGGACGAAGTGCGGGCAGCGGTCGAGGGGGTGCGCATGGTCTGTTCGCAGCCGGTCGTAGCTACGCTCAGTTTTGATACCAACGGCCGTACCATGATGGGCGTTACGGCCGAACAAGCCATTACCACGATGCGCGAATGGAAATTGGCGGCGGTGGGGGCCAACTGCGGCAACAATTTGCCAGATACGATGGCCGCTATTGCCGCCATGCGCGCCGTTGACCCAGAGATGCCGCTCATTGCCAAAGCCAACGCCGGTATTCCCCGCTGGGGCAGCGACGGCGCGCTGGAATATGATGGCACGCCAGCAGTGATGGCCGGTTACGCTTACCACGTCCACCAGATGGGAGCGCAGTTGATTGGTGCCTGCTGCGGTAGTTCGCCGGAGACGATCCGGGCGATGGGCGCTGCTTTGAACGGCGAAATACCGGTAGAGCAGTTGCTTATGCCTGATAGAGAGGAAAAAGAGGGCACGGCCGTGCCTGATCGGGAACGTAGACGCCGCCGCAAGTAACTGTGACAAATACCCCCTCATGCGGTATGCTACGTGAACGAATCGGAGCATGAAAAAATGACGACTGAACAATTGCTTGCTCGAATCACCATAGACTTGGATATTTGTCATGGAAAACCCTGCATACGCCATTTGCGGTATCCGGTGGAGATGATCCTGGAACTACTGAGTAGTGGGATGTCATCAGATGAGATTCTGGCGGATTATGATGACCTGGAATACGATGATATTCTGGCTACGTTAGCATTTGCTACCCGTTTGAGCCAGGTAAAGCGTGTGCAGGTAGTAATGGCATGAACTTTCTGGTAGATGCACAGTTGCCACGCAGAGTGGCCACTCTGCTACGGCAGGCTGGACATGATGTTATTCACACACGGGATTTGCCGGATCAGAATCGCACTACCGATGAAGTGATTAATCAGATCTCTATTGCACAACAGCGAATCGTTATCACCAAAGACGCTGACTTTGTTCATTCCCATCTGGTGCGGGGCAGACCACATAAACTCCTTCTTATCTCGACAGGCAACATCAAGAACAATGACCTGCTTCGGCTGTTCGAGCAGAATCTAGGGCAACTGGCTGAGGCGTTTATGGCTCATTCCTTTGTGGAAATGGGCCGCCATCATCTTATTATTCACCAATAACCGGCCAGACCGGTTCCAAGAGGCTTTATGGCTATTGTCATTGAACGGCCGTATCCCGTGACTGCTACCGTCATCATGCGCAGCAGTCTGTTTGCGCTGGCGAATATGGGGGCGAAATTGCAGGCGTACAACGAGGAGAGCGGCGTGATTGTAGCCACGGTGACGCGCCGGTTGGGGTTGCAAAAGGCGGAGATGGCGGTGCGGGTACGGCCGTTTGCCGATACCTGCCAGCTGGAAGTGGAAGCGCCCGACCCGGAACGCGCCCATGAATTTCTGAATCTGGTGAGTAACTATGTGCGCGATGGCTCCAAAGTCCACGCCAACGCCACCATGCAGTGGATTGACATGCAGCGGCAGGCGGAAGGGCAGGCGCGGCGGACGCAGTTGATCAACAAGGCGAAGAATTTGTTGCCGGGTAGCAGCAATACAGGCACAGCGATCATCCCGGCGGGGGAAAGTGAACCCGGCGCTCTGGTGACGGCCGAAGAGGCCAATGCTCTGGCGCGGATGCCCATTCCCGACAACCCCGGTGTGCTGGTGAAAAATCCCCAGGATCGCATGGTGGAGATCAAAATTGACCCGGCCATCTTCACCGACCGCACCGCTTATTTGCAGGTGTGTGAAGGCTGCCAGGCGACGATTTTGAAGGGCAGTCTGTATTGTGGCAATTGTGGACGGCCGTTGACGTTGGAAGCCGTCCAGCCGGAACTGCGCACCGGGGCCAGCCAGGCGGCCGGTTCCAGCCTGACGTTTGGGCTGATAGCGGTGGCGCTCAGTCTGCTGCCCTTCCTGGTGCTGGTGCTGCCGGTGCTGCTGGATGACAGTTCACTCTCTTTTCTGGATAAACTGGCAGCCTGGGTAACGCCGCTGAAAGTGGGCCTCAGCGCAGTGGTGGGTTTGGCCCCGGCCATTTTCCTGGGCATTCAGGCGACTTCGCGGGCGCGGCAGGCGGCCTGGTATATGAATTTGCGGGCGGCGGTGGATGCCGGCGGCCGTACCCGCGCCACTGTTGGCAGCGCGCTGGGTTGGTTAGCCATTTACACCAGCATTGCCTGGATTTTGCTGATTGTGCTGACGGCCGTGACCGGAGGGTAGCCATTGGTGGATGCGGATACGGCCGTCTACCCTGGCAAACCGGTCTGGGTAAATTGTGACGCATCGGTGGATGGTACGGCCGTTGGCCTGACAGTTGCTCTTCAACAACAAAGGTGAATAATTGCTCCCAATACTGAGTGAGGAAAACTATGCAAGCACCTGTGCAACTGGGCCTATTTGAGCAAAGGCAAAGCCCAAAATATCAAAACCGAGATTCGGAATGGGGCACGTTCAAGGATAGTTTGAGAGCGCCCGTTCATCGTTGGTTCACGTATCCCGCGGGCTTTTCTTACAAGGCAGTCGAACATTCGATTGAGCGGTTTGGTATTGCGCCTGGACAGGCGATCTACGATCCCTTCATGGGTTCAGGCACCACAAACTTGACGGCTAAGACGTTGGGCATTCATTCTTTTGGTGTGGAAGCCCATCCATTTGTTTACCGCATTACCCAGGCTAAGATGAATTGGGAGGTGGAGCGTAGTTGTGTGCTTGAATTCCTTAAGACAGTGCGTCTGAAACTGCCGCCCCTGGCTAACAGTATCCAATCAACAACTATTGAGGCAGAATTCCCGGAACTGATATTGAAGTGCTACCGGACAAATACCCTGGCCGATTTATTGGCCTTGCGTACACTTGTTGCCGAATGTGAGATGAGCGATGAGGTGCGCGAATTTTTCTTTGTGGCGGTGACGGCTCTGTTGCGAGAAGTTTCTACGGCCGCGACTGGTTGGCCCTATATTGCGCCGAACAAACAGAAAGTGACTTCGCTGGATAAAGACGTCCTCACTGAATTTGGGAATCTGGCGCGGCGGATGGTAGGGGATTTAGAGGAGATAAAGGTTTGGTCAAACGGCCGTTACCAGCACACCAGCCACACCCTCATCCATGGCGATTCCAGAGATACAACCGGGCAGATTCCTGATGAAAGCGTAGACCACATTTTTACGTCACCACCTTATCTCAATAACTTTGATTACGCTGACCGTACCCGGCTGGAACTGTATTTTTGGGGCGAGGCCAAAACCTGGGGCGACATTACCAGGGATGTGCGCGATAAGTTGATGACTTCGGCTACTACGCAAATTGCCCGCAGTGATGCAAAGTATGAAATCTCGGCTGACTTGCAAGCAGATTGTCCGGGCGTGGCGGAATTTGTGGCTACGGCCGTGACCGAACTCGCCAGCCGCCGTCTGCATAAAGGTGGCAAAAAAAGCTATGATCTCATGGTTGCCGGTTACTTCAATGACATTCACCAAATCGTCCGCGATGTATACCGTGTACTTAAATCGAACACGAAAGCGCTGTTTGTCCTCGGTGACTCTGCGCCCTACGGCGTTCATATTCCCACTGACAAACTCATTGGTGAAATTGGGCTGGGGGTAGGATTTAGCGACTATGACATCGAAGTATTGCGGACCCGCGGCGATAAATGGAAAGAAAACCCGCAACGACACTCTGTAGCCCTAAGAGAATCCATAGTCATCCTAAACAAGAGGTAATATGAGCGAGTTCCCACTTTACAGCATTGCTAATCCTGGTAGTGCTTTGGGCGAAGCGATAGGAACATCAATGGAACAGGCTTTGGGGGAGTTGTTAACGAAGATTGCCACGGAGCAAGGATGTCATTACAACACTTCCGGTTTACGCCAGACTAAATCGGGCCAGTTTTCCAGAAAACTTCTGTTATTTGATGGCAGTGGAAATGAATACAACATTGACGGTGTTATTGCTGATGGAGCAATGCGTCCACTTATCTTGGTCGAATCAAAATATATTCGTTACAAGAAACACAACCGCGATAAAGGCAGTTGGATTTGCACAGCTCATTCAGCTATTCGGCGACGGTATCATAGTGTCCGAAGTTCTATAGCGATTCTCGCAGGAAACTGGAGTCAATCTTCCGTCGCCATGATGGAAAGCCATGATATTACTATTTTTCTGATTCCATTTGAATATATCTGCCGTCTGCTGGATCAATATGACATTGATTTTCGGTGGGAAGAGAAAGAAAAAGAAAAGGCTTATGCCGCCTGGAATCGTTATCGCCTTTTGAGTGAAGACGAAAAACGGGAGATAGGGCGGTTGATGGTTCAAGTGATTGCAGAGAGATTGTCTGACCGTATCAGGCATGTCCTTGATGATTCCATTCCTCGTCAGGTAGCAAAAGTTGTAATTGAACTCGTTTCTAATTTGGGCGAAGTAAAGATTTTTGAATTCGGTTCTGTTGAGTTGGCTGTAGAATTCTTAGAGCGGGAACATTTAGAGCTATATTTTGTTAGTAAGGATGCCTTGACTCTTTACGATAACCCTCCTGAAATCCAAGGCTAAGTAGCCCGCTGTGATCTCCAATCTCCAATCTCCCAGTCTCCCAATCTCCCAATCTCAAAAAGAATGGCTGCTCATTGGGTTGCTCTTTGCCATTATGCTCGTGAAGGGAGCACTGTGGAGTCTGGCGTTTCCGTTGTGGCAGGGGCCGGATGAGGATGACCATTATGCGGTGATTCAGTTCATTGGGGAACACGGCCGTCTGCCCGACAACAACGACACTATCCTGCCCGACGAAATCACCCGTTCCCGTGAACTGGCGGATGTGGGCCGGCTGGATTACCATCCCGAACAGCGCCAGGGTTGGAGCGACACGGCCGTTGGCCTGCGCGAATCTGAACTGGCCCAATTACCCGATGAGTTGAGAACCAGCACCGAATTGGGCACCACCGCCAAACTCGTCCACGCCACGCCGCTGTACTATATGATGGCTGCCATCCCCTACCGGCTGGTGGGGTACGGCGGGGATTTGCTGCTGCGGGTGCAGGTGCAGCGGCTGTTGGCCGTGCTGGTCAGCAGTCCTATCGTCATTGTCGCCTACCTGATTACCC
>CAYXUZ010000189.1:0-12312 GCA_964467705.1 uncultured Ardenticatenaceae bacterium | reverse complement strand
TCGGTTTCAAACCAGAGATTGTCGTAATCGTCCACATAGGCAAAACCAACCAATCCGTGTTCATCTGTGAAGATGCGCACCGTAGCTCTGACTGTGGGCAGCAACATTTGTTCGTCAAAGTCAGCCAGGGTGGAGTGGGGCGCGAGGCGTGTGGTGAACTCCCGTATTGCCTGAATATCATTCTCACTGCGCAGCATTGAACGTTGCATACCAGAGACTTCTATACCTTATTTGGCACTTACGATTGGCGTAGCCATAAGCCAACCACATCCATATGAAACGTCTGCGGGCGCGTGTCAATGGGCTGGATTTCTACCAGGTTATACCCATCGCGGATAAAGGCACGGCCGTCCCGCGCAAACGTGGCAACATCCAACCCGGCATAGACGATGCGTGACGGCCGTAAAGCCGCCACCAACCTCGCCGCTGCCCGCGATAAGCCTTCTTTGGGTGGGTGCAATACCAGTACATCTGGTTTTATGTCTAGTTCTGGTAAGACTTCTTCGACCGCGCTTTCATACAGGGAAACGTTATCGGCGTCTACGTTTACGGCCGTGTCCGCCACCGCATCCGGGTTCATCTCAATCGCTACGACATCAGCCGCCCCCTCCGCCAGAAAGGCGGTGAGCATGCCCACCCCGCTGTATAGTTCCAGCACCCGTTCTGTGCCGGTCAGCCGGGCAAAACGCAGCACCGTCTCCAGCAGCAGTTCCATGCCCCCCATGCCCGGCGGCAAATAACAACCGGCCGATATGCGGAAGTCTCGCCCTTTGATGGTCTGCATGGTGAAATTGTCGCCGATGAGGTTCACGGCCGTGTCGTCCGGCAGCACGATCACCACCGACAGCGGGAAATCTGCTTCCAACTCCGGCGGTTCCACTCCGTCTACTTCCACCGCTGCCAGCAGCGCCTCATCATCCCCCACCCGCAGCGTCAATTTGCGCAATCCAGGCAACTCCAGGTCAACATCATGCAGCAAATCCACCAGCGCCGGGTGGGAAATGGGGCAGCTTTCTATGGGGATAATGCGTTTTTCCACTGGCGACCAGAAGCCTAATCCACCACCGGCGACCGGGCTAAGGTTCATCTCCAGGTTATAAGCCCAGGGCTGAGGATGGGGCAGCGTCGGGCTGACCGGCGCATCCTTCACATTGCCAATGCGCAACATCTGGTCAGCCACCACCGCCTGCTTGCCCCGTAACTGCGCCGCATACGTCATGTGCTGGAAATGGCAGCCGCCGCAGACGCCAAAGTGTGGGCAGCGCGGCTCCACTCGTTCCGGTGATGCTTTGAGCACCTGTTGTAGACGAGCATAGGCCACTTTGTTTTTCTCGGTATGAATGGTTGCCTTGACCTTTTCGCCGGGAATGGCAAAGGGCACAAACACCGTGCGTCCCCGGCCGGCCCGCCCCACCGCGTAGCCGCCATTGGCAAATTCAGTTAAATCTAGCGTAATCGTTTCCATGAATTACTCAGGGCAATAATCCAGACATTACACAGATTTCACAGATAAAAAATCTGCGTCATCTGTGTAATCTGTGGATTTCCATCTTTCACCAAACACGCCCCGTTGCTACCAGCATGGTGAAGGCGGCAATGAACCAGTGAATGAAAAAGGGATAGACAAAGGATTGGGTTTGCCAGGCGATGAAGCCAAAACCGACGCCGCCAAAGAGGGTGGTCAACGTTTCCATTTCCGGTTTGCCCAGGTGCATAAAGGCAAAGGGGATGGCTTGCAGCCAGATGGCGGCGCCCGGCCCAAAGGCGCGGGCAAAGGCAAACAGCATGAAGCCGCGCCAGATAAATTCCCAGCCAAACAGGTCAACGCCGGTGTAATAGATGATGGGCAGCACGCCTTTGGGGGCACGTAGCTGGTAATAGGCCACCATGCTCGGCTGCCGCGCCACCACGATGAGGATGACGGCCATGACCAGACAGACAACGGCCGTCCAGACCAACCCCGCCCGCCAATTCCCCCACCGAAAGCCATAATCACTCAGCGGTTCCCGGAAAAGCAGGGTGATGGTGAGAGCGGGAATGATGAAGTACCAGATCATCCGGTCATATGCTTTGGTATGGGTGAGCTTGTGGCCGTACCAGTCCAACATGGGGATGACGGTGCAGATGATAATGACCAGGACAATGTGCCAGTCGAACGTTACGCCACCTATAGTCACAGTATGTCTCCTCATCACAAACCTTACGGGGCCGGGGCGATACCGATCAACAGGGTTAAACGGCCGTCGCCCACATTCACCACTCCATGCAACAATCCCGCCGGGCACCAAACCAGTTCCCCGGCAGCAGCTTCTATATGTGTACTGCCAAGTTGGAAACGGCCGTGTCCCGCCGCCACATAATAAAATTTATCCTGGTCATCGTGGGTGTGGGCGTGCTGCACCTGCCCCGGTTCCAGACAATTTAGCCCCAACAGCAAGGCATTACCACGAAACAGCGTTGCCTTATAAAATTTCTCCTGATTTGCCCCCTCATAATCAGTGAGTGTTTTCACGTACTCCATCATCTTCACTCCTACCAATCTTGTGAACGTGTGTGATTATAACAAACTGTCTACTCGTTCACTTCAATCCAACCAATTTGCCAGACATCATCTGTCTGTCGGACGCCATTTACAAAAAGTGGTTGGCGTTGTCCGGTAGTGGCGTCGTACATGCCGATCCAGACCGGATAACGGCCGTGCCCCAACCCCTCTGGTATCGTCAGACTATACTGGTCGGCAATCACTTCGCCGGCTGCCCAGACGCGGGTAGGATACTGCCCGGCAAGTGGCTGATTATCACCCGTCGCCAGCGGCGGCTGCCCCGCTTCGGCCAGATGTACCAGCGTGGTCAAATTGCCCTCCGGCGGCGACACCACTTCCCAGGTTATGTCAATTTGCACCGTGTCACCGGGACGTGCTGTTTCCTGGTTGAGGACAACGGCCGTGACCACCACTCCCTCCCCCACTTGCGCCAACGGCGCACCACTTTCCGGCCATTCATTGGGGACAATTTTCACGTCGGCAACGGCCGTGCCTTCATTCCCATCTGCCAGCCGCACAAAGAGACGGGCCAAAACGGGGGCAACGGCCGTTTCGTCCAATTGAATCCCCACGCGGTCGGCAATCAGTTCACCTGTTGGCCACAGATTAGCCGGATATTTGCCCTGCCCGTGATAGCTATGAGAGTTGCCCAACAGCGCCAGATCACGCCCAAACAGTTCGGCCACCAGTTCCGGCGGCTCAACGGGCACAGAGTCGGCACGCCAAAACAGTGTGAACCAGACCGGATCACCAGGCACGGCCGTGTCCGTTTCCATGTCCACCCCCACCAGTGTAAGCCCTTCGCCGATGTTCACATTCACGGGCACGGCCGTTGCCGGTAATTCAGCAACCAGCGGCGGCAGCGCATACGCCGGGCGGATGACAAAAAAAGCGCAGTACAAGGTGGTTAGCAGCGCCAGCCCCACTACCACCCCATCCACGCCACGCCACCGCCAGCGCGTCAGCCCAAAGGCCAGCGCCAACGCCAGCGGCACAATGGCCGGAAACAACAACCGCCCCTGCGCCGCCGGGGTCCGCAGCATAAACAATATCAATCCCGCATACACCAATATCAGCCAGCTAAACAGCAGAAAACCAGGAAACCAGGAACGTTGCAAAATCTCCGTGCCCTCCGCGTTCTCGGCGGTTTTTCCCTTGAGTCTACTGCTCACGGCCGTTTTGACTGCGCCCGGCACGGCCGTGCCCACAATCCCCGCCCACACCACATATACCCAGGTGGGGGCCAGCAAGTTAAACCAGCCAAAGACGGCAAACAGGGAGCGCACCAACCCACCCGTTTCGCCCAAAACCTGCCAGAGCGTGTAGTCCCGATCCCCCTCCGCCAGTCGGATGAACGGTTCCGTAGCCGTAAAGTCACCATACAACTGCTGGTTGCGCACCCAGAGCCAACCGACCATGAGAACAGCGGGCAAGACGACGAACACGGCCGTTTGCCACAACCACGTCCAGACATCCGATTTTTTGAAAAAATCGGATGTCTTCACCGCCCGCAAAAAAAGAAAGCCAACCGCATAAACCAACAGCAGCAGCCCGGCATTTTTAGTCAGCGCCGCCAGCCCACAGGTGATGCCCAACAGCAGCAGGCGCGGCCATGTGACCGCATGGAACCACAGCCAGAGCAACTGCCACAACGCCAACGACGCCAGCAAAATGATGAGTGGGTCGTTGCTGATGCTGGCGTGGACAAAGTTGAACTGGGGCAGGAAGGCGGTCACGGCCGTAGCCAACAGCGCCGGGCGCACATCCTCCGGCCAGAGCAAACGGCCGCAGCCAAAAATGCACACCAGCGTGCCCAACCCCATCAATGTAGACATCACCCGTAATAGATGAGCCGCCAACGCTACCCCCTGCCAGGGAAATGCCCCCTGCGGCGTATGAATGACCTGGTTCACGTTGGACAATCGGGCGGCGTCCCCCGCATAGAAGAAGGGATTCAGCCATACCTGGTCACGGGCGTTGGTAGTGGGAATGGGCAGGATGACGGCCGTGCCCAACAGATAATACAACGGTGGCTGCGCCGCTTCCTGTGCCAGCCAGAGATCATATGGCTCAGCCACAAACGGCAGCGCCCGGTTATCCTTCACATACTGCACCGTGAAATAGTGCCAATGTTCATCCGGCGCTTCAAAGAGGGGGTTGACGACGCCATAAGCCAGCGTCACTAACAGGTAGGCGGTGAAAATCAGGGCCAGAGGTAATCGGTAATCGGTAAGCGGTGCTCCGTAATCGGTCATTCGTAATCGGTAATCGGTGATCGGCGATTGCTCATTCATCAGATATCGGATTACGAATCACGGTTTACGGATCACGGGTCACGCTTCACGGCTTGTAAACGGTGGGATTCAGTTCGGCAATATACGGCAAGGTGCGGAAACGTTCGGCGTAATCCAGACCATAACCCACCACCCATACGTCGGGGATTTCAAAACCGAGGTAGTCCACTGAAACGGCCGTTTGCTGGCGTTCTTTGCGTACCAGGGCGCACGTTTTCAACGAAGCTGGCTGCCGCCCCTGCAATGTTTCAACCAGATAGTGCAGCGTGTGGCCCCGGTCTACAATATCTTCTACAACCAGGACATGTTCACCTTCAATTGGTTCGCGCAAATCCATGACCAGTCGCACCGCGCCAGAGGTAGCTCCCGCTTTGCCATAACTGGACAATGCCATGAAATCTACCAAATGGGGGATCGCCAGTTGGCGGCATAGGTCAGCCAGAAAGATAAATGCACCCTTGAGGACGCCAACGATGTATAGCCGCTCCACTCCAGCATAATCGGCCGAAATTTGCTGCGCCAGTTCCCAAACGTGTTGTTGAATGGTGACTTCAGAAACGAGAATACGGGTCAGTTCAGAGGGAAGTTGGTTTGTCATGGGGCGGGATGATACCGCAACGGCCGTGTATCCTTCAACCACACCCGCTTCACAGCCACTCACAGCCGCTCACACCCGCTCACGTGCGCCGCCGCAACCACCATTTTTCTATTTCAATGGCCACAAATGCCAGACTGCCCGCCACCAGACAAACCACCAGCTCTGGCAAAGAGAGGGGGTCTACCTGAAAGAAGCGTTCCAGGGCTGGCAAATAAATCACCACCAGTTGCAAACCAAATGTCACCAGCGCCAGCGTAAGCAGGGAAAGGTTGCTGCGCAGGCCCAAACTAAACAGCGACGCATGAGATGAACGAGATGCAAACGCCTGCCCAATCTGCAAGAAGGCCAGGGTGGTAAAAATCATCGTCTGCCAGGTCTGGTCATCCGGGTGGTAATAGAGAAACCCGATTGTCAGGGTCACAATGGCAATCAGGCAACCCACCCAGACCACGTGCCAACCCAGCCCTTCGCTAAATAAACTGGCCTGTGGGGAACGTGGTGGCCGTTTCATGATGCCCTTTTCCGCCGGTTCCACACCCAAACCCAGGCCAAGCAAACCGTCAGTGAGCAAGTTTAGCCAGAGCAATTGTAGCGGCAGCAGCGCCACTGTCATGCCCAGCAGTGGGGCAAAGAGCATGACGCCCACTTTGCCCACATTCCCGGCAATGGAGAACTTGACAAAGCGGCGGATGTTGTCATAGATGGTGCGGCCTTCTTCTACGGCCGTCACAATCGTGGCAAAGTTATCATCCAGCAGCACCATCTCTGACGCTTCTTTGGCTACATCGGTACCGGTAATGCCCATGGCCACGCCGATATCCGCCTTTTTCAGAGCCGGCGAATCATTGACACCATCGCCGGTCATGGCCACAATGTGCCCCTCTTGCTGCAACGCTTCCACAATACGCAGCTTGTGTTCCGGCGTTACCCGCGCATACACAGACACATCCGCGACCGTCTCTGCCAGTTCTGCCGGACTCATCTGGTTCAGATTCTCCCCGGTTTTAACACGGCCGTTCGTGGCAATACCCAGGTCATAGGCAATAAACCGGGCCGTCAGTGGGTGGTCGCCGGTAATCATAATGGGGCGAATCCCGGCAGTCTGGGCGGTGCGCACGGCCGTTTTCACCTCCGGGCGCGGTGGATCAATCATGCCCACCAGTCCCAGGAAAATCAGATTGCTTTCCAGTATGGGCAATGTTTTGGCGTCGGGAATGGCTTCTAACCAACGGAAGGTCATGCCCAATACACGCATCCCGTTTTGAGCCATTTGCTCATTTGCCAGAGTGATACGCTGTCGCCAGGTTTCGTCCAGAGGTTCAGCACGGCCGTTCACCCACACCCGGTCACAAATATCCATCAGCCCATCCACCGCTCCCTTGGTGAACACCAGATAGGGCGCGTCAGTGAGGATAGGCTGCACAGCTCTGGGCAGCGTGTCTCGTGTGGTGGGCAACTGGTGGACAGTGGTCATCCGCTTGCGGTCAGAGTCAAACGGGACCTCGGCTACACGAGACAGCCCCTTCTGCAAACCGTCCAGGTTTACATTCGCCTGCGCCGCCGCCACCAGCAGCGCCCCTTCGGTGGGGTCGCCCATTGCCTGATATTTGCCGGTCTCTGGGTCAGGTTGCAGCGAGGCGTCATTACAGAGAGCGCCAATGGCCAGCGCGGCGGCAATGGCCGATGGCTGTCGTGCCAGAGAATCGGCATCCATCAGTTGCAGAGCGGGTGGGGTATGGCCGGTGCCGGCCAGTTCCAGGCTGTGCCCGGCCACATCAATGACGGTGACGGTCATACGATTTTCGGTGAGGGTGCCGGTTTTATCGGTGCAGATGATGGTGACGGAGCCGAGTGTTTCTACGGCGGGCAGCTTGCGTACCAGGGCGCGGCGGCGCAACATGCGCTGCGCACCCAACGCCAGGGTGATGGTGACGACGGCGGGCAACCCTTCGGGCACTACGGCCACGGCGACGCTGACGGCCGTGAGAAACATCTCATCCAACGCTTCACCGCTTAAGACGCCAATCAGCAGCACCAACGCGGCGGCGATAATGCCTAACACGGCCAGCAATTTGCCCACCTGGTCCAATTTTTGCTGCAAGGGGGTCTGGCCCTCCTCCACATCTTGAATGAGCGCGGCAATTTTACCCAGTTGGGTATTCATGCCTGTTTCGGCAACAATGCCCAGGCCACGGCCGTAAGTCACGTTTGTGCCCATGTAGGCCATATTTTTGCGGTCGCCCAGCGGGATGTCGGCTGTGGGCAGCACGGCCGTTTCCTTTTCCACCGGTTCCGATTCACCGGTCAATGCGGACTCCTGAATGCGCAAATTGGCGCTTTCGGCCAGGCGCAGGTCAGCAGGCACAATGTTGCCTGCTTCCAGCAGCACTATATCGCCGGGAACCAGTTCACGGGCGGAGATTTCGGTGGTACGGCCGTCGCGCCGCGCCCGCACCACCGGTACCGACATCTTCTTCAGGGCCGCCATCGCCTGTTCGGCGCGGTACTCCTGCACAAAACCGAGCAGGGCAAAAAGCACGACAATGGCTGCAATGGCCGCCGCTTCCGTCGCCTTGCCCAGCAGAGCAGAAGCTACTGCTGCCAGAATCAAGATCATCACCATGACGCTGCTGATTTGCTGCCACAATATGCGCCAGGGACTCTTGCGTCCTTTTTCTTGCAATTCATTGGGGCCAATCGTTGCCAGCTTTTGGGCGGCAACGGTCGCCGTTAACCCCATTTCTACTTTGACGTTTAATTCCGCTTCAATGGCGGGAATCTCTTTTTGATGCCACTGTTGGTTCATACATTCTCTTCTTTAACATGTCTGGGTTGGGTAGGTTAACCATGCCAACCTATGAAAAAAGCTGGCCCAATTGCCCGATGGCAGGGTCAGCTTTTCAATGAGTTGGCATCGTTGGTTCTATTACAAAATTGGTAAAAGGGCAACCATCACTAAGCAAAATCACTGCAAATGGAGTTGATTATGCCTCTTCTACCCAAAAATCAGGCACGCCGGGTCTGGTCTGTCGGGCATTAAACTCGGCCACCAGGTCTGGGGTCAGGTTATCCGCTTTCACAGCGGAGATGAAGTTCACCAAACGTTGAATACGGAAATTGAGCAGCTTCTCCCCTTTGGCAGCTGTGGCTTTGTGGGCATCGCCCACGTACATGTGGGGGTACATGGCATACCAGTCCATTTGGGTATAACCATCTACAGCAGCGATGGGTTCGTTACGGTGCAGATTGGTGAACGGCCGTGCCGGTATCTGCGCCATCTTCACCAATGAATCGTCAATGTGACGAATCATGCTCGTTTCGGCTTCGCAGGCATGGCCGTTTTCCGGGTGTTCCAAAATGGTTTCATCCATAGGCACCACCGGCAAATTGGCATAATAAACCACATAAGGTTTTGATTTTTCCGGTAAGGTCTGCACAAACAGGGGTAAAAAGAAACGATTGCCGCCATGCCCGCTCAGGAGAATTATTTTGTTCAGGCCGTTGCGGTGCATTTCATCACAGATGTTTTCAAGAAGAGCAAAGGCCAGCTCGCGTTTGATGACCAGGCCACCGGGCAGATGGGCGGTTTCGTGGTTGATGCTGAAGGGGTAGGCGGGGAAGACGACGGCCGTTTCCTGTTCTGCGGCGCGGCAAGCCACAAAATGAGCCGTAAACATATCTGTGCCCAGAGGGAGATGAGAAGCGTGTGCTTCTAACACGCCAATAGCAATGATCCCCACACCCTGGCACTGCTCTACCACGGCGGCAAAATCAAGTGAAGTCAACTGTTCCCACTGCATCGTAAACTCCCGCTTAACCGCTGACAATACCCCATAATATCACCAGGCAAATGCCAATGACGATGATATCTAGCACCACCAACAGCGCCAGCACCAGGCGTTGCCCACCGGTAAAGTTGCTCATGGAGAAACCAGAGCTGCCGCCTGGATTTCGTTCGGTTTCGTCATTCAGGTCATTAAACATGGTTTCACTGCGGGCACTGGAACGGCGCAGTTGGTCAAATTCGTCTGAGGATTCACCTGAGCTAGAAGGGGATGAAAAATCATTATCAAAACCAAAGTCGTCATCTTGCAGATCATCAAAATCATCCATTTAATCAATCCTCCGCGGCTCTTTTGCCTGTTTTGCAGGCGGGCCGCACTGGTAAACAAATCCGATGCAACATAACATAACATAAAACCTAAAATTAGGCTACTGGTTGCAGGGGCGCAAGGTCACATCGGCGGCCAGGATGGTATGCTGACGGCCGTCCCCCGTTTGCACCAGTAGATGTCCCCATTCATCCACATCAACGGCCGTGCCTAATAACGCATCACCGTCGGCGGCAAAGGTCACAAGCACCGGCTGCCCCAGCGTGATGAGTAATTTTTGCCAATTGGCCCAGGGGGAACGGCCGGCTAACGCTGCCTCGTATAAATCTTCCAGCCGCCTGAGTAAATCGAGCAATAAAGACAGCCGGGAGACCGGCCGTCCACTTGCCACCAGCAGACTGGTGACCGGAGTTATGCCAGCAGGTAAGGAATCAGCCGGGATGTTGACATTGATGCCAATGCCCACTATGGCCTGGCGGCAACGGCCGTCGGCCAACATATCTCCTTCCAATAAAATACCACTTACTTTCCGCCACTCCCCATCTACCCACAATACTACGTCATTCGGCCACTTGATGCGTGTGGTCAAACCGGTTTGGGCGGTAATGGCCTCGGCTACTGCCAGACTGGCTAACATCGTCAGCCAACCATTCTGCTCCGCGGGCCACTCTGGCCGCAGCAGCACCGAAAACAGCAATGCAGTAGCCGGGGGAGCATCCCATCGCCGGGCAAAACGACCACGCCCCCGGTTTTGATAATCAGTGATGAATAAGACGCCAGCAGGAATGTTTTGACCTAATCTTTTCAACTCATCATTTGTGGACCCAACTTCAGGCTCATAAAAAAGGTGTTGCCCCAACCATCGCGTCGGTAATTGTTTTTTCAATGCAGCAACATCTAGGTGGTCCATTGTTGGCTATTGCTCATGCCGTTGGGCTACGGCCGTGTCCCCTTTACCCCTAACGCGCCCGCCCAGGTTTCAAACGGCCGTCCCTTGCGTTCGTCTGGTTTAAAGAAAGCCAGGAAAGACATCACCTGAAAAAAAACAAAACGGTTAGCGTGGGCACGCGCCAGTTCATGCACCGAGTGCCAGGTGCCGGAGTTATAATAAAGCTGGTCGAATGAATCGTAGCCCACATACACTTTATCCAGCGGTACAATTTCATAATGGTGCGTATGGCCGTACACAATGTGCCGTGCCCATCGCTCTTTGAACGCTGTTTCCTCCAGAGCGTGCCGGGAAAAGGAACTATCGCCGCCCCACAATTTATCTTCGATAAAGCGGATAACTTTAGCGGCCGTATCCAATGACACGTTGTCATATAGCTTGAGAACCAGTTCTAGCACATCTACCGCGTCAAACGGCCGTATCGTGTCCTTATCGCGCACAAAATCAAGTTGTAAGAAGGCGTTTGCCAGTTCATCCCAAATCGCTTTGACGCCATCCGCCTGCGGTTTAGGAATTTTCATATTTTTGAGCAGGGTGTCAATCCAGACCGGCACAAGCAGCGACGGCCGTACATTTGCCAGTTCATTCAGACCGGCTAACAGTGGCTTCGGCAGTTCGTCGCCCATGCGGGCTTCAACTTCCTGGGGAAACAGGTTGATCAATTCCACTACAAACGCATCACCCAACGTGGCCGCATTGCGCCCCTTCTTCGCCTCGTAGTTGAAGGGGTCATAAACATCGCCATGCCGGGCAAAAACACTGTGCGCTTTGTAGATGTCCAGCAGCCACGGTGTTTTGGCCGGATCATGCGGATAAGGGCCGGATGGGTTTACCAACCCTAATGCCTGGTTTACCTGCTCCCGAATGGCGTCATACTCTGCGCCGGGCAGGTGAAAGAACCAGTCGTGATTGCCAATAAGGTAATGGATATTGGTGTGAACGGGGACTCGTTTACGGCCGTCATGGGCATCAGGAATCGTGATGGGCTGATCACTACTCAAACCTTTTAATATCTGAAATGACAGCGCATTGTGGTCTAAGATAGCCTGGGTAATGTCGCGGATTTTGTTGATAAAGAGAGCACTTTGCGGGTCATGCCACGGCCGTACATACCCCGCCTGCCCTTCTTTTTGCTCCGTCCATTTGATGGAACGGATGATGTCAAATATATCGCCCAACAGCAACAAATCGAGGCTTTGAATGGGTTCATAACGGCCGTCAGCCCGATATGACGCATCAAAAGCCAGGTCTTGCAGCCGGGCGCGAAAATCCTCAAACGCTGCCGGGCCAATGGTGACGCCAGTCGTGCCATCGGTCAGATGGAGATCACTGATGATAACAAGCATGGATTTTCCTCCTGGTATTGTCTCTGCCTGCGGCCATGGGCAAAAGACAACAGACAACTTTTATAGCTTCATTGTAATACCAGGAGGGGAAATAGCAAAGCGGAGTAAATGGGTTGTGTTAACTGGCCGCCCATTGCATCGTATACAAATTGTAGTAGCGCCCCTTTTGGGCCAGGAGTTGTTCGTGCGAGCCTTGTTCGACGATACGGCCGTGTTCCAGCACCACAATCTGGTCGGCGTTCACGATGGTACTCAGCCGGTGAGCGATGACAAAGCTGGTGCGCCCTTCCATGAGCGTGTCCAGGGCTTGCTGGATTTGTTTCTCGGTGGTGGTGTCTACACTGCTGGTGGCCTCGTCCAGAATGAGGATGCGCGGGTCGGCCAGCAGGGCGCGGGCAAAGCTGACCATCTGCCGCTGCCCCACGCTCAGATTCACGCCATTCTCGCCCACCTCCGTTTGATACCCATTCG
>CAYXUZ010000188.1:4576-12368 GCA_964467705.1 uncultured Ardenticatenaceae bacterium | reverse complement strand
AGTCTGAAGCGCAGACATTACAAACGATTGAGCCACACCAGATTTCTCCCAACCAGAGCATAACCCTCTAACAAACTCCCACCAGAGCCATCCCGCCCGCTGGTCGCCAATGAATGGAATTCATCGTCTGATACCCACAAACGCACTCAAGCGCGTTCGGTAGAGTTTGTGCCTGCGTACCTGGTCTGATGTAAACTCACGCCATGCTGGAATCATTGTTAACGGCCGTGCGCGACCTCTTGCAGGAGTATTTCAACCTCAATGTGGGGGTGGAACTGCTGGCCCGCATCGTCCAGACCATCCTCATCTTGCTCATCTTGTGGGCGCTGCGCGGCGTAGGTTATCGGCTGGTCAACCGGCAGTTCGGCAAAAACCCACGGATGCTCTACAACTGGCGCAAGGTGGTGCAATATGCCACCGTTATCGTGGGTATCATCCTGGTGGTGCGCATCTGGCTGGCGGGCGTGGATACGCTGGTCACCTATCTGGGGCTGCTCTCCGCCGGTATCGCCATTGCTCTGCAAGACCCCATCATGTCTATTGCCGGGTGGGTGTTTATTGTCTGGCGACGGCCGTTTGCCGTGGGCGACCGCGTGGAAATTGAGGGCATCATGGGGGACGTGATTGATATTCGCGTTTTTTCTTTCAGCCTGCTGGAAGTTGGCAAACGCATTGACGCCGAACAAAGCACCGGGCGCGTCATACATATCCCCAACGGCATGGTCTTCAAACACGCCGTGGTCAACACCCACCAGGGCTACCCCTTCATTTGGAACGAAATTCCGGTGATGGTGACATTTGAAAGTGACTGGGAAAAAGCCAAAGCCATTCTGAACAATATCATTCACGAACTGGCCCCAGACGTCAAAGAAGGCATTCGCCAATACGAAAAACGGCCCGACCGCTTCGTTATTTCCTATGGCAGTTTGGAGCCAATCATTTATACTCATGTAGCTGACAGCGGCGTGGTCTTAACCATGCGTTACCTGGTAGACCCACGCCGCAAACGGGGCAGCGAACATGAAATTTGGGAGGCCATCTTACGTGCCTTCCGGCTGCATGAGGATATTGATTTTGCTTACCCCACGCAGCGCGAGTTTTTACATTTCCAAGAAGGGAAAAGAGCGCACTCCCCCTCACCCCAGGAAGAGCCAACCGTCGTTTCCCACAAGGCATGGATGACAGCTGATACCGGCTTCCGACCTATTCCGCCGCGAAAAGATGAGTAACGGCCGTTGCCCGTCATCCGTAAGCCGTAATCGGTAATCCGTCTGGTGTATTCGGATTGATTCAGTACGCCTGGCGCTGTAAGAATATGACCATCATACACTTAAATCCTGACCAACAAGCCATGCTCGATGGCGCGCAAGGCGTAGCCCGGCAAATGGCCATGCGCCTGCTGCTAGACATGGCCGCCGCCGCCAATGCCACCGAACTGATCCCCATCCAGAGCGCCCACCTCTCCGGCGTCTCGCCGCTGACGGGTGGGCTGGGGCTGCGCCAATTTCTGGCCAAACTGGCCCAAGACCCGCAGGCGAAGGTGGCTGTGCCCACTACCCTCAACGCCGCCGGTTGTGACGAAAACCAGTTTGAAGCGATGCGTATTGCCGCGCCTGATTTCCGCGAACATAACCGGGAAATTGTGGCTGCCTACACCCGCCTGGGGGTACGGCCAACCCAATCCTGCATCCCGTATGAATGGGAAGGCGTGGTCGTCAGTGGCCCGGCCGCCTGGGCCGAATCGAACGCCATCTGTTTTGGCAACTCCTACACCGGGCTGCTCACCAACCGGGAATCGGGGCTGTCGGCGCTGGCCTGTGCCCTGACAGGTTACACGCCGCGCTACGGACTGTTGGATGAGGCTGCTCGCCGCCCCAACCTGGAAGTGATCGTCACCACCCCACTAAGCGACCCTACCGACTTTTCGATTTTGGGGGATTGGATTGGTAAACAGCGCACATCTGCCTGGAAAACCCCCTATGGCCCCATTCCTTTGATTAAGGGGTCGCCTGCCAATTTGAACCACGAACAAAAGAAGGCCCTCACCGCCGCCGCCGCCAATTATGGTAGTCCACTGGTCTATTTGGAAGGGCATGGCCCCGTGCCCGAAGGCCATTTCCAGACACAACTGGTTTTTGGGGAGGCTGAATTAGCAGAGAGATATGAAGCGTTACGGCCGTCCCAATCCCCTTCCCTCATCGCCATTGGCTGCCCGCAGGCGTCGGTGGGGGAATTACGCGCCGTCGCCGAACTACTTAAAGGGCAGCAGTTGCCTGCCGGTGCGCCGCCGCTGTGGGTCTTCACCTCGTCGGCGAATAAGTACATTGCCCAAAAGTTGGGCATTGCCGACATCATCACCGGCGCAGGCGCACTCCTGCTGGAAAACACCTGCCCGGAAGTGGTGCCCTACGACCCCGCCTGGGTACAATCCGTCCTCACCAACTCCATGAAAGCCGAACATTACATCAAGTCCGGGCTGAATGGCGTCCCGACGGCCGTGATGCGCCTCTCCGACTGTATCGCTGTTGCCCTCGGCGAACTGGAATTTAACGCAGAGACGCAGAGACGCAGAGAGGGCGATGAATTCACCTCATCACCTCATCACCTCATCACCTCATCACCCCTTCACCCTGTCACCCTGTCACCCCGTCTCCTTGTCACTGGGGAATTTAGCGCCACCGGTCACGGCCTGCCTTCACAACAAACATTCACCGTGACGGGCCAGGCGTTTGTGACGGACACGCCCATCACGTTGTTAGGGTTCGTCAACCGGGAGACGGGGGTGATTGAGGAGGAAGGGCATCCGGCGAACGGCCGTAGCCTGGCCCACAAGATCGCTATCTTCCCCAAAGGCAGCGGCTCTACCGTCGCTCCCTATGTCTTGCTGGAACTGTTCTACCGGGGCAATGCTCCTCTGGCTATCGTCAACACCGAAATTGACCAGCAAAGCGCACCCGCCTGTTCGTTAGAAAATATCCCCTATGCCTATGGTTTCGACGCCGACCTCATCACCTACATCAACGATGGCGATATGGTCGAACTCAGCCGCCAGGGAGAACAGGTCACCATACAGGTAGTTACCCGCCAGGAAAGATAAATTGTTTGTAGTAGGCGATTTATCGCCGTCAAATGGCGATAAATCGCCTACTACGAACTTATGGTTACAAGGAATCAAAGAATGTCGCATGAACTATTGGATTTACTGATGGCCTTAGCCATCATCATTATCGCCGCCAAAATTTGTGGTTATATCAGCATCCGGCTTGGGCAACCTTCCGTTCTGGGGGAACTGATGGCCGGCATCATTCTTGGCCCAACGCTGCTCAACATGTTTCACACAATCCCCCTCTTCAATAACACAGAGCAGTTGAGCGAAACCGTAACCGAGTTTGCTGAGTTAGGTGTCTTGATGCTCATGATGCTGGCCGGACTGGAGTTGCACCTTTCTGAATTGCTCAAGTCAGGCAAAGTATCGGTGATCGCGGGCACGTCGGGGGTGGTGGTGCCGGTGTTATTAGGATATGGCACGGCCGTGCTCTTTGGCCTCAGTTCCACCGAAGCCCTGTTTGTGGGTATCGCCCTCTCCGCTACCAGCGTCAGCATTTCCGCCCAAACCCTGATGGAACTGGGCGTTTTGCGCAGCCGGGTAGGCATTGCCTTGCTGGGTGCGGCCGTGTTCGATGACATCCTCGGCATCTTGTTACTCTCCGCCGCTTCCGCTATAACCATCGGCACAGTCAGCGGCGGCAGTTCCGTTGGCGTTGTTATCTTCCGCATGGTTGCCTTCCTGGTTGGTGCGGGCATACTCGGTTACTGGCTTATCCCTCGCCTGATGCGCTGGCTGAACAAACTGGAAATTTTCCAGGGTTTGATCGCTTTCGCCCTGGTACTGTGTTTCTTATATGCCTGGGCCTCTGAAGCTTTAGGCGGCGTGGCCGGTATTACTGGCGCATTCCTGGTGGGACTGATGTTGGGGCTGACCCCCTTTCGCTCGGAACTGTCCAACGGCATTTCCGCTATCGCTTATGGTCTGTTTGTGCCCATTTTCTTCGTCAACATTGGGCTGACCGTCAACCTGTTCAGCATCAATGGCGCCGCCTGGGGTTTTGCCATCATCCTTACCATCGTCGCCATTCTGAGCAAGATCGTTGGTTGTGGGTTTGGCGGCCGTCTCAGTGGCTTCACCAACAAAGAATCTTTGCAATTAGGCGTTGGCATGGTATCACGCGGGGAAGTAGGTCTGATTGTGGCCGCGTTTGCCATCAACCAGGGAGTGCTGGCGCAAGACACTTTTTCCATTATTGTCTTTATGGTCATCATCGCCACCTTAGTTACGCCACCTATGCTGCGCGCCGTTTTTAAGGGGCAGGTACAAAAACAGCCTGCCCAAGGAGTTTCTTAAATGTTTCACATGGTTCTCGTGATACTGAATGATCTGGACGATTGCGACCCGGTACTGGATGCCTGGGAGGCATTAGGGGTGGGCGGCATTACTATCATGGAAAGCAGTGGCCTGGGACGGGCGCGTAAATCCGGGATGCGCGGCGATCTGCCCCCGATGCCCACCCTCTCCGACTTCTTCCGCCGCCCAGAACACCGTCATCGCACGATTTTTACCGTGGTAGACAGTGAAGAATTGGTAGACAAACTGATTGCCGTGACAGAACAAACCCTCGGCAATCTGGAAAATGCGGACAGTGGTGTCTTGTTTGTGCTGCCAGTTTCCCAGGCCAGAGGATTACATGGTGGCCAAAAACGGGCACAGGAGCGGAAACGGGGATGAGAGGGTGACAGGGGGCAGGGGTGACAGGGTGATCAGTTACTCAATTACCCAAAAACGTTCACCGATTACCGCCCTCAATCCAGATGCGCTTTCACCGCTTCGGCCACTTCCACGGGGATGCCGGGCACGGTGGCGATTTCCTCCACGGTGGCCTGGCGAATCCCGTCCAGCGAGCCAAAGCGATCCAGCAGCAGTTTGCGCCGCTTGGGGCCAACGCCGGGGATGCTGTCCAGAATAGAGGCCGTGCCCACCTTTGACCGCTGTTTGCGGTGGCCTTCATTGGCAAAGCGGTGTGCTTCGTCCCGCACCCGCTGCACCAGAAATAAGCCCTGTGAGCGGCGATCCAGCAAAATGGGGCGGGGGTTGCCAGGCACAAATAGCTCTTCCTCTTGTTTGGCTAAACCGGCCAGGGGCACTTCCCCTTCCAGCCCAAATGTGCGCAGCACGTCCACGGCCATGCTCAGTTGCCCTTTGCCACCGTCCACGATGAGCAGATCAGGCAAAATGGCCCAGGCGGTATCTTTTTGTTTGCCAATCTGGCTGGCGTCGTGCAGTTCGCCGTCCAACGATTCCTGGTAACGCTGGAAGCGGCGGGTGAGCGTCTCCTTCATCGCGCCAAAGTCGTCGTTGGTGACGGTGTGAATGTTGAAGCGGCGGTAGTCGCTCTTTTTGGGCGCGCCCTGCACAAAAACGACCATGGAGGCGACGGTGTTGGTGCCCTGGGTATGGCTGATGTCGTAACATTCGATGCGGGCGGGGGGCGTGGGCAAATTGAGCGCCTCTTGCAGTTCGGCCATGGCCTGGACGTGTTTGGAGCGGTCGGCCTCCCACTGCTGGCGGATGGTGTTCAGGGTGTCCTGCGCGTTGGTGGCGGCCATTTGCACCAGCTCTTTTTTCTTTCCTTTTTGGGGCACGGTGATGGTAACTTTGGTGTTGCGTTTTCGTCGTAGCCACTCTTCAATGACCAGGGCTTCGGAGACTTCGCTGGGCAGGAGGACTTCTTTGGGGATGTGGGCGGCTTCGTCGTAGAAGCGGGTGAGGAAGTCGCTGAGGATGGTATCGTCGCTTTCGCCTTCGGCGTTGTCGAGCATGAAGTATTCCCGGCCGATCAGTTTGCCGTAACGAATGAAAAATACCTGCACACAGGCGTCGCCCTGGTCGCGGGCGAAGGCGATGACGTCCTGGTCGGCGTTGGCGGCGGAAATGACTTTTTGTTTGGCGGTGACTTTGGTCACGGCCGTCAACTGATCCCGATACTCCGCCGCCTTCTCAAACTGCAAATTTTCCGCTGCCCGTGCCATCTTTTGCTCGATCTCTTGGGCAATGTGTTCCGACTTGCCGTTGAGAAAATCCATCAGGTCTTGAATCATGGCCCGGTACTGCTCCCGGTTCACTGCGCCAATGCAGGGGCCGTTGCACAGTTTGATGTCAAAGTAGAGGCAGGCGCGTTCGTCACGGCCGTTGATGATGCGGTCACACGTCAGGTAGGGGAAGATTTTGCGCAGCATGTCCAACGTTTGATGCACCGCCCAGACCGAGGTATAGGGGCCAAAGTAACGTGCCCCGTCTCGCTCCATGCGCCTGGTGACGGTCACTTTGGGGAAGTCATCCTGCCAGTGAATTTTGATGTAGGGGTACCGTTTATCATCTTTGAGGCGAATGTTGTATTTCGGTTTGTGTTTCTTGATGAGGGTGTTTTCCAGCAGCAGCGCTTCCAGTTCAGTTTCGGTGGTAATAATTTCCAGATCGGCGATTTCGCGGCGCAGGCGGGAGGTTTTGATGGAGTCTACATTTTCGTGGAAGTAAGAACGGACGCGGCTACGCAAATTGATCGCCTTGCCCACGTAAATGATCGTGCCGTATTTGTCTTTATGGATATAAACGCCCGGTTTAGCAGGCAGTTTTTTCAGGATTTCCTGGACGTTTTCGGGGGGAGAGTAGCTCATAGTTGGATAGTGGGATAGTGGAATATGGGGATATTAGATCTCAATATCCCACTATCTCTTAACTTCAGGTTCCAGGCCAGAGTTGAAACCCGGCCTGGACAAAATGATGATCAAAGGTAAATGCCTGATACAACCCCAATTGGCGCATGAGAACAAAGCTGGTGCAGTCAGTAAAGGCCCATTCTTTATCATTATATCGCTGGAACATTTTCCAGGCGGCCTGCCATACCGCTTCATCCACGCGAATTAGCTCAACATTGTTTGCATTCAGCAACCACCGGCCAAATTGAACGGCCGCTGCATGATAGGTGCGATTGAGTATGAAGGTAATAGCCTCGTCAAAGACATAATCTGTCGTAATCAGGCGCAAATGATAACTACGCAGCGACCTTAATGCGGACGTTGCTGCCGGATGGTATTGATCTTGCCCATCATAAAGGGCGATCCAACCGCTGCTATCCACGAACAACTCAATTTCATCCGTCATTTTCAGCCGGATCCCAGTCTCGAACATAAATATATTTGTCATGATTGACCGAACCGTCACTGACACCACTTTTTATCATCCCAATCATCTCCCAGATAGGGTCATCATCTGTCAGGATGGGTGCTTGTGATTTTGCTTCATTGCTCGTGATTACATACTCCACCAGAGCTTCCCGAATCTGGTCGGCCATGGTGATGCCTTCACGCTCGGCGCGGGCTTTGATCTGCTCATAGATGTCTCGCGGCAGGTAAACCTGGGTGCGTACCATATTTTCCGCCATATCTGCCTCCAACTACTATTAGATGTATGGAGTATACATCTATGAATAGGTTCGGGCAATCTGAGTACACACGGCCGTACCCGCTTTATGCTAGAATTCCGACAACAACAGGAGAGTTACTGGTGAATGACTTTGCTGCCCAACGGGAACGGATGGTGCGGGAACAGATTATGGAGCGGGGGATTGAGGACACGGCCGTGCTGCGCGCCATGCGCACCGTACCCCGCGAACAGTTTGTGCTGGACGAGTACCGCGACTATGCCTACGAGGACAGCCCGCTGCCCATCCCCGCCCAC
>CAYXUZ010000188.1:0-4566 GCA_964467705.1 uncultured Ardenticatenaceae bacterium | reverse complement strand
CCCAACCCTATGTGGTGGCCTACATGCTGGAAGCGATGGACTTACAGCCCAGAGATCGGGTGCTGGAAATTGGCACGGGATCGGGATATGCGGCGGCGCTGCTCAGCCACATGGTGGCCGAAGTACATACGGTAGAACGGCACGAGCGGCTGGTATGGTATGCCCGTGAACGGCTGGCAGCACTGGGCTATGACAATGTGTGGGTGCATCATGGCGATGGTTCGTTGGGTTGGCCGCCGGCCGCGCCGTATGATGGCATTGTGGTGGCGGCGGGCGGGCCGATTGTGCCGCCCTCACTCAAGCAGCAGATGAAGGTTCACGGCCGTCTCGTCATGCCGGTGGGTAAACGGGGCAGTCAAACTCTGGTGCGGCTGCTGCGCGTTAGCGAAGATGAATACCAACACCTCAACCTGGGCCCGGTGAAGTTTGTGCCGTTGGTTGGCGAGGAGGGATGGGGGAAGGGGTAGTCAATTGACAATTAATAATTGTCAATTGACCAATAACCATCTCAAAACGGCCAGAGGGACAGGATGAGAATGGCGGCGGCGGTGATGGTGAGGTTGTCCAGGCCCCAGATGGAGACGGCTTCGATGAGGGTGGTGACGATAGTGACAATGAGGGCAGGAGCCAAAGCTTGCAGGGGGGTGATGGTTGGTGGGCCAGGAACGACCCACAGGGCCAGCCAGGTAAAGATGAAACAAGCCACAAAAAAGCCCATTGAGCCTTCGTAGGTACGGGTATGAGAAGCGACGATATAATGGCGACGGCCGTAAGCCTTACCCACCACCGGCGCCATGCCATCTCCCCACGTCAGCGGCATTAGCGCGGCTACCATCAGCGGCGGCTGATCCCAAAACAGCAGCGCCACCACCCCGGCCGCCAGCGGAAAATAGACCGTGCCCAGGTTAGAGCGGTCGCTGCTGGCCATGGCCGCAAAAAAGCCATAACGCCAATCCAACAGGTTGATGACCATAAAAGCCACACAGGCGGCCACAAAGGGCCAGGGATTGTCAAACAGGAAGTGCAAAAACCAGCTCATCATGCCCACGCCAATGTGAATCACTTTGCGCGTGAAGCCGCTGCCATACCCCCGCCAGCGGCGCAGCCCCTCGGCCAGGCCGATGATGGCAAAAACGTAAGCGAGACAGATGATGAAGCCGAGGAGGTTGTTCATAAGTGTTCAGGTGTCAAGTGTCAGGTGTCAGGCGCTTGATACTTGACACCCGACACCTGACACTTCTAAACGATGAGATGTTCATACAGCATGTCCAGACTGAGGTCGGGGACGACGGTTTCGTTAGTTTGCAGCGTCAGGCTGGCGGCGGCCGCGCCCAGGCGAATGGCTTCGCGGGGCGGCAGGTCGTTAAGCAGGCCAAAGATGATGGCGGCGGTGACAGCATCACCTGTGCCGGTGCTGTCTACCATTTCGGAGTAAGAGGGGGGCAGGTAGCCGGTTTCATCGGGGGTAGCATAGACCAGGCCAAAATCGGAAAGGGTGACGACGCTGTTTTTGACGCCTATGCGCACCAGGCGGCGGGCTAAGTCCAAACTGGCGTCGGGGTCAAATCCTTCATAATCCACCTGGCACAGTTCGGCGGCTTCCACTTCATTGGGAACAACCAGACGGAGATAGGGCAGATACGGCCGTAGCTTATAAGCCAATCGCGCCGATGACGGATCCGCACATAGGGGGACATCGTACTTTTCACATAGGTTCACGGCCGTTTTCAGGGTATCGGGCGTCAGGCTGCCATCCACCATTACCAGGGAGGCCTCTTTGAACAGGAGACGGTGGTGGTAGAGGTACACGGCCGTGATATGCTGCATCACCCGCACATCATCCAGAGCCACCGCCAGCGAACCATCTTCTTCCAGCACCGCCAGGTACGTACCTGTGCGTTCCCCGTCAATGACCTGTACATTCGTCACATCCACACCGGCTTCGGTCGTTTGCTCCACCAGCCGGTGGCCAATCAAGTCATCGCCGATGGCCGAGAGCATGACTACATCAGCCCCCAGTCGCCCCAGATTTTCGGCCACATTGCGGGCCGTGCCGCCCCGCGTCACGCGAATAACGGCCGGATTGGAGGTATAAGGTTCCAAACCGGCTTCTGGTTTGCCTTTGGTATCCAGCAGAATGGCCCCTACCACCAGCACATGATCGCCCATCGTTTCCTCCACAGCTTCCTGAGGGGAATGACCCGTTAGCGGTCATCCACCATCTGCTTTGCCGGCCGCCAGAGGCCAACCACAATGCCAATAATCTTCTCCAAATTTACCACATCTTCTCTGCCTTCGGGAGTGAGGAAAACCTCGCCAGTTTCCGGGTTGCGGACAAAAGACCAGCTTTCGCCGCGTGATTCGCGCAGGTAAATGCGATAGCCTTGTCCTATCTGCTCTGAAGGATGTGGTCGCAGATGAATTGTACTCCCACTATTCGATTGGCACACAATGACAAGGGGCTGTTCTTCGGTATGAGTTAAATCACTTTGATCGGGCTGCATAAAAACCAACAGCCAATCCTGGGATTGAATTTGGGGGATAAAACCATCGGTTAGCCGCCGTTCAACGAGATACCAGCGGTAACGGCCGTCTATCTTCACATGCCCGTCAATCGGCAACGGATCGTCTGATAAATTGGTGCGGGGTGGTGGTGGCTCCTGTGTCACACCAATTTCGGGGGCAGGCTCATCTGCGGCTACTGGTTCTTCAGGCAGTGTGGGAAAAGTTCGCTCATCAGACGATGGCTCTTCCTGATCCGGCGCAGATTCGGCCGGCACATGTTGGCGCATCAGCACACTATAAGTTTCTTGCGCCTGGCGCAGACACTCCTGCATCCTGGCATAAAAATTCATATGCACGCTGGTTGGCTGGGATAAACGCTCCAAATAACGCCCGGCCTTGCCAAAACTTACCATTGCCGCTTCGTAGCGACATGCCAATCCCTGCGCAAAACCGCGACCAAGCGAAGACAGTCCCAGATCAGCTAGCTGTCCATGATCCATAGACCAGTGCCGCCAGGACATCTCAAACTGCTTCTCGGCTGCATAACATTCACCCCAATAGAGATAGATGAGGCCAATGTGGAACTCGTTTAAGCCACTTTGCCGGTAATCACCCATCGCCCGATTGATACGCTGCGATTGCTCAATGTCCCGAATGGCTGCCAGGCTTATGCTTTCATGCAGTTTGTATCGGTATTGTAGGGAGGTAAGGGTGAACACATCCGGCGTTGGGTCGGGGTGCAGGATTTCCAATAGTTCTTGTAAACAGTGGACAGCAACGCGGGTTTTGGGGTTGTTGTTGTAGGATTGGGGTGATCCCGCACTGGTCATGATGAGCTGCCTTCCTCGGGGTTTCCTGGGGATAACGCCTTTTCTGTTAAGGCTCTGGTGACCAGATCGCTGCGCAGATCTTCCAATTCGGCCAGCAAGCTCAGGGCATTGGGTTTTTGGCGTGATTGCTCGGCCATGCGTTCCAGCCCTTCTACCAAACGCAGGGCGACGATTTCACTGGTGCGGGTGGTGGCGCCGCTGCGCCGGGCACGCTGGATACCTTCCAAAATGGCCTGAATCATGGCCACCTCGGCTTCGGCGCGGGCGATTTCGAGTTCTTCTACGGCCGTTGCCTCTCCATCGGCCTTGTTCAACCGGGCCTTCCCTTGCCAGTGGGCACGCCAATAGGCAATGTATTGCGCTTCTACATCCGGCGGCGCCTGTACACGGTCAATATGTACCGAGAGCAGATCAATGCCGTAATTTGCCAGTTCCGTGCGTGCTGTGCGCCATATTTCGCGCTGCAACGTGCGATATGGTTCATCGGTGCGGCCAGGTGGATGCATAATCTCATCCAGCCGATACCTTTCGATAACAGTCGCTAACTTGGAGCGGGTGGTACTGGCTGGTTTACTGTCCCAGGTGGTCGCAACTCCATTTCCCATTACGGTCTGGGCATAAGCGGCTGCCCGCACGGCCGCTTCATCATAAGGATATGGTTTTGTCTTGGAAGGTGGTTCGTCCCCCTGGCGAATGCGGTAAACGATACTAAAGGTAACGGTGAGATCAATATTATCTCTGGTGCGCACGACTGCATCGGAAATGACCCGTTCTTGCGGCCGTAGATCAAGTACAGTATGAACAAATTCAAAGGGGAAGAGTTGATGGCTGCCGGGAGGGAGGATGCGGGCGAAACGGCCGTTGTCCTCCGTCACGGCCACCATAAAAGGCTCAACTTTGATTTTGCCCGGCCCACCAACCCGTAGCAGTACCGAGTTCGGCCGTTCAATTTCCAATGTGTGCGGCATGATGGGTAATCCTTTTCCACTGCCATAACCAGGTGACCGCAAGCGGCTGAGGAAAAGAGAGGCGTCGTCTCTGGTTGGCAAATCATACAGTCGTTGCATCATGCCCAATGTGGCGCTATAGGCAAACCACCAGCCCACAACAACAGGGATGAAGTGGCGGAAAATGACCCAGAACAGCTTGACAAACTCCCAAATAAACGCGGTCGGTGATAAGGACGCCAATCCGGCCAACCAGTCGCGCAAATTGACACCTTCCAACAACC
>CAYXUZ010000187.1:10295-12385 GCA_964467705.1 uncultured Ardenticatenaceae bacterium | reverse complement strand
AGCTTATGTTGGTGAATATGATCTTCAACTGGCATTGGATGCACTGCAAAGACACCGACCGCAGCCACTACTGGCGCAAAAAATTCAGCTGGAGCAACTATCAATTAAGACCGAAAGGCCAGACGCCACCCTTCCGCAGACCTTTACAGCCACAACATCGGGTATTGAGTTCACCAGTTAACTGATTGCATGATTGTGTGGGTTGATGTGGGAGACTTGATTTGGAAAGGGCTAACTGGCCCATCAACCACAGTTACAAAGGAGAATGGTCATGAATGTGGGCATGTTATGGCTTGATGATGATGCCAAACGGCCGTTGGATGAGAAGGTCTTACGTGCTGTGGAGTATTATGAACAAAAGTATGGTCAGTCGCCGGAACTATGTCTGGTGAATCCGGTGATGCTGGCGCAAAAAAAAGAAGTGGGGCGGATAGAAGTACGGCCGTTACGGACTGTGCTGCCACACCACTTCTGGCTGGGAATGAAAACGTCTTAGTTATCGATTTGTCGCATTAAAAGAGAACGGGAACTGCCACCCTGGATAATGGCTAACTGCACAAAGAATTTACGGCCGTCTGCTAATATGGCCTCTGCCTCTGTATCCACTGCTGCCCCATCTGCCTGGGTCACAAACTCCACCAGGGCCGGGTCTTTCACCAGTTTTTGTACGGGGATGCCAGATAGCTTCGCATCGGGCAATTGAAACAAATCACGCGCTGATTTGTTTAACAGGACCACTTTGAATTCTTCATCTACAACCAACACAGGATTGTCTGTCTGGTCTACAACGGCCGTCAATGTTTCTCTTTCTCGCTCAATTTCCGAATAAATGTTGGCATTGTTGATCGCGATGGTGGCATAGCCACCCAACGCTGATAAAGCACGGGTATCATTGCTGTCGAACGACGTTTCTTTGAGCCGATTGGTAACCCCCAATACGCCAATTGGTTTGTTTTGCAAGATGAGGGGAACATAGATGAGCGATTTGACAAGCAGTGCCGTATGCGTGCGTTTCCATTGCGAATCATTGCCAATAGCAATGGCTCGTTTCGTCTGTAATACTTTACCTGCCAGGCTGTCATTAACTCGTTTGCGCATGGAGCGCGCTTTAGAATCCAGATTCTTAGAGGCGCGAATATAAAGTTCACCATGCTCTTCGTCTAGCAACATCAGAGAGCCTTCTTCTGCGCCCACCACATAAACCGCCGCCTCGACTACCCGGTGTAGCACTTCTTCCAGGTCAAGCGACGAAGCTACCGACTTGCCCACGCCATATAAGACGTTCAATTCCTGGGCGCGCCGCTGTAACTGTGAATTGCTTTCCATCAACTGTTGCACCAACTGGTCACGTTCTCGCTGTAAACGGCTTTCACGCAGGGCACGGTCTACCGATTCGCTGATTTCGTCGGCGTCAAACGGTTTGATCACGTAATCGCGGATACCCAAACGAAAAGCGGCGACGGCCGTTTCCTCAGACCCATGTGCCGTTGCCAGGATAGCCGGTATTTCAATGCCCCGCTCTTTTAACTTTTCCAGCACTTCCAACCCGGTTAAACGTGGCATCTGCTGATCGACGATCATCAGATCTGGTTCTTTGGCAATCGCCATCTCCAGCCCCATCAATCCATTGGAGGCTTGCATTACTTCAAAGCCTTTTGGTTGTAAGATATATTCACAAAGAAAGTCTCGGATTTCTTGTGAATCATCAATTACAAGGACTCGTTCATACATAACGGCTTAATCCCTGGGCTGGAAATTTCTCATGGCCCCTTACTTCAAGTTAAACTTATGGTTTCATTTTTCATATTGTAGTCTTACAACGGTCTCTATATTACTACTCGCACCGGTACCACGCAAGCATCGCACGGCCGTAAACTTTAGGCCACTATAATTGGCCATCAGCAACTGTGCTGGAATATAGGACGATGTTGAAAAAACTTGTCGGCGTCTGGTGCATAAGATAGCATGGGCATGTGAACAAATACAGCCGTTCCCATTCTTCAAAGATGTTTCGTGATTTGTTTGTGGGCTGCCTGACGCTCATCTTTCTGCTTATCGTCGGTTGCCGCAATGTTGCCAGCAATGTGGAA
>CAYXUZ010000187.1:0-10285 GCA_964467705.1 uncultured Ardenticatenaceae bacterium | reverse complement strand
AGAGCCGGCGCAAGTTGTCGTTACAGAGGTCTATTCGGTGATCGGTGAAGAGGTTGTTATTACCCGAATCATTGAACTGACACCCGCCCCCACACCACTACCTACGGCCCCGCCTGCCGAAAAACAAGGCCCTATTACTCTGGACATCGGGTTTGAACGAGAAACTATACCGGCTATTGATCCCCAACAGAGTGTTAGCCAGGATAGTATTGATCTGATTGAAAACCTGTTCGTGGGGCTTACCCGGTACA
Organism: uncultured Ardenticatenaceae bacterium; assembly: GCA_964467705.1. Classification (GTDB taxonomy): domain Bacteria; phylum Chloroflexota; class Anaerolineae; order Promineifilales; family Promineifilaceae; genus CAADGU01. Next base: position 10,034 of record CAYXUZ010000187.1, on the reverse strand, counting down.
ACCACCAGACAAATCGTGTAGAACCAGCATTAGCTGAAAGTTGGGAAGTAAGCGAAAACGGCCGTATCTGGACATTCCACTTGCGAGACGATATTTTCTGGGTCAGCCCTGGCGTCCGTCAACCCGATGGCCTTTACACGGTGCAATCGGTGCGCCCTGTTAACGCAAATGATGTTGTTTTTGCTATTCAACGTGCCTGCAACAGTAAGCCATACACCCCAGACGCCTTTACCCTTTTTATCATTCGTGGCTGCGAACATGCGAATACCACCCCCAACGCTACCGCTGCCGATTTGGAACGAATTGGGGTAGTGGCTCTGAATGACACCACACTAGAGTTTACCCTCACCAAACCTGTAGCTCACTTTCTCACCTTGACCAGTTTGTGGTTTACACGGCCGTTGCCCCCCGAATTCATTACAGAACTGGGCGATGAATGGCAATCAACAAGATGGCAAACAAATACCGAAGTCCCATTTCTCACCAGCGGCCCTTTTTTCCCGATAAACCCAGAATTTCAAACACTCCAGCTAAACCCCCTTTGGCCTCTGCCTCGCCAGGGCAACGTAGAACTTATTAACATTTACTTTGCTAAGGGAGGTAACAGCACCTTTGATTTGTGGCAGGCGCGCCAGCTAGACCTCATCAATGCTGCTAACCTGGACCTGGATTTTGAAGACGAACGCATTGTGACACGTCTGGAATGGGTCCCGGAGCAAACGGTACATTATGTGGGTTTTAACTTTGACAGCGGCATTTTCCGTGAGCCGGAGGTACGCCGGGCCTTTGCGGCAGCGATTGACCGTGAAAGATTGGTGGAGGAGTTGTTTGGCCCGCAGGCCATGGGGATGCAGCATCTCATTCCTCCTGGCGCTGTTGCCGCTTCTCCAAGTGATGAAGTTGGCATAGGCTATAGCCCAGATTATGCACGCCAACAACTGGCTGCCAGCGGGTTTGGTAGTTGCCAGCTCATTCCACCTTTTACCTTCCTGGTTAGCGCTTCTGACCTGTCTCTCCAGCAAGCGGAATTGATACGGCGCATGTGGATTGAAGAGTTGGACTGTACAGAAGATCAGATCCAAATTGAGCAGGCGCAATTTGGTGTTTTACTGGCAAACACCCGGCGTGATGCCGGCGCTGTCAGGCCAGATGTTTGGGAACTGGCCTGGGCTTCTTTTTACCCGGATGCCAACAACTGGATGGGTGATCTACTCCATTGTGATGATAGTGAAAATCGTCATAATCGTCCTTGCAGCCAGGATGATGATTTAATCCGGCAAGCAAATAGTGTGCTGGATGTAACCGAACGTACAGATATGTACCGGCAGCTAGAGAATCGCTTCTTTGGTGATGCTGGCATTATGCCTCTCGTGCCTCTCTATATCCGCACTGAACCCAAACTTTTGCATGCGTGGATTACTTCATACACGCCGGCGTTGTTTGGCGGTGAGCAGTATGATACTTACCAGATAGATATGGCCATTAAAGACCTGGAACGCAGTCGCTAGAGAGCAATGGACATCCCACATTTGGTTACGGAAACGGAAAGTTTGGGGGTTTTCTTGACTCCCGCACAGCAAGTACAATTTGAGACATATTTGCAATTACTGTTGGCCTGGAATGAGCGCATAAACCTGACGGCCGTGCGCACCCCCCAGGCCATCGTCGAACGCCATTTTTATGATTCTCTTACGTGTGCTGCCGTCACTGGCAATTTGAACGGCCGTACCCTCATTGATGTTGGCACCGGCGCTGGCTTCCCCGGTTTACCCCTCAAGATCGCCTTTCCCCATTTACAATTGACGCTGGTAGAAAGTGTCACTAAAAAAACTCATTTTCTGCAAACAGTGGTGGCGGAACTGGCGTTATCATCGGTGCAAATTGTGGTTGAACGGGCCGAGCTTTTGGCCCATCAGCCAGCGCACCGCGCCTGCTACGATTGGGCAGTGGCGCGCGCTGTGGCCGACATGCGGGTATTGGCTGAATATCTGCTGCCGTTTTGTCGTCTGGGTGGGTTCATGCTGGCGCAAAAAGGGGAAAATGCTGTGGCGGAAACGGCCGTCGCCATACATGCCCTCCACCTGCTAGGAGGTGGAGACGCCTCCCTGCTTCCCATCACCTTACCCAATACCGCTCAGGTTCACTTTTTGGTAACAGTGGAAAAGTGTGCTCCCACGCCAGATACTTATCCACGACGGCCCGGCATGGCTGCCAAACGGCCGTTGTAAACTCGTTAATTGGAAAATGGGGGGCGGACAATTGTAGTGCGGTACAAAATCTGAGGTTCCACAATCCCTTGCAGGTACACCGGCCCCATTTGTTCAAAAATCGTTTCCTGTAAACGCCTGGCATTTTTTACAGATAAATCAGCAAACACAGCCGCCGAAACCACAATTTGCCCATCCCCGGCCATATCCACCAGCCGGGAGGCGGTATTCATCGGCTGCCCCACCATGCGGAAACTCATGCGCGATTCAGCCCCCACATTGCCCATGACCACCTCGCCCATATCAATGCCAATGCCCAACCCCAATTCCGTGCCCGCCTGTTCATACCAGCTTTGGCGCAATTGGTTAAATTCACGCTGCATGGTCACGGCCGTTTGCACAGCCCGGCTGGTGGCGTCTGGCTGGTCAAAGGGAGCATTAAAGCCCACCAAAATCTCATCACCCGTCAATTCAAACACTGTGCCATCAAACTCAATGGCAATATCCATCATGCGCGTAAAAAACTCATTGAGCTGGCGAATGGCTTCATCAGGGGCCACGCGGGTGATCATCCCCCCGGTCCAATTGCGCAAATCCACAAACATCACCACCGCCAGCCGCCGCTCGCGCCGGGCCATCAGTTCCGGCGCATTAGCTAACACATGGTTAACCAGACGCGGCCCCATATAGCGGGCAAATGTCTCTTGCACCCGCTCTTTTTCGCGTCTTTCGGCTGCCAGCTTTAACTCTTCAATGCGTTTTAACTCCGTTATATCCTGCAAAATGAGAGCATATCCCACGCCATCAATGGGTGAAACGCTGGGGTGAAGCACACGGCCGTCATCCAATACTACTTCTTTCACTTCTGTGGCCGATAGTCGCTCTGGTAACAACACTTGCAACGGCGTCAACTGCTGAACTTCCGTCAACGGCCGTCCAATCACATCTTGCATCTTCACCTGAAACAAACGCGCCGCCGTGTAATTAAACAGTGATATCTGCCACGCCTCATCCGCAATAATAATCGCGTCTGTGGATGATGTTAAAATGGTTTCCAGTTTGCGCTGCTCTTCGCGCACCTCAGCAAACAAACGGGCGTTGACAATCGCCGCCGTTACTGTACTGGCAATCGCCTCCAATAAATCCCGATGTTCAGCCGAAAAATAGCCCGTCTGGGCATGGTTCAAGATCAAAATCCCCTCAATCCGATCTGGCCCTGTCAGCGGAATGCCAATGGCCGCCCCCCCCTCACCCCGGTCATCTGGCAGTGTAATCCAGCGCGAATCACCAAAAATATCATCAATAATCTCACTTTTCTGGTGTTCCAATAGCCAGCCGCCCAAACCATGTGTCATCACTGCCTGCGCCACGTGATCACTAATCTCCACCGGCGACCCGGCCCGCAGCATAAAGCGATGATATACCTGCCCCGCTTCGTCCACCAAAATGATGTTGCCTTTTGTGGCCCCCACCGCCGCCTGCGTCTGCATCAGCGTGTCGGCCATAATCGTGTCCAGGTCTAACTGGCTGCTAATAGCCCGACTGACGTTATACAGCAGTTGCAGCCGGTTTCGCTCTTCTTCCAGCCGCAGCCGGGTTCGTTTCACTTCCGTGTAGGTGCGCACCCGCACCAGCAGTTCTTCACGCACGTGTGGTCGGGACAAAAATTCATCGGCGCCGGCCCGTTTACCTTCAATTCGGGACTCCACCCGGTTTAAAGCTGTGACCATGATAATGGGAATCTGCATCGTTTCGGCGTCCGCTTTGAGCATCCGGCAGACTTCAAAACCATCCAGATCAGGCATCATCACGTCCAACAAAACCACATCTGGATCAAACGCTCTGGCCTTTTCAATACCTTCCCGACCACCGGCCGCTTCTATAATCTCAAAGCCCTCCAGCTTCAATTGTGACGCTAACAACAAGCGGTTCTCGCGGGTATCATCTACGATAAGGACAAGTGGAGGCGAAGTTATCTGTTTGTGCGAATCAATCACGTTACAATCTCTCGTCGGTTTGCTTCTGAACGCTTGCTGGAATGAATACCTCTACGCCGCCATTCAGATGGATTGAAGCCATAGTAGGCAGGCTTTCTAACAAAACTTCTCGCTTCACTGGTCTGAACTACCAGTACTTTGGGCATGGGAAATACGGCCGTTCTCTACCTGCAAACTGGTCGCATGGGTTAAAAACCCGGCCGTAAACATGGCTGGGTCGGTGGCCGTCAGGATGGTCTGTTGCGTTGATTGTACGGTTTGTAACAGAGCCGCCCGCCGCTGCGCGTCCAGTTCCGCCACCACTTCATCCAGCAATAAAATGGGTTGCTCACCGGTCACGGCCGTCATCCAGTTAATCTCCGCCATCTTCAGCGCCAAAATCGCCGTCCGCTGCTGCCCCCGCGAACCGTAGCTGCTGAGGACACGGCCGTTGAGCAGAAAACGCCAATCATCCCGGTGGGGGCCAACGCTGGTCGCGCCGCGGGCAATATCCGCCGGTTGTGTCTGGCGTAATGCTTCTGCCAGCCGGGTTTTAATAATGGTCAGGGACACCTCCGCCGTTTGTAGCCATTCACCCAGCGTCACACTTTCTTCCTCCACCGTACCATTGCCCGCCAGACGCGGCAGGTATTGGACACGGATGGTTTCACGGCCGTTGGTTAGCAATTCATAATGCACTCGCTGTGTTTCCCGCGCCAATTCCGCCAGAAATAGCGCCCGCCGCCGCAAAATCTGGCTGCCCAGATTCACCAACTTATCGGTGAAAACAGGCAGCACATCCAGGCTGCCGCTGCCTTCGGCAATCTGGCGCAGCAGCGCATTACGCTGTTCCAACACCTTGTTGTATTGCGAAAGCGCACGGCAGTAGGCACCGTCAATCTGACACAAGGTGATGTCCATATACCGCCGCCGGTCACCCGGCGACCCGGTAATTAACTGCACATCTTCGGGTAGGAACAACACCACCCGCAAATGGCCCAATAAATCCATCAACCGCATTTTGCGCCTGTCTACCAGCACTTCCCGACGAAAGCTACCCTGGCGTGTACGGCCGTTGCGCTCCAAAATTAACCGCATTTCCAATCGCTTCAGTTCCACGGTCGTTTGCACCTGAGCCACCAGCCGCCCCACTATAACCGGCTCCTCAGCCTGTGCCGCGTCCCAATTCAATAACTGATTGTCATACTCCGCATGGGGAGAACGGGTCGTTGCCAGGTAATAAATCGCTTCCAGCAAATTGGTTTTGCCCTGAGCATTTTGACCGTAAAGCAGGGTGGCCCCAGGGGAAAGGTCTAGTTCTAAACGGCCGTAATTACGAAAATTCGTGAGCGATAAGTGCGAAATATACATGAACAAGACTCAACGCAAGGCGATGAGGGCATAGTATCTGAATACGCGCTCACAGGCAATCTTTTCCATTTCGCGTGGTTGCTACCCTCCCCCCAGCATGATATTCTATACCCCATCTTTGATTTAACCAGCCGGTATGTATGCGTAATTCGTAAACCGTAATCCGTAATAGGTAAACCGTAATCCGCGAACCGTTATCGGTAATCCGATTACCCTCTACCGATTACCGACTACCGGCAAGGAGATTCTCATGGCTTCAGCCGACAATCTGACTCGTTCACCGCTTCGCCTGATCTTCATTTTCATTCTGGTCATACTTGTGCCCCTGGCGATTGGCATTTATGTTGCCCCTCGCGCCGTACCCCAACCAAAAGTAGGCGTCATTCGGCTCTATTACGAGATCTTTGGCCTCACCGCCGAAGAGTTCAAAGCCCAGCTTGATTATGCCCGCAATGACCCCTCCATTAGAGCGGTAGTTATCGTCATCAACAGCCCCGGCGGCACAGCCAATGACAGCGAAGAGATGTATCTGGACGTACTCAAAACGCGCCAGGATATGCCCATCATCGCTTCGGTAGACTTTCTGGCGGCCAGCGGCGCGTATTACGTGGCTGCCGCCACCGACGAAATCTATGCCAAGCCGGGTTCGGCCATTGGCAGCATCGGCGTCATCACCCAACTGCCGGACAGCGTTTTTATCGAGGAAGACTGGCTCACCACCGGCCCTTACAAAGCGTTTGGTGGTACTCGTGATGGTTTTTCTCGTCGAGCTGAAACGTTAATGGAAGTGTTTGTGAATGCTGTTGCCGTGGGACGAGGCGAACGGCTGCTGGCCGATTTTGAAACGCTGACTCGTGCTGAAATTTTTGATGGCGTAACCGCACAGCAATTTGGTCTGATTGACGGCATGATTTCCACGCAGGAGGCTATTGCCAGAGCGGGTGAATTGGCCGGTCTGCGTGATTATGAAGTGGTGGAGCTTTACCCATTGGCGTTTGCCGACGAGGAAAGCAGCAATGCGCTGGCTTACCGGCCACCAGAAATTGACCTGGAACGGCTGTGGGCTATGCCGTCAGATTTGCCGCCTGGTCTGTATTACCGTTATATCGAACTACCCAACCGCTAGGGGGAGAAAATTATGAAACGTGCCGTTCTTTTACTTGTGATCTTTGTTGTTCTGTTGGCTGCGCCATCGGTATACCGTTATCTGCGGTATTATGACCTGGGTGGGGGGGAGTCGCGGGGCGAGATTCCCGTTTATGACCCGGCGGAGGTAGTGCAGCCGGTACCCACACCGGCTACTGGTAATTTTGCCGATGATTTAGAGGCTGCCGATGATGGCATTGTCAGAGGGCGGGTGCTATTGGACATGGCGCACGAGAATATGTTTACGGAGGCGGAGTTGGGGTATTTCAACGGCCGTCTCTCTGCTCGTGGCTTCTCTGTTATTCCCCATACCGATGGGGAGCTGACCGCCGCGTTGCGAGCCGTGAATGCCTATGTGGTTATTGCCCCCATACGGCCGTTTTCCACCGCCGAAATCCTGGCCGTCAGAAATTTTGTCGCCAACGGTGGTCGCTTACTGTTGATAGGCGACCCCACCCGCTACAACGTCCTGATTGAAGAGGATTTGTTTGATTTCATTGTCATCATTGAGGATGACAAAATCGCGCTGAACACCCTGGCCGGCGCTTTTGATTTGAATTTCAATGGCGATTACCTCTATAACCTGACCGAAAATGAAGGCAATTTCCGCAATATCATCGTGAGCGGCAGCGGCCTGGCGGCCGAAAACGATCTGACGGCTGATATGCAGCAGGTGGTCTTTTATGGAGCGCATTCGGTAGATGTGGGGCCATCGGCCACGGCCGTACTCTCCGGCGATGACAACACCTGGTCTTCGGCCACTGACCGACCCGGCGGTCTGACGCTGGCAGCAACCGGCGCTGGTGGGCAGGTATTGGCCCTGACCGACCTGCACTTTATGTTGGAACCGTATTTCACGGCATATGACAACGGCCGTTTCATTGCCCATATTGCCGACTGGCTGACTACCACCACCGACCGGGCCACCACGCTAGCCGACTTCCCCTACTTTTATCGCCAGCCTATCAACCTGGTTTATACCGGCCAGCCCGACCTGGGCGCGCAGGCGTTTGATCAGGTGATCGCCCTGCAAGAAGCGTTTCGGGTAATTGGGCAGCAGGTGGTGATGACGGCCGTGCCCAACCCCGACCAGGACACCCTCACCCTTGGCCTGTATAACCAGGCAGATGAAGACGTGCTGGAAATTTTAGCCAGCAACGGCATCACTTTCACCATCGAGCCGCCCATCCTTACTGCCGCCGAAGAAAAGGCGCTGGCCGACGAGGAAGAGGAGGGTCCAGAAGAGACACCAACAGCCGAAACGCCAACCGATGAAGAAGATGAGGGAACCGAAGAAGAAACGGAAGTGCCCGATACCGCCCGTTTGCTACATACACCATTGGGCAACGTGCAAATGTCGGGCACGGCGTTGGTATTGTTGGATGCGGGCGACGGCCGTAACCAGGTCATCGTCCTCGCCGCCAGCAAAGAAGGGCTGGACAGCACCGTAGACCTGCTGCTCTCCCTCATTCCCCTGGACGCCAGCTACGAATCGGCCGGCTGCCTGGTGCAGGGCAATCTGGCCCTCTGCCCCACCGGCGTCAGCAACGAAGAAGTGGAAGCCGAACTGCTCACCGGCGGCCAACCCGGCGTAGAAGAACCCGAAGAGCCAGAAGAACCGGAGGAGCCTGAGGAACCAGAAGAACCAGAAGAACCAGGAGAACCTGCCCCCGATATTGATGCCATCAATCAAGGCACAATTGACCTGGACGAAACGGTAGAAGGCGAATTGGGCGAAGAGGAAAGCCATGCCTGGACGTTCGATGGCGGCCCGGTCGTCATAGACATCATCGTGCAGGGTGATGATGAAATGGATACTGTCGTCGAACTATACGACCCGGACAACAACCTCATCACCTCGGTTGACAGCACCTTCTCCGGCGACCCTGAAGAAATTCTGGGCGCGGAAATCGAAGATGATGGTGACTACACCATCGTCGTCCGTGACTACTTCGATGACGGTGGCGGCTACACCCTCACCGTCACCCTCTCTGAAGAACAACCATCCGAAGGCGAAGGTGAAGGCGAAACCGGCGCCATTGAAAATATCTTCCTCTTTGTAGATGACGACGGCGAACCGCTGGGTGATGGCATCACCAGCGCCGAACTACTGTTATCTCTACTGAGTGAAAGCTACGAAGTCACCACCTGGGTCACTTCCGAAGACGGCCCGCTGGCTGATGATGCCCTGGACGAAGTAGACCTGCTCATCTGGGATTCTGGCGACTACCGTAACGAAGAAGGCTTTTTTGACGACGATACCATTACCATCTTCAACTATCTGGATCAGGGCGGGATGCTTTTTTTAACCGGTTCTTCGCCCACCATCCTGGCCGATGCCGAATTGGCGACGCTGGTTGACCTGGAAATTACCGGCGACGACCCTGTTCTACTGGACGGCCTGGAAAGCGGCACAGTGATTGAACTGGATGACAGCTACCAGACCATCCTGTCTGATTTATTGGGCGCGGATGCGGAAGAAGGCTCTACACCCTTTTTGCTGCGTGGGCCGGCCAGCGACTCCGGCGGTGAAGTAGTCGGTATGGCTGTCATTGATGATTTCACCGAACAGCGATCAGTCATTGTGCTGTTGCCCCTGGTCATCTTGCCAGAAGAGATACAAGTCACCCTGGTCAACAACATCATGGCCTGGTTTGAAGCCAACGCCGGTGGATAAGAAGTAAAGTTACGAGGTAACCGTTCAGACCTGACAGGTTTTTACAGTTCAAATCAAGACTTTACAGGCCAAAAACCTGTCAGGTCTCTTGAGGGACTGAACGCTTACGTTACGAGACAGCAAAGGACTGTCTATAAGGTAGTTACACATGGATACAATAGTACACCTTTTTGTTCAGGGACTCATTATTGGTGTGGTACTCTTTATAGCAGTTTCAGCCATATCAGAATTGAGATATTTTTCGCAACTACCCAAAATCAAGAAGGACTCATTATCCTTATATGATTCAGCGTTTTTTGCGACAGAGAATAATACCGTTAATACACTGCAAACCATCATTACCCACGTACAGGCTTCAGGTTACCGCATTGACGTTTTCGACAGAGAACAGGGCTTATTACTGTTGAGTAAGTCTTTCTTGTTCGATAATTATATGACAGATGGCTTTTCATACCATATCCAGGTGAATCAACAAGAAAGTACGCATACCAGAGTTACCGTTGCCATCACCCCCAAAATTATGGGGTCCCTATCAGGTACCAAAGTGCGTCAGACATTTTTTCTCTCAGAAATTGAAGCTGCTGTGTTTGCAGGTACCAGAAGGGAACAAGAAGCTATCGTTGTTTAATCTATTGCTGTGCATTTACAGTTGCTGCT
>CAYXUZ010000186.1:6921-12405 GCA_964467705.1 uncultured Ardenticatenaceae bacterium | reverse complement strand
TCCCACTCCGTCTCCAACCGCAAAATGTGGTGGCTGAGGTCATTCTCAAACCCCAGATACAGCGCATCACCCACCTGCGGCGTTTCCGAAAAGATGCGGAACTGCTGCTGCTCTGATAATCCCGCCGCCAGCGCAGTCAGCCGGGGCGACGAACGAAAATCGCTTTTATCCTGCCCCATCGTCTCTGAAAACACCTGGCTAAACTGCGGCGCGGTAATCGTAAAATCGGCGTTGGTGGTGAAGACGATGGAGCGTTCCGTTTCTGTCTGCGTGCTGGACACTTCTGTGCCCGCCGGAATGACCACATCCGCCTCCACCGGCGCCGACAGCCAGAACGTGACCGGCGCTTTGGCCGGAACCGGCGCGTGTAGCGTCACGCCCAGCATCTCCAAAAACTTCACGTAATGGCGTTCCGGCACACGGTTCAGCCGGTATAGCGTCGTCTCCGTCAGCCAGGCAAACAGTTCAATCAACGTCACGCCAGGGTCGCTGACGTTGTGGTCCGTCCACTCGCTGGTATAGTGCGGAATCCGCTTCTTCGCCTCATCCACCAGGTCTTGAAACAATCGGTCGTCTAGTTTGGGTGCAGCTAGTGGCATATGCCTCCGTAACCCGTAAGCCGTGAGCCGTAACCCGTAAGCCGAATGAAATTCAGATTACGAATCACGCATCACGGATTACGGTCATTCTTCGGGTATCAAATAAAACGGATGCACCAGGCTCCGTTTATCATGGGTCGCTTTAATTTCGTATTCAATGCGAACGGTCAGACAATTATCCGCATCGGGGTCAGGAAAGGCGTCTACGGTAAGAACATTGATGCGCGGTTCCCAACGGCCGAGCGCCTCTTCCACATACCGCCGGGCCTGGCTGGCGGTGTGGCTGTTATTGGGCGCAAACAATAACTCATGCAGGCGGCAGCCAAACGCCGGTCGCATCACCCGTTGACCAGGCGCTGTCTCCAGGATAATCTGGATCGCCTGGCTTAATTCGGTGTCGCCTTGCGCCAGCGCCAGGCCGCCCTGCCGGTCAATCTGTGGCGGAAATGCCCACCCTTTGCCAATAATGTCTTGTTTCATATCGTCACAATCTCCCGGAGGTTCAAAACCTCCGGGAGATTTCTTCATGGTACATTCGTCGTCATTTGCCCAGGGGAAACGACGGTGATCACGCCGCCCCAGGCACACATCAAAGTACAGGTGTTATTCAACGCCGGTTTGTTGGCGATCATTACCGTGGGTGAACCGGGCGTCCAGGGCGCGGTTGTCACCGGGATGCAGGGCTGTGGCGTCAACACACCCAGCGCCGCCGAAGTCGCCGCCGCTACCTGCGGATTACTTAACGTGATACACATGCCAAACGGCGGCACGTTTTTCATAGGCACGTTGTCCATAATCGTCGCGCCAGGCATATTGCTAGCATTGGTAAGCCCCTCCGGCGTGATGATCAGGTTGCCCGGCATCGTACCAAAACTGCACATGATTTGGGCGTTGTTTGTAACTAGCTGAGCCATAAAACCCTTCCGTTTGTAGTAGGCGATTTATCGCCTCCAAACGCCACTCAAGTGGCTACTACAAACCTTAATTCAAATTCACCACCGCACCCTTGACGCTGGCGGGGCCGCTAGCCTGCACATCTATCGTACCATTGGCTTGCAACTTCATATTGCCGGTAGCCTTCAAATCCATATTGGCCCCGGCTTCCAAGGTCATGTTGGTACTCGATTTCACCAGGACTTCATTGCTGCCTTCAATGGTCAATTTGTTGCCGCCATCGTCCACGTTAATGGTGATGCCGTTTTTGCTTTTAATCTCAATTTTGCTGCCGGCGTCATCCATGGTGATGGTATGACCGCCGGCCGTTTTGATTTCCACCTTGTTGTCGCTGTTGTCGTACATGGTGATGGCGTGGCCGGTGCGGGAATGCCAGGTGCGGATGAGCGGTCGTTCCCCACTCCCTGCCCCCGCCGCCGTCGGCGGAATATCATGTTTGCCATTCCAGAGGCCGCCGATGATGGTCGGCCGTGAAAAATCCCCATGCTCAAAGGCCACCACCACCTCATCGCCCACGTCCGGCACGGCATAAAAGCCGGCTTTAGGGCCGCCGCCCGGCCCCATCAGCCGCGCCCAGTCACTTTCGGCGTCATCGGCCATCCAGGGAAACTTCACTTTCACCCGGCCCCAGTTGTTGGGGTCTTCGGTATTGGTGACAATACCAATCACCACACCAGGCCAACGGGGTGACGGCCGTGACCCATTTGCCGCCTCCAACAACGTCCCCGTGCGCGTACCATAGGCCACAAACTGGCAGCGTAGCCCCTCTGGGCTGTAAATGTGCGTCGCCCGCGTCACCAGATACTTACCGCTAAAGCGCGTCCCCAAATTCTCCAGCTTGATCCACTGCCCGGCCTTCATATCCGGGCGGCGGAACGCCACCCCTTCCGCCTGCACAAAAGCGCCGCTTAACTCATTCAACCGCGCCTCGGCCATCGTATTCGCTTCCGCCTGGTTCAACACCGGCTGATCCACCACCACCATCTTGCCCGCGCCAAACGCGCTGGCCCAGGCCGCCCCATTTTTCGACTCTCCAATCTCTGGGTATAGCTTGCCGCTGCTCGCCTGCCCAACAATCGCCTTCTGATCTTTCGGGTCCCACCCCTTGACAATCACCTCATCTACCTGTTCCGCCAGCGTCATACGCGGATAAAAGGTCAACAAGTCCTCACCCCACTTCAACGACGCGCCACCGCCACCTGATGGCGGTTTGCGGAAATACAATTTACCTTCCTCCACAAAACATTCATACCCAATACGCCAGGCGCGCTGCATCAAAAACTCCAGGTCAGACTGGTTGTGCTGGTAAATATGGTCATAGACGGTGCTGGTTGTTTCCACCTGGGCCTGTAAACCGGCATTACCGGCCAACTGCGTAGCCAGGTCACTATCTTTGATATTCAAAAATGCCTGACTTTTTTTCGCCCGGTAAAGGCGGTGCGATTTGTCATAGCCCCGCACCCATAACTCGGCCACCATGCCCTCGCCAAAAACCGGTTCCAACGCCGTAATCTCGCCCGTCATCAACGTCTTCAACCGTTCGTTAGCATCACCGACTTCAATTTTCACCTCTTTTGTCAGATTAAACGGCCCGTTGTCTAGCAGTTCCAGATTGGGGTCCAGCAGGCGAATGGTGAACATATGCGGCAGATGCGCATGTTGATCCACCGTCAACTCGGACACCTGCGCCAGAACGTTTGGCTGTACCGGGCTGCCGCCGACGGAAATTTTTATCTGGGTAGAAAGCGGCTTCTGGTCGGGCATATTGGGTAATCGGGTAATTGAGCAATTGGGTAATTAGGCAATTACCCAATTACCAAATCACCTCCTACATAACATCCTTTGGAATAATAATGCGCTGGCCGGGGCGCAGCGCCAGCGGGTTGTCCAGGCCGTTGTATTCAGCGATCTGTCGCCATCTGGTGGCATCGCCATACACATCGGCGGCAATGTTGTCTAACCGGTCGCCGCGAATGACCTGCCAGGTGCGCAGCACCGGCCCGCCGCCGGAGGTGGGATTTTGTGGCTGGTTTTTGTAATCCTCAATGTCGTTGTATTGGGTAAAGGTAATGTCCACCTTGGCGCGGACGGGTGTGCCGTCTTTTTTGAAGAGGGTGAATTTTTGCGTCATGTTGGTGATGACGGCCGCAAATTGAAAAGACCCCCACTTAAAAGCGACACGCGGCGGCTCCTTTTTGTCGCTGTTGGCCGCTGCTTCGGTGGGCTGCATAAATTTCCACAACTGCCGCGTTTGCTGGCTCACGTCCTCACCTGTTTCATAGGTATCAAAAACCAGCGCCAGTTTCAGCGTTTGTGGCCCGGCCTTTTTGAAGTTCACCGACGGGCTGTCGCTTTGGTTTTTGGCCTCTTCGGAGTAGTTGTTGGTTTTGGAAACGGTGTACTCAAACGGGTTGAACATGCACGGCACTTCAAAGCCGATCTTTTCGCCGTTTTCATCCGCTTTGTAAATGACAGCGGGAACTAAGTTGCCTCGTGTGTTTGCCATTTTTCCTTACCACTGTTTTTGCAAACGGCCGTGTTCGCGTTCGCGCTCAATGATCAATTGGCCCCGAAGCCGGGCGTACACCTGGCGGGCCAGCTCATTGATGTCAACCTCTTCGCCCTCTTTTTTTTCCCCTGCTTCTTCGCCGCCTGCATCGGGCACGGCCGTCACTGCCCCATTTGCCGTGCCCGATTCCCCACCTTCCTCAAGCTGAATGTACTCAGACAGGTCAGGGGTAGCTGTAACCGGCGCATCAGGAACATGGTCTACGGCCGTCGCCCCATCCCCCTCGCGTTTAGCCATCACCGTAGCGGCGGCGGGGGGGGGGTGCGCTGCCGGGGCCATGACGGCGGGCGGCGGCTGCCCAATCAGCGTCCATAAATCAGGCGGCAATCCGCCAATTTCGGTAGGCACCAATTCGGCCGCGGCCGCTTCCGGCTGGCGCTGGATGGTGGGTGGCACGGCCGTGCCACCGGTTTCCGCCACAAGGGAGGGCGCATCCATCACGGAGGTTGCTGAAGTGGTCAGACGTGACGGCCGTGGGCGGCGAGGGCGCAGCAAAGGCACCGATGAATCGGTGGGCATACCGGGTGGCACCGTCGCCAGCCGCTCTTCCACCCAAAAATCTTGCGGCGTGGGCGGGCGCACCGGCGGCTCGGTAGCTGCCGGAAATGGGCCGACAATTGGTGAAACAGGCGCAGGCATCGTCGCTGGCGCTTCCGTGCGCTGCACCGTTTGCACCGGCCAGACCCTCTGCAACGGTGAACCGCCCTCTGGCCCTTCACCGACTGTTCCTGTTTCACCAACATCAGGCAAGGCCGTTTCGCCTGGGGCAACCAATAACGTGTCATCGTCTGCTTCGGCCCGCATGACGATTGGGGCGGAAGGCGGAGGTATCGTAGGCGGAGTAACGGCCGTTTCCGGCATCGTCGGTTCAGCCTGTAATGGCCCAGGTGGAGGCGTACTGTCTGGGGAAACAGCCGTCTCGCCTGTTGCCGGCCCGCGTCCACGCGCCACTGCCACCATGGGCGCTTCTCGTGGCGCTGCCGGTTGGCGGCTGACCACACCAGGGGCGGGTTTGGCCGCCGGTTTCGGGCGAGCAAATGAGGGCAGCGGCGGTTCGCTGGCGGGCGGTGTTAGTGGCGGCTCAATGCCCGGCGCGCCCATTTCCCCGCTGGCAGCTTCGGCCGTCTCCTGTTCTTTATGCCGCCGCATAATGGTCTCTAATCGTCGCCAGTTCCGATCCTCTTCTGTTGGCGGCGCGGCTTCCGGTTGGCGCTGGACGGCAGGCTGCGGGGTCACAGGCGGTTGCGTCACAGACGGTTGCGCCACAGACGGCTGCGCCATCGTTGGGGGAACAATTGCCGGAACTACTGGTTGGGCAACCGACGGTTGGGGCGGCAAAGATGTCGGCGCTGCCTGAGTACC
>CAYXUZ010000186.1:0-6911 GCA_964467705.1 uncultured Ardenticatenaceae bacterium | reverse complement strand
AGGGGCGCAGGCGATGGTATTGGTGTGGGCGCAATGAGACCCGCAAGCGGGGCAGGCACTTCCGCCGGTTGCCGCTGAATGGGCGGCGCACCGGTAATGGGTGCGGTCGGGACGGCAGGCGGGATAGACGAAACCGGCGTGGTGGGCACAACAGGCGCTGAACCTGTTGCGGTGGTTATGGGCGCAACGTCCATATTCAGTACAGCCGAAGCAGTCGTTTCTGGCTGGCGCTGTGCGGACGTTGGTGTTGGTGTGGTGGGGACGGCGGAACCGGGCATGGGAGCCGTTACCGGGGGTGCAGCCAGCGTCTCTGGTTGCCGCTGTATCGGGGCGGGTGGCGCTGTTGGGGGAGTCGGCATTGAACCCGGCGTGGCGGCAGCAGGCATAACCGGCATTGGGGACGGCCGTTGCGCTGCTGCTGAGACGGCCGTCCCCCCGGCTGCCGTTTCGGGCGGGGCCTGCATGGGCATGGCTGGGGTAATGGAGGATACGGCCGTTGGAGATGACAAATCCGACTCGCTTTCTACTGGTTGCCGTTGTACCGGGGTCACTACGGGTGTAATGGTCGGCTGCGGTGCGGGGGGTGTGGGCGCAGATGCTGCGGCTGCACTCAATGCCGGGGTGCCCGCTGTTTCCGGACTGGGTGTGGACGCGGTGGGTGATGTGGTGGCCGACTGTGGCCGAGAAACTAACCGGCCCAACCGCTGCCCAATGCGACCCAAGAGCGAAGGCGAAGGTGTGGCGGAAACGGCCGCTTCAGTCATGGGAACAGCCGTTTCAGCCGGAGATGATACCGCTTCGGCCGGGGCCAGTTGCACAGACGGCCGTTCCGGTTCTTCGCTGTGTCGTTGAATTGTAAGCGATGGCGGCGGCGATGTGGCTGCGGTCGTCGCTGGTTGCGCAGTTACGGCCGTCACTGCGCCCGATGGCGCAACCGCTGGCGGAATGGAGGGGGTTGTGAGAGGTGCGGCCGTGCCCATTTCCGGCGAAACAGCGGCGGCAATCTCTGGTTGGCGTTGGATGGGCGGCGCGGTGGGGGAGGGTACGGCCGATACTTCGGCTGTAGCCTCAGCCGCCGGTGTCTCCATTTCGGCGCTGGCAGCCCACAATTCCGGCGTCCACAAAAATCCCGGCACGACCGGGCCGCTGGCGGGCACACCTGCACCACCAGTGACCTCTTCCTGGCGAAAAATAACGGACATACCAGCATACTGCCGCGTCCGGCTTGCCAGAGGATTTGTGTGGAGGAGTTTGTTATCTGCCATATATTGGTTTGTTGTTGGTAGTTGGCGGCTGGTACCAGCCGCCAACTACCAACAACCATCACCCCGTCGCCACTGTTACCTCATCACAGGCCAGTTCCAGCGTTTGAATGGCCACGCTAGTATCACTCGATTTCAACTGCGGGCCAGTCCATTTCAGCGGGTATGCACCCGCCAATGTCCAGCTCATCACTTTCTTTTTTGTCGAATCCATCAGGGACACCGTCACCTGTTTACGTTCAAAAGTTTCGCCCATTTGCTTCAGGCACCAGTCGTATATCACGCCGCTGCCAACGCCGTTTTTCAGCGTCATTTTGGCTGCTTTACGCCGTCCGGGAAGCTGATGAGCATACGTGTTCAATCCCCCTTCCTTCACCTCTTCCATCTCCCACTCAATCATGGGCAGAGTACATTCCGTGAAGGCAGCCTGGGGCGTGCCGCCAATCTCCACCACAAAACGGAAAGCAGGCACGGCCGTTTTGCGTAGCGCGTCGGTCGCCAGTCTATCGTTGGCCATATCGTTGTCTCTCTCGTTCCGCCGCCAGGTCACGCCGCCACAGCGCCAATACAGCCTCGGCCACCTGCCGCACCTGCTCTGGCGTCAGTTTGCCCGTTTGGGCGGCTCTTGGTTGGGTAGTTGTTTGTGTCTCGGCCATAACTTGATAATTGACAATTGATAATTATCAATTGTCAATTGCTCATCCCCAACGGCGCGACCTGCACCTGGAAGGCGGTATGGCAGGCGGGGCAGATGGCGCCGATGGCGACATGTTCGCTGCTATTGAGCCGCAGGTATAGTTCCTGCAAATAGGCCAGGTCGGCGGCAAAGAGGTGAGCGATGAGGTCGGGGGTCACGGCCGTGACCGTGCCAATCTGCGTCACCACCCGGCTCAACAACAGAATCGGCAAATACGATTCATTTGCCCGCACACGGGGGTCATTCATCGCCTCCACCTCATCCATCGCCAGCGCCAGGCGCATACGGCCGTAGTGCTGCACCTGCCCGGCCGCATCCACATAACCCCTGGGGAGATAAAATTCCACCTCGGTCTGCATACTTTTGTGTCTTTGTGTTTGAGTGGTTTTGTGTTTGAGTGTTCGGGTGTTCATTCACACAAACACCCGAACACAAAAACACCCGATCACCTATTGCACGCGCACAATATACTCATGCGCAATCGTCAATTCTTCTACACCAATCTCGTTGCTGTCCGCTTTCGGCTGCGGGCCACTTACCTTCACCGGCCACGCATTCTCAAAATTCCAACGGGCCACCGGTGCCAACTGCTGGTTATACATGATCACCGACCCATTGTGGCGGGCTGCGTCCACATTGCCATCTTCCACCTGCTTGCGCCAGTTCCAGATGTCCATGCTGCTGGTAATGCCCCGCTTCAAGGTGATATTTTCCCACTTCAACCGGCCTGGCAGCTTCATCACCACTTCCTGACCTGTTTCCGTGATCACCTTATGCTCCACAATTTCCTGTTCCGAGCCTAAACCAGAACATTCAGTGAAGTAGCCTGTGATAACACCCTGAACTTCCACGCCGAAATGAAAACCAACAAGGGGATCTTCACGTTCTGCCATCAGACACTCTCCCTTTCAACATACCGGCGTTGCGACACGCCGGTATGTTGAAACTATGCTTCCGCATCCGCGCCAGCCCATTGGCTCAGGCGTAAGATGACGAATTCGGCCGGTTTCACCGGCGCCATACCGACTTCAATAATGAGCTGACCCAGGTCACGGATTTCGTGCGGGTTGAGTTCCTCGTCGCACTTCACGTAGAACGCCTGCTCCGGGGTAGCCCCAAAGAGCGCCCCACTGCGCCAGACGACGCGCAAGAAAGCGACAATATCGCGCCGTACCCGCGCCCACAGGTTGCTGTCGTTGGGTTCAAACACCACCCACTGCAAACCCACATCCAGCGATTGCCCGACCTGGCTGAACAGACGACGCACGTTGATGTAACGCCATGAGCCATCGCTGCTGAGAGTGCGCGCACCCCAGACCCGGATGCCCCGGCCAGGGAAGGAGCGGATGCAGTTCACGCCAATGGGGTTCAGCGTGTCTTGTTCGCCTTTGGTCAGGTCAATTTCCAGATTGGTCGCGTCGGTGCGGTTGTAGATGCCAACCACGTGGCCGCTGGGGGGCACAAACTTGCTGTTCTGCGGACTATCGCTCAGGTCGGCCACTTCGATCCAGGGGTAGTACAGGGCGGCATAGGAGGTATCGAAGTTGACGTAGTAGCGCCAGTCACGGGCGTCTTGGGCGCTGAGGCCGGGCGGTGTGTCCAGCAGGGCAAAGCGGTACTGCATGTTTTCGCAATGGGCGATCATCGCCGTTTGCACTTGCTTGACGCGCTTTTTGGCCTCTTCGGAACCGTCGTAGCCATAAAACGCATCCGGACAGACCAGCAGGCTGATGTTGCTAAACGCTTCCAACCCATTGATGCCGGTACGCTCGGACACATCGCCAATGAACTCTTTGGCCGTCAGTGGCCCGTAGCTGACTTCCGGTTCGGCGGCAGCGGCTGCTTCGCCGCCTTCGGCCGGAGCTTCGTCCGCTTTGGCGGCCGGTTTCTTCGGCGCGGGTTTAGCTTTGGGCTTGGGCATCTCGGTGATGGCGCGCAAGCTGGTGACGTAACAAGGGCCACCGCCGTTGTTAAAGTAGCCGTAAACCGCATCGGGCAGGTACGCTCCTTCGACGAATCCGCCAAAGAGGTTGGTATACTGCGTCCAGTTGGTGACAAGCATGGCGCGCCCCAGAACGGAGTCGCGCACTTCTTCGCCCTTGTCATTGATGGACTTGATGCTGGCTTCGGCTGTAATGCCCAAAAAGGCGGTGATGGATGTCCCGGCCGCCTCAATGGGCTTGGTGCCTTTGTCTACCTGTTCAACATAGACACCAGGAGTTGCGTATGCTACAGCCATATTTCATTCTCCTTGTGAAAGTGGGGCCGGTTGGGTGAACCGGGCCGCCGTATATCAAGACAAACAGTGAGCGGTAAGCGGTTTGCAGTAAGCGGCAAGCAGTAAAAGCCTGGCAGCTGACCACTGCTCACTGCTGACTGCTGACTTTTTACTAACAGGTGGGGCGCGGTATTGGTTGAGGTTGTAGGGTTTCATTCGATAAGTTCTCCTGCCTCTGGGCTTAAAGGTCAATGTCGTAGTTGCCTTTGGTGTTGGGGACGGTGATTTTGAGTTCTTTGGGCTTGCCGGTTTCGGGGGTGGCAACCAGGGTGTAGTTGCCATCGAGTAAACCGCCAAGACGGAAACGGCCGTCCTTATCCGTCATATCCACTAATCCCCGCTCACGTATCTCCACGCGAATGCCCGGCTGCGGCTGTCCTTTTTGCAGCACATAACCGCCAATGTACAACGCCTCGGCGGCCATGCTCGTGCCTGGTTCCAGCGCACCCTGACGCGGGTCGGGGGCCAGCCCGGTGCGCATGGTGAAGGTGCGTACCGGCGGCCCGGTGACTTCTTGCCAGGGATCCATCGCCACAGTGACCAGATAGGAAATGCTGGGGCGCATCTCATTGTCCAACGCGCTCCACACCTCGGCCGGGTTGGTCAGCTTGTCGTGGCTGGCCACGCGCCCCTGAATTTCAAACGCCTGCCCCTGCATGTCCCCCACCAGGAAGGTGTCTTCCAGTACCGGGTTACGGAACAGCGCCATCAGGACGCGAGAGAGCAACCGGTGTTCGTCGTCCGGTTCGGCCGCCCAGGTAGTGATCATGTAGTAACAATCCACGCGGAAAGGAGTGCGTTTCAGACGGGCTACGTCAATATGTGGCGCGCCATTCTGCTTCATGGTTTCCCATTGGTGCTGGCGCAGGACAACGTTTTCACGCACGTCATAAAGGAAGAAGTTGATCGTCGGTTTAGCCAGTTTGGCGCTCCACTCGCGCTTGGGCTGGTCAAACTTCACGTCAATTTCCCCATTTTTGATGGGAATTTCGGTGACGAGTAGTTTTTTGATGGATTCGTCCAGATCGGCGAGCATAGTTGGAAATCCTGAGATTGGGAGATTGAGAGATTGTCCTGACCAATCTCTCAATCTCCCAATCTCCTCATTAACCGGCCTGCATTTCTTCCTCTTCTTCCTGTGCCTGAGCTAACTCTTCCTCTTCTTCCTGCATCTGGGCCAATTCTTCCTCTTCTTCTTGCATCTGCGCCATTTCTTCTTCCTGTGCCTGAATAGGTTCTTCCTCTTCCTGCATTTGCAGTTCGTCTTCTTCGGCGGCGCGTTGGATGTCGTCGGGTTGGGCCATGACGGTTTCGGCCACGTGGTCAGCTTCAGCCTCATACTGGTCGTTGGGGTCGTTGACGGCCATTTTGCCCTGCACGGCCGGGGCTGATGCACCCTGCTGCACGACGTGGGTAAGTTCATGGGCAATGAGCGTTTGCCCTTCGCTGCTGGCAGGGTTGTATTCGCCAGCGCGGAAGAAGATGTCGTTGCCGGTGGTGAAGGCTTTGGCCCCTAACTGGTGCGAAAGCTGGTCAGATTGGCTATCGGTGTGGATTTTGACGTCGCTGAAATCCTGTCCCATGGTGGCCCCGGCTTTGGCCGCCATGCCATCATCCAGACCGTGCCCGCTGCTGCGCTGCTGGTTGATACTGTTGGCCGTGTTCTCATCCAGTTCGGTGGGGCCACTGCCGCTGCGTTGGGCCAGGAAACGCTGCACGGCCGTATTGCCCACCGTTTGCTGCATGTGTTGTACGGCCGTCGCATCCAGCCGCCCCGCCAATGGATCTGCCGAGACGGGGGCGTTCTCTTTTTGAGGTGCGGCCGATTCCACCGTCGGTTTTGGTTTTACTTTTCCCTTATCTTCAAAAGCATGTTCAGATGGCATGGGTTCCTCCATGAACGAAGCGCGTGAAACGCACTACGTTCTAAACAACCGATCATCAATCAACCGGCCAATTTTCTGATACTCCCGGCGGGCGGCGTGCAGCAGGTGGGTCATGCCTACGTGCTGGCCTTGTTCGGCGGCCAGGAAAGCGGCGGCCAGGATGATGTTGCGGATATTGCCGCCGGCCAATGGATACCGCTGCGCCAGCAAGAGCCAGTTCACATCCGGGGCCAGAGGCGTTTCTGGTGGGAAATTGACACGCCAGATTTCTTCGCGGTCGGCCGCTTCCGGGAAGGGGAATTCGATGGCAAAGTGCAGGCGGCGGGTGAACGCCTCGTCCAGATTGGCGCGCAAATTAGTCGCCAGGATGACCACGCCGTCATACGCTTCCATGCGTTGCAGCAGATAGCTGATTTCGATGTTGGCATAGCGGTCGTGGCTGTCTTTCACTTCGGAGCGTTTGCCAAAAATAGCGTCGGCTTCGTCAAAAAAGAGGATGGCGTTGCTGGTGGCGGCTTCGGTAAAAATGCGATCCAGGTTTTTCTCCGTCTCGCCGATGTATTTGCTGACCAGGGTGGAGAGGTCTACCTTGTACAAATCCAGCCCCAATTCGCCAGCCATGATGTCGGCGGCCATCGTTTTGCCGGTGCCCGATTCCCCGGCGAAGAGCGCGCTCAACCCTTTGCCCAACGCCAGTTTGCGGTCAAAGCCCCAGTCACCATAGACGATGGGGCGCTGGCGCACGGTGTTGACCATTTCACGCAGTTGGTTGAGGGTGTCGGTGGGCA
>CAYXUZ010000185.1:2737-12430 GCA_964467705.1 uncultured Ardenticatenaceae bacterium | reverse complement strand
ACCCCCACCCCTGAAACAACACCATAGCCAAATGATCAACCATCAGGAATGAGGAGAAACGAATGACCACAGACAAGATACGTTGGGGCATACTGGGCACGGGCGTCATTGCCCGCAAATTTGCGGAGGGGTTGGCGGTGTTGCCGGATGCAGTGTTGACGGCCGTTGGCTCCAGAGATGCACGCACCGCCGCCGCCTTTGCCACACAATACCACGTCCCACATGCGTATGGCAGCTACGAAGCGCTGGCCCAAGACCCGAACGTGGATGTGATCTATGTCGCCACGCCCCACGTCTTCCACATGGAAAACAGCCTGCTTTGTTTGCAGCACGGCAAGGCGGTTTTGTGCGAAAAGCCGTTCACCATGAACCGGCGGCAGGCTGAAGCCATCTTCTCCCTGGCCGAGGCGAAAGGTCTGTTTGTGATGGAGGCCATGTGGAGCTACTTTCTACCGGCGATCACGATGGTGCGCCAACTGCTGCAAGATGGCGTCATTGGCGAGGTGCGCATGTTGACGGCCGATTTTGGCTATCGGACGGCCATTGACCCACACGGCCGTCACTTTTCTCCGGCGTTGGGTGGTGGCGCGCTGCTGGATGTGGGTATCTACCCATTGGCGCTGGCGCACCTGGTCTTCGGCCCACCTACCCAGATTACTGGCATGGCGCATCTGGGTGAAACTGGCGTAGATGAACAGGCGACGATCATTTTAGGCTATGAAAAAGGGGAATTAGCATTGCTGCACACGGCCGTGCGCACGGAAACGGTGCAAGAAGCAGTGATCATGGGCACGAACGGCCATATCAAAATCCACTTCCCCTGGTGGCACTCCGCACGCCTCACCCTGGTTCAATCCGGTCAGGCCGAACAGGAAATTGACGCACCCTACATAGGAAATGGATATAACTATGAGGCGACGGCCGTGATGGACTGTTTACGCGCCGGCCTGATAGAACATCCCTTGATGCCCTGGTCTACCACCCTGATGTTACAAGAAACAATGGACAAAATTCGCGCTCAATGGGGCTTACAATATCCGGCTGATGAAGAGGACAGTCAGGCAATCGGCTGATTGAGATGGTCATCTCCCGATTACCCAATGACCTCTTCTGCCACCACCCGCATACTGCCGGGCAAGGTAACAGTAAAAATTGTACCGCGCTCCTCGCCATTTTTTACGGCGATCACCCCCCCATGGGCTTCGGCGATATTCTTCACGGTAGCTAAACCCACCCCAGAACCCTGAGCTATTTTCAGCGATCCCTGAATCCCTCGGTAATACTTCTCAAAAACATGAGGCAAATCTTTCTCTGGAATACCGGGGCCTTCATCCGATACCACAAACTGAATGACCTGTTTGCTAAAGTGTGTGGCAATGGTGATTTCGGTATTTTTGGGTGAATATTTCAACGCATTGTCCACCAGATTCAGGATCATGTGGTAGAGGCGCATTTCGTCACCCGATATCTCATAAGGTTCCCCCCGGCAGGTATGGGATATTTTGATACTCTTTTGCATCGCCACCCCTTGTACATCATCCATCACGCGCCGAATAATCTCTTGCAGATCACATGGCTGGCGTACCAGCGTCAACATTTCGGTTTTGGTGACAGATTGCAGCAGATGATTGATCATTTCCAACATGCGGTCGGCGGCCACGTTGATCTCATGCAGATACCGGATTCCTTTTTCGTCCAGATGGGCTGTGCGCTCCAGCAAAGACGACCAGCCATTGATGGCTGTAAGAGGGTTTTTCAAGTCATGGGAAAGCATGTGCATGAATTCAGAGCGATCTTTTTCTAGCTGCTTTACGTAGGTGATATTTTGCATGACGATGATGGTGCCCACGTCGGGCACATGTTCGGTGGTGGAGAGGTAGGTTTCCTCACCAATATGTACTTCCGTTGTCCGACCAACACCCTGGCTAATGGCATCAAACATGGCCGACATATTTGTCTCCAACAGCCGATTGGCGGCTTCATTCGACACTAAAACCATTCCATTGTGATCCAGCACAATCAATGGTTCGGAGAGGGTAAGGGCGGTGGCCTGAATGGCCGCACGTTGCCGTTCAGATTCTTCAAACAGGCGAGCATTTTCCACGGCCGTAGCCATCGGATGGGCAAAGGCTTCCAACCGCGTTAAATCCTCTTCGGTAAAGGGGCCATTCGCTTTATTGAACAAGGCCAGTACACCCAATACCCCATGTTTTACTTTCAATGGGACGCAGGCCAACGAGCGGGGCACATTACCTGCCAATTGGTCAACCGTGGGATCATACTGGGGGTGGCTGCTCACTTGATTGGTAACGACAGCCACGCCATCGGCAGCTACAGCACCAACAATCCCCTGGTTCAGCAGGTGTTGAGCTTCTTTCAGTTCAGTGCGGTGTAACGGCCGTAATCGTTGATGCAACTCATCAATCAGATAAATATGTACCGCTTCCACAGGCCAATGATTATTCACCTGCTCCACCAATACATCATACACCTGGCCCAAATCTAGCGAAGCCGACACCGTGCGTGTCACCTCATTCAACACCGAAAGTTCCACCACTCGCTTCGCCAACGCCTCATCGGTCGCCTGGTAAAGACGCGCATTCTGGATGGCGATGGCGGCAAAATCAGCCACAGCACTCAGGATTTGTTCATCACGGGCATCAAAAAGCTGTCCCTTTTCATTATGCGCTGCCGATAACACGCCAAACGTCACACCACCCAAGGTGATGGGCACAAACGCCAGCGCCTCCACCAGATAGCCTGTCATCATTTGGGGCTGTGCCTGCCCTGGCTGGCGGTGGGCACGCACCGGTGTGCCGGTACGAATGACCTGTCCCGCAGGTGTATCCTCCCGAATTGCCATGCGGGTGCGGCGCAGTCGGGAATCATCAATACCTAACTGTGCTTCCAAAAACAGTTCCCCACTGTTCTCATCCACCAGCCAAATACTTGTTTCCCCGGCGGCCGTCAGCGACATGGCGGTAGCAGCCACCTGATTCAGAACTTCTTCCAGATTCAATTGGGAGGTGATAGCCGAAGCAATTTGGGAGAGAGCATCTACCAAATCAGGTTTTTGTTTAAGTGGGGTAGTTTGCAGATACGGCCGTTCCACAATCCGTATCTGCACCTCCATATGCCCCAACGTCAACCGGTCGCGGTCGGCCAATGCATACGGCGTATTGACCCCAATAGAACGGTCATTACGCAGAGTACCGTTGGTACTGCCCACATCAATCAGATATAAGTTATTTGTGGTGGGCCGAAGGATAGCATGGCGACGTGATACCCCCTTTGTCTCCGCGCCATACGGCGTCAGATCAAACATATCAGGGCCATCAATACCTCGTCCCAAAACAAGCTCGCCATTGATATCCAGCCCAAAATATTCACCACTATCGTCACCTGTCACTTCAAACAGAACACGCCAGACTGGCCGTTTGTTGGCCGATAAGGGACTTGTTTCAAAGGGGATGGGGCGATAAGCGATGCCACTGGGAAGGGCGCCGGTGGCTGATTGACTGAGCAAGTTGGTTTGTTTGGGTGATCTGGCTTTGGTCATAATATGATGGCGCAGAACCTGCGAATGATTGACATACCTGGAATTATTCTTTCATACTAATTTGCTGCCTTACAATCATAACACATCATAAAGTATGTCAGAATAGTACCTGAAGGGTAACACTGTTTTAGCACAAGCCGTTTCAATTGTATCTGGCAAGCAACTAATGGGGGTCAACAAATCGTGAAAAGTCAAAAGCCCAGACAAATCTCATCTGTCTGGGCTTTTGTTGCCAAACAATCAGTTTTGAAAATTCAGATTGTTTTCTATGTGCGCCGCTTAAAGACGCAGAAGTATTTATTTGTCCAGCGACGGGTGCCGCCACCTTCATGCATCAACACATCGTAGTTGTTGCCAATATGCACTGGCTGCATGTGTACCAGTTCCCACCCTTTAGCCCCCAGCCGGTTCAATTCCGGCATCATCGCTTCTGGAGAATAGATGGGGAGATTTTCAGCCTCCAGATCGCTCGTGTATTCGGGCACGGCCGTTTGCCGTGCGTCTGCCTCAATAAACCGTGTCAGATATTCCCACTGCTCCATATGAACCTCCGTGATCGGTAATGCGTAAGCCGTTACCGGTAATCGGTCTTCTGGCTTCGAATTACGAATATCCTGGTTAAATCACACCTTCAGTACGTAGAGTTGCAACGGCCGTTGCGTCATACCCCAACATATTTTGCAGAATCTCTTCGGTATGTTCGCCTAATAGCGGCGGCGGGTAGCGAAAGGTGGTCGGTGTGGTGGGAATCCGCAACGGCGAAGCCACCAATGGCACACTGCCCGCCGTCGGATGGGGCACGTCCAGGCGCAACTGGCGGGCGATCACCTGCTCATGGGCAAACACCTGGGCCATATTGTTGATGGGGCCGTTGGGGATACCGATCTCGTCACACAACGCCATCCAATCGGCAGCGTCACGGGTGGCAAACAATTCGTTGAGCATTTCGATCACAGCGGTGCGATGGGCCAGGCGAGCTGAATTGGTAACAAAACGTTCATCGGTGGCCCATTCGGGGTGGGTTACGGCCGTGCAAAACTTCCGCCACTGCCCATCATTACCACAAGCGAACGCAAAGTATTGATCCCGCGCCCGGAACTCCTGATAGGGCACAATGTTGGGATGCCCATTGCCATACCGCCCCGGCAATTCCCCCGACACCAGATAATTGCTGGCCACGTAAGACATCAATGCCACCTGCGAATCGAGCAACGCCATGTCAATAAGCTGACCCTGCCCGGTACGCTCCCGCGCAAACAGCGCCGCCAAAATCGCGTTGCCGGCAAGCATACCCGTTGCCAGGTCGGCAATGGCGATGCCCGCCCGCACCGGCTCACCCGCCTCCGGCCCGGTGACGCTCATAAAACCGCCCATCGCCTGCACCATAAAATCGTAACCGGCCCGGTCTTTGTATGGCCCGGTTGTGCCATAACCGGTGATGGTGCAAACAATGAGGCCGGGGCGAAGCTGCTGCAACGTCTCATAATCCAGCCCCCATTTTGCCAGTGTGCCTGTGCGGAAATTTTCCACCAGCACATCTCCCTGGCGAATCAGTTCGCGCAGGATTTCCAGCCCTTTTGCCGTTTTCAAATTGAGCGTCAGACTGCGTTTGTTGCGGTTGGCCGCCAGAAAGTAAGCGGCTTCCCCGCGACGGCCGTCCGCCGTTTGTGTAAATGGTGGCCCCCACTGGCGGGTATCATCCCCCTGTTCTGGCGCTTCAATTTTGATCACATCCGCGCCCAGGTCGCCCAACATCATGGTGCAATACGGCCCTGCCAGCACTCGCGTCAGATCAATCACCCGTACCCCGTCCAATAAACCTGTAGTATTCATGCTCACACTCCTAAAAATTGTGTTTTTGTGGTCTTGTGATCTGGTGTTTTTGTGATCTGGTGATTACGCGATCACAAAAACGCAAAAGCACACGATCACAACATTACATCCCGCATGACCGGTTGAAAATATCGAGATACAATATCTTATGAAGCGTCCCAATTTTCGGCAAACGGCCGTGTTTGAGACGGTAATCAGTAATCGGACAACGGGTTACGGATGACGGATTACGCAACAAGAGGAACTCAGGATGAAACCTGCCCCATTTGAGTACGTCGCCCCGCAATCATTGGCGGAGGCGTTAGCCGCCATGCAGCAATACGGTGCGGATGCCAGCCTGTTGGCCGGTGGGCAAAGCCTGGTGCCGGTGATGAATTTTCGGCTGGCGCAGCCGGCCGTGCTGGTAGATTTGAATGGCATCTCGGAACTGGATTATGTGCGGCGGGAAGGCAACGGCCAACCCGAAGCGGCTTCGGGCCGTCTTCGCATCGGTAGTATGACCCGGCAGCGCACCCTGGAACGTCACCCACTCATCGCCCAATACGCGCCACTGTTGCATGAGGCCATGCCCTACATCGCCCATCCACAAATCCGCAACCGGGGCACTATCGGCGGCAGCCTGGCCCATGCCGACCCCGCCGCCGAACTGCCGGTGATTTTGCTGGCGCTACATGGCTGTGTCAAACTGCAAAAAACGGGCAGCGAACGGTGGGTACACGGCCGTGACTTTTACACTGGCCTCTTTGCCACCGCCCGCGCCGACGATGAAATCCTGACCGAAATTGAACTGCCGCCCCTGCCACCGCGCACTGGCGTCGCCTTTACGGAAGTCGCCCGGCGGCACGGCGACTATGCCCTCAGCGGCGTGGCCGCCGTTATTACCGTAGATGAACGGGGGATTTGTACGGCCGTGCGTCTGGTTTACCTGAACGCGGGCGACACGCCTATCAGCGCGACGCAAGCCGCTGCCCTCTTGGTGGGACAGGCGGCAGGTGAAGAAGTGTTCACGGCCGTTGCCCACGCAGCCCAACAAGAAATCACCCCCACCACCGACATCCACGCCACCGCCGACTACAAACGCCACTTGGCAACCGTTCTTACCAGGCGGGTGCTGCAAGCCGCGTGCGGCCGTGCGCTGAGTGAATAAAAACTCTTATTGCTTTGGAGTGGAGGCTTTAGCCGTAAGGCAACGGCTAAAGCCTCCACTCCGTGAATTCATCTCTTATGAACAACCACACCATCTCAATTAACGTCAACGGGAAAACAGAGGAACGTGTTAATGAACCCCGGTTGTTGTTGAGTGATTTTTTACGTCATGAATTAGGGTTGACCGGCACACACGTCGGCTGTGAGCATGGCGTTTGTGGCGCGTGTACCGTTCTGTTTGATGGGCAGCCGGTGCGTTCCTGCCTGATGTTTGCCGTGCAGGCCAACGGCCATGAGATTATGACCGTCGAAGGGCTGGCGGAGAGCATGGATAACCTGCACCCATTACAGCAGGCATTTTGGGAAGCACACGGCCTGCAATGTGGCTTTTGCACCCCTGGCATTCTGATGACCCTGCTCCCCTTCCTGGCCGAAAATCCCCAGCCCACCGAAACCGAAGTGCGCGAAGCCCTGTCCGGAAACCTGTGCCGCTGCACCGGCTATCAGCATATTGTAGACGCGGTGTTGTTGGCTGCGGAAAAGATGGAGCCTGGAAATTAACAATTGTCAATTGGCAATTATCAATTGACAATTTTCAACGCTATGCCTTCCCTAAACTCCCTCCCTACTCTGGCTGCTGCTCTCCGCTCTGGTGAATTGTCTTTGACCAGTTATCTTGACCAGTTGATGGCGCATTTTAATGAGCGCGAGCCGGAGGTGCTGGCATTTGTGCCCGAAAAGAGCCGTTTTCAGCGGTTGGCGCAGGAAGCAAAGGCGTTATTGCAAAAGTACCCGAATGTGGGGCAACGGCCGTTGCTCTTTGGCGTTCCCATCGGCGTCAAAGACATCTTTCACGTCAAAGGGTTTGAAACCCAGGCCGGCAGCCGCCTGCCAACCAAAATTTTGCAGGGCGAAGAAGCGGCCAGCGTCACCGCCTTGCGCCGTGCCGGGGCATTGATTATGGGCAAGACCATTACCACCGAATTTGCCTACTTTGCGCCTGGCCCCACCCGCAACCCTCACAATCCGGCGCATACACCCGGCGGATCAAGCAGCGGTTCGGCTGCGGCCGTTGCCGCCGGATTGTGCCCGCTGGCGCTGGGCACACAGACCATCGGCTCCATCAACCGCCCCGCCGCCTTTTGTGGCGTGGTGGGCTACAAACCCTCCTATGACCGCATTTCCAGAGCGGGTGTTATCCCCCTGGCAGGTTCATTGGACCACATTGGCGGCTTTACGGCCGATGTTGCCGGGATGCAACTGGCGGCCGCTCTGCTGTGCGCTGATTGGGATCCCACATTGGCTGCACCGACGCACCGGCCCGTTTTGGGCATTCCCAGCGGGCCGTACCTGGAACGGGCAACGGCCGTAGCCCTCACCCATTTTCAGCAATCGTGTGCCCGCCTGCGTGACGCCGGTTTTACCCTGGTAGATGTGCCCGCAATGGCTGATTTTGACGAGATTTATGCCCGGCACAACCTGATTGTGGCTGCTGAAGCTGCCCGCACCCATCGTGATTGGTTCCGCGGGCATCAGGCGCTGTACCATGAAAAAACTAGAGACCTGATCCAACGTGGACAGCAAATTGACAAGCAGCAGCTAACGATGGCCTTAGCCGGGCGCAGCCAGTTGCGTAGCCAGCTGACCGACCTGATGTTTGCATATGGACTGGATGGCTGGTTGTCGCCGCCCGCTGTCGGTGCGGCCCCCGCCGGGCTGGAAAGTACCGGCGATCCGGTGATGAATTTGCCCTGGACACACAGCGGTCTGCCCACAGTAACGCTGCCGGCCGGGAAAGATGAAGCTGGATTGCCGCTTGGTATGCAGATCACCGGTCATTGGTATGCGGATGAGGAACTGCTCGGTTTTGCGGGTCAGATTGAAGAGGTGTTGGACTTTTGACGCAAAGGCGCAAAGTGGTACACGCGGCAAAAAAGAGAAGAAAAGAATTCCCCTTCGCGCTTCTTAGCGCCCTTAGCGGGTTGTTCTTTTGTCTGGTGGGATGTGAGGGGGTGATGGCTACGGCCGTGCCCACCCCCGCAACGACGGCATCACCCACCCAAACACCAACCACCACACCATCCCCAACCGCAACCGTCCCCCCCACCCCGACCATTATGGAGAGAGCAATGAGATTTTTAGCATTAGGTGATTCCTACACCATCGGCGAACGGGTGGCCGAAGCCGAACGATGGCCGGTGCAGTTGGTCGCCCGCCTGCAAGAGCAGGGCGTCCCAATAGCAGCCCCGGAGATTGTTGCCAAAACAGGCTGGACAACGGACGAATTGGCGGCAGGCATCGAGGCGGCGCAACCCCAAGGGCCGTATGATCTGGTGTCGCTATTGATTGGCGTGAACAACCAATACCGGGGGCGCAGCCCAGAAGAATACCGGGGGCAGTTTGCCGACCTGTTGCAACAGGCGATTGTCTTTGCCGGGGATGAGCCAACGCGGGTGGTTGTGCTATCCATCCCCGATTGGGGGGTAACGCCGTTTGCGGCTCGGCAGGACGGGGCAGCCATCGCCGCCGAGATTGATGCTTTTAATGCTATCAACCGGGCGGAAGCGGAGCAGGCGGGGGTGTGGTATGTGGATGTCACGGCCGTGTCCCGCCAGGCTGCCACCGATCCCACCCTCATTGCCGACGATGACTTGCATCCCTCTGGCGAAATGTATGCGGCCTGGGTGGAGTTGGCGCTGCCGGTTGTTTTGGAGAAGGTTATCCGTAACCCGTAATCGGTAATCCGACGGATTACGGATAACGAATTACGGATAACGGATAACGAGGATAGTATGTTGCGACCGGAAGATTTTTTTGAACTGGATGAGGAAACGGCCGTGTTTTTTGACGGCTGCGAATACGTCTGGCAGGCGTTGGCGCACATCAAGGCGCATGTGGCCCGGCTGACGGGTGGGGGGCAAACCATTTTAGGCCAGGTGATGCCCGGCGCGTATCTCAGCGACCGGCCAATTTATATTGCCGAGGGGGCGCGGGTAGAACCGGGAGCATACATTCTTGGCCCGGCCTACGTTGGGCCGGGAGCGGTGGTGCGGCACGGCGCTTTTGTGCGCGAAGATGTGATCATCTGCGCCGGGGCCATTTTCGGGCATGACACGGAGGCCAAAAACGCACTGCTGCTGCCGGGGGCGCACGCC
>CAYXUZ010000185.1:0-2727 GCA_964467705.1 uncultured Ardenticatenaceae bacterium | reverse complement strand
TTTCAACTATGTCGGCGATTCTATTTTGGGTCGCCGGGTGAACATGGGCGCGGGCACGAAGCTGAGTAACCTGGGCATGTTAAGCGACAAAGACCCGGCGACGGGGAAACGGCCGACGATACAGATTGAGGTACCCGGCCGTGTCTATGACACCGGCCTGGCTAAACTGGGCGCTATTCTAGGGGACGATGTGCAGACCGGGTGCAACGCCGTGCTGAATCCCGGCTGCCTGGTCGCGCCGCGCACCCTCATCTACGCTAACGTCAGCCTGCGTAAAGGGTATTACCCGCCCGATTCCATCGTGAAGTTGCGCCAGAAGATTGAGGTAACTCCAAGGGAATAATGATGACCGTTTTGCGCGTATAATATAGTCACTTGTGAATGATTTATTGATCTCATAATAAGGAGAGCAGACCGATGAGAATCCCCAAAAGAGACATAGAATTTACTTACCTGGACTGGCGCGCATTGAAATTAGCTTCGCTGGTAGTCCTGGTGGCTTTGGTGGCTTTTTTCATCACGCAAACAGTCAAGGGTTATTTACTCCCTGCATCGAATACGTTTTCTTCCCCAGGAGAGCTAGATGCTATCGGTATTGGCTTCCTGCTGGTATGTATTCCTTCTTTCGTGGGACTATCTATTTTTATTGTGGCTGTTTGCATTTTTCAACTGGGCGCTCGATATTTGCAGCCAGGAGTAGAAACACGATGGGCAGTTATGGGGGGACTATATGGATTTTTGATTCCTATAGGTAATATGCTGTTCCCGATCATCGTTAACATGCCATTGAATTCTGGAGTTCAAGTGATCATTGGTGGCTCATTGATAATGGTCTGGTTAATTTTACCTTTTTTACTTGTATTCAAATTATTACCCGTGCCCGATTACGAAATCCAGTCCAATGCACCTGCCGAATGAAGCCATGAGGAGAACCAATACACCAATGGAACAAGGCAACGGCCGTGTTGTAGTAGCCATGAGCGGCGGGGTGGATAGTTCGGTGGCGGCAGCGTTGCTGAAAGAGCAGGGCTACGAGGTCATCGGCATGATGATGCGGCTGTGGAGCGAGCCAGGCATGGGCGCAGCCGCGCCGCTCAACCGCTGCTGCACCCCCGACCAGATGGCCGATGCCCGCCGGGTGGCCGGGCTGCTGGGCATCCCCTTTTACGTGGTAGATGTGCAAGACCATTTCCGCCAGACTATCGTGCAGTTTTTCATTGACCAGCATGAACTGGGGCGCACCCCCAATCCGTGCGTGGAGTGCAACCGGCAAATCCGCTTCACCTATTTGTTGGAGCGGGCGCTGGCGCTGGATGCCGATTATCTGGCGACCGGCCATTATGCCCGCGTGGTTCACACATCAACGGGTTACGAAATTCGCAAAGGGGTGGACGAGCATAAAGACCAATCCTACGTGCTGCACATGCTGACGCAAGAACATCTGGCGCATCTGCTTTTCCCGGTGGGTGAATACACCAAGGTGGAAGTGCGGGAGCTGGCGCGGAAGTTTGGCCTGCCCGTGGCCAGCAAGGATGAGAGCCAGGATTTGTGCTTTTTGGGTGATGGTGACTACCGTCGCTTTTTGCGGGAGTATAGCCAGCGGGCAGCACGTCCCGGCCCTATTCTGGATGTGGCCGGGCAGGAATTGGGGCAACATGAGGGGCTGGCTTTTTATACCATCGGCCAGCGCAAGGGGTTGGGCATTACCACCGGGCAGCCGGTGTTTGTGCTGCGTAAGGATGTGGCCCAAAATGCGCTGATTGTGGGCACGCATGAACAGTTAGGGCAGCAAACGTTGGTGGCGCGGGATGTAAATTGGCTCAACGGCCGTACTCCCCCCCACCCCCTCCCCGTACAAATCAAAATCCGGTACAAGGCTAGAGCAGTGGAGGGGACGGTAGAGGACGTGGGCGACGGCCGTGTCCGCTGCACCTTCCACGAACCCGTTTTTGGCATCACCGCCGGGCAGGCGGCCGTGTTTTATGATAGCGACACGGTCTTGGGCGGCGGCATCATTACCGAGATTGAGAGATGGGGAGATGGGGAGATTCAGTCTCTCAATCTCCCCATCTCTCAATCTCAAAAGACAGGGAATACATGATCAACGCTTCCGGGGTGATATTGGGCTTTCTGCTGGCGACGGCCTATGGCGCGGGTTTCCACCTGATCATGGGTGGCCCGGCGCGGCGCATCATCCTTTATGTGCTGGCCGCCTGGGTTGGTTTTGCCGTCGGCCACTTTTTGGGGGATTTTATCAACCTGGAACTATTTAACCTGGGGGCGCTGCACCTGTTCAGCGCCAGCCTGGGCGCGTGGATTGCCTTGATCGCCAGCCGGTGGCTGGCGGGGGATGAGAGGGGGGAGGGTAATCGGTAATCGGTTATCGGTTATCAGTCATCGAGTAATTGTTGTCTGCTTTGGGCCTGTCATGCGATTGGGTAAATCGCGTTACAGCAGTTTGTCGGCGAAGGCGGGCAAGGCGGTAGCGCCGCCGGTGTGCCAGAAGAGGACGGACTGCCCACGAGTAAATGCCCCCCAGCGAATCAGGTCAATCAACCCGGCCATAGCCCGGCCCGTGTACACCGGGTCGAGCAAAATGCCTTCTAGCTGGGCCACCATGCGAATGGCTTCGCGTTCAGCTTCACCCACTATGGCGTAGCCCCCACCCAGATAGTCATCATTCACGTCTACCAGGTCGGCAACGGCCGTTGTCCCCAGTCCCAGATG
>CAYXUZ010000184.1:0-12534 GCA_964467705.1 uncultured Ardenticatenaceae bacterium | reverse complement strand
GTGGAAGACAACTGGGAAAGCCCGGCGCTGGGGGCGTGGGGGTTGGGTTGGGAAGTGTGGCTGGATGGACAGGAGATCACCCAGTTCACCTATTTCCAACAGGCGGGCGGGGCACAGCTAGACCCCGTTTCCGTGGAAATCACTTATGGCCTGGATCGCATTGCGTTGGCGCTGCAAGGGGCCAAAAGCGTCTGGGAAATGGAGTACGGCGCGGGCATCAGCTATGAAAATGTGCTGCTGCAAAGCGAAATTGAGCATTGCCAGTATTACTTCAATGTGGCCGATGTCGAGGCGATTAAGCAGGTGTATGACATCTACGAACGAGAGGCGCAGCGCTGCCTTGAAGCCGGGCTGGTGATGCCCGCCCATGATTACAACCTGAAATGCTCTCACCTGTTCAACATTCTGGACACTCGTGGCGCGGTGGGTGTGACGGAGCGTGCCCAATTTTTCCGGCGGATGCGCGGCATTGCCCGGCAGGTGTCTGACCTGTATCTGGCGCAGCGTGAACGGCTGGAATATCCGTTCCTGCCTGCAAACTGGCCGGAAGAGCGGGTGGCGCTGACACGGCCGTCGGCCACCCAAGAGTTCTATGCTCCCCAAACCTTCCTGCTGGAAATCGGCAGCGAAGAATTACCCGTCGGCGACCTGAACAGCGCCATTCGCCAACTGCGCACCCTCGTGCCCGAAATGTTGGAAGACCTGCGCCTGAGTTATGAAACGGTGCAGGTAGAAGGCACGCCACGCCGATTGGTCGTCACCGTCACCCAACTGGCGCCACGCCAGCCCGACCTGGAAACGCTGGTGAAAGGGCCACCCGCCGAACGCGCTTTTGACGCCGAAGGCAAACCCACCCAGGCGGCTTATGGGTTTGCCAAAGGTAAGGGGGTGAATCTGTCTGATTTGCGCATTGAGGACGAAGGGGGGAAACGGTATGTCACGGCCGTGATCCGGGAACAGGGCCGCGCCGTCGTTCCGGTGTTGGCCGAAGCGCTGCCCAACCTCATTGCCAGCCTGAAATTTGAAAAAAGTATGCGCTGGAACAACACCAACATCAGCTACAGCCGCCCGCTGCGCTGGTTGGTGGCGCTGGTTGGCCCGGAAATCGTGCCCTTTAGCTATGCCGGGGTGGAAAGTGGGCGAGTGAGCCGGGGGCTACGGCCGTATGACTCCCCCGAAATTGAAATTGACAGCGCCGTCAACTTTGGCGGCCTGCTGCGTAAACAGGGTCTCAACCTGAACCCGGACAAACGCAAGGAACAGATTGTGCTGGTAGCCAGCAAACTGGCGGCCGAAAAAGGGGGAACCATCCCCGACGACCCCGATTTGCTGGACGAGGTTGCCAATCTGGTAGAACGCCCCACGCCACTGCGGGGCACATTTAGCGAACGTTTCCTCAAGCTGCCCGCCGCCGTGCTGGTGGCGGTGATGAAAAAACACCAGCGCTACTTCCCGGTGTACAACGAACACGGCCGTCTCATGCCCTACTTCATCGGGGTACGCAACGGCGATGAAAAGCACCTGGATTTTGTGGTCGAAGGCAACGAGCATGTCATTGTGGCCCGTTTTTCTGACGCCGAATTCTTTTACGGGCAGGATAGCAAACACAAACTAACCGACTTTTTGCCCAAATTGGGCACACTCACTTTCCAGGCTGAACTCGGTTCGATGCTGGACAAAAGCCACCGCCTGGAACAATTGACACCTGTGGTTGCCGGGATGTTGGGGTTGGATGAAGAGGAAACGGCCGTTGCCGCCCGCGCCGCCGCCTTAGCCAAAGCTGATCTGGCGACCAGCATGGTGGTGGAAATGACCTCGTTGCAAGGCATCATGGGCGGCCATTATGCCCAATTGAGTGGCGAACCGGAAGCGGTCTGCGTAGCTATCGCTGAGCAGTACAACGCTGTCAGCCAGACGCGACCCGGCCTGGCGCTGGCGCTGGCCGACCGGTTGGACAGTCTGGCGGGGCTGTTTGCCGCCGGGCTGGCCCCCAAAGGCTCCAACGACCCGTTCGCCCTGCGCCGCGCCGCGCTGCACATCATCGAAAACCTGACAGCCAACCAGATTTCGTTTGATGTGCGCGCTGGAATGCAGGCTGCCGCCCAATGCCTGCCCATCCCCCTGGCCGCGCCGGGATTGGCAGAGGTGATGGGGTTTGTGGTCGGCCGTCTGGAAGGGGTGCTGCGTGAACAGGGTTTTGCCGCTTCCGTCGTGAAGGCGGTATTGGCGGAACAGGGGGGCAATCCATATATGGCCGGGCAAACGGCCGTCGCCCTCACCGCCGCTATTCGCGCCGAGGATTGGGAAACGCTGCTGGACGCTTACGCCCGCTGTGTGCGCATTACCCGCAGCTATGCCATCCCCTTCACCCTGCGCCCGGCCGATTTTGCGCTAACAGCCGAGAAGAATTTGCTGGCAGTGTACCAATCGGCCACCACGCACAATGGCGACCTGCCCACCTTTGTGGAGAACCTGCGGCAGATGCAACCGGCCATTTCTGCCTTTTTTGATGAGGTGCTGGTGATGGATGAGGACACGGCCGTGCGTGAAAACCGCCTGGCCCTGCTGCAACACATCGCCAATTTGGCATCTGGTCTGGCCGATTTGTCGCAGTTGGAAGGGTTTTAACCGCGAGCAGTGCCAGGCACAGGGCAAAACCACCTGGTCAGACCAAAACCTGACGCCCTGTGCCTGGCACTTCCTGAACGCCCCATTTGTGAAAATTGACACGAACCGCTCCTCTTTGCTACAATTCGTTCAAAATGTTTTGAAAGTTTGTGGTAGAAGCCACGAATGACACGAATTGCACGAATATTTCTCTTAAGACCTTCGCGCCTCTTCGCGTCCTTCGCGGATCAAACGGTAAATGAACGAGTATCAACCGATAACGATTTCCCCAGACGTGACCATTGGCGGCGAGGCAGTAGTGTTGATGGCCGGGCCGTGTGCGGTGGAGAGTGTGGCGCAAACGGCCGTGATCGCCGCACAACTGGCCGCCAATGGCATCAAAATCATGCGCGGTGGCGCCTTCAAACCGCGTACCTCACCGCATAGCTTTCAGGGGTTGGGCGTGGAGGGGCTGGAAATTTTGCGCGATGTGGCCGACCAACACGGGCTGCTGGTCATCACCGAGGCACTGGCAGTAGAGCATGTGCCGTTGGTGGCTGAATATGCGGATATCATCCAGATTGGCAGCCGCAACATGCAGCATTATCCGCTGCTGTGGCGGGTGGGGGAACTGGACAAACCTGTCATGCTCAAACGCGGTTTTATGTCAACTGTCGCCGAATGGTTGCAGGCGGCCGAACATATTGCCAGCCGGGGCAATCGGCGCATCATTTTGTGTGAACGAGGCATCCGCACCTTTGAGACGGCCACACGCAACACACTGGACACCAATGCCATTGCCCTGCTCAAACAAATGTCGCCCTATCCGGTCATGGCTGACCCAAGCCACGCTACCGGGCGCGCCGGTCTGGTGCTGCCCGCCGCCCGCGCGGCCATTGCCGCCGGCGCCGATGGGCTGTTGGTCGAATTTCATCCTGACCCGGCAGCGGCTCTGTCTGATGGGGAACAGTCGCTGCCGCTGGTGATGTTGCCGCAATTTATAGAGGGTGTGCGGGGGGTGGCGACGGCCGTTGGCCGTACCCTGATCTGATGTGCAATTGACATTCTCAGTTCGTAGTAGGCGATTTATCGCCAATCAACGGCAATAAATCGCCTACTACGAACGAATCTGGAGGCTCCTGATGAAATTTATTGATCTCACCATTCCTTTGGGCATTGGCACACCGGCCTGGCCAACCTATGAACCGTTGCAAGTGAAGTATTTCAAACGGTTAGCGCCAAATGGAGCGAACGGACAATTAGTGAGCCATAGCAACCATGTGGGTACGCATCTGGATGGCGAAATCCATTTTTATACGCCGGGCAAAGATATTGCCCAACTGGATTTTAACTTCCTGGCGGGGGAAGCGGCTATCGTAGACCTCAGCGATGTGTGTGGTGACTATGATGTGTACACGCCGGAGATGATTGAGGCGCGGGTGGAGGTGCGGGACGGCGATATTCTCATCATCCACACCGGCTACCATCACTTTGGTTGGGATCAGCCGTATGGCAACGAGGTGCGCTACATGGTGATGCACCCCGGCCCGGATGCCCGCTTTGCCCAGTGGTGCATGGACCGCCATATCAAATGGATTGGCGTGGACTGTGGCAGCGCCGACCACCCCATGAATACGAAGATTCGGGAGTGGATGCCCGCGCAGGCGGAAGACGCCGACCGCCATTTTCGGCAGAAGTATGGCAAATCGCTGGCAGACTACTTCACCAAAGAGATGTACCAGATGATGCACCTGTGGTTATTTGACAAGGGTATTATTCATGCGGAATGTGTGGGTGGGGATATTGATTTGTTGGTGAACCGGCGGGTGCCGGTGGGCTGTTTCCCCTGGCGGTTTGTGGATGGTGAGGCGAGCATTGCCCGGATTGTGGCCATGGTAGATGACGCCGAGTATGAACGGTTGATGGCAAAAAAGGCGACCATGCCGCAAACGCGCTTTGGCGATTGTTATGACCCGGTGCATGTGGAGCGATTGGGGGGAAGGGGGCGGGTGTTTTAGGCACGGCCGTATCCAGGCGTGGCACGGTCGCGAAGGCCGGCCACAGCGGGGGTGGCATGGGACCAGCACTCGTTCATTGAGGAAAAAACGTGATTATGGGGCAAGCGATCCGAATTTCAATTGTTACGTTCGAGCCGTTGAGTGGGGGTACTGTAGTGGAAGTGGCGCAGGAAACTTTTGCAGCCATTAAACCCCACTTACAGCCAGACAGGTTCACCCATGCCACTGTTTATTGGACGCTTCCCTGGCAAAAACATCGGAAGAGTTCATTACAGCGGACAGATTGGCAAAAGTTAACCCAGATGGAGTTGGAGTCTCTTGAAGTTAGCGGTGGTGACACCGAACACTCGCGTTTATATGACTTTAATTACCGTTACGCAGTGAACGATTTACCCTTCAGATTTGACTGGTTTATTGACGGGGAAATCCTGAACAACTAGGCGTTAGTGGCGTTACAAGCAGCGGTAGTTGCTATGAGCAAGCAAATTTTTGTGACCACACATGCCTGTACCGGCTACATTTCTTATGATAA
Source organism: uncultured Ardenticatenaceae bacterium (assembly GCA_964467705.1). GTDB lineage: Bacteria > Chloroflexota > Anaerolineae > Promineifilales > Promineifilaceae > CAADGU01. The sequence goes on along the minus strand of CAYXUZ010000184.1, from coordinate 7,377 downwards.
TTATTCGTCTGTCGGTAGTGCCAGTCCTTATGAAATGATTATCCGCTGTTCGCCAGGCATGAATATGCCCAAGTGTCGGACACAAACGCGAGGCTATTACTGGGGGAATTTCTTGACCGATGCGCACCTGGAGCAAATTGGCGGGCTGGATCGCCTGAAACGTATCCCCGTCCATCTCATCGAACCATTACCAAACGGTTATTACATGCAACTGAGTGAACAGATGATGGATATTCCCCGCCCTGTTCTGGAAGAAATTGCCAGCCTGTTTATCCCCATCTTGCCCCAGGCCAGACCAGGGATGCCGCCAGGCGAAAACGTCTATCGCTTTGTGCTGGATGTACCACAGCCAACGGAAACACTGCCTGAGCCTCCGATATTGACGCCAGCCAACACGGTCACAATGGCCGACTTTGCTCGCTTTATAGAATCATTCCAAAGTCCACCAGAAGCCCGCGAATGGCTGGCCAGCAATGCCAATCCCCACCCATTAGCCAGTAATCGCTTTGGCGGCCGGGAAGAAGCACAGCAGTTTGTGGAGTCACTTTATGCGGCCGGAGCAACAATTGTTCATATCACTATGATTCACGACGAGCCATGGCGAATTGAACAAGAAGGGGGGCCGTATGCGGAATCGCTCCTGATGAAGTTGCCCAACCAGGCAGCAGCAAGGGACAGGATTTTGGCTATTGCCGAAGAGGAAATGCGAAATGAGGGCTTTCTGGAAGATGACGAACATCTGGAAGACAAAGTAAGCGAAGACAGTATTTCACTGTGGTGGGATTAAGATTACGCCTGTTTGGGCAAGGTCATATTGGGTTAGCATGGCCGTGCCACCCCTTTTCACCGGCTGCCAGAGGGGTTGGGGTACGGTCGTGCCTGCTGCTAACATATGAAAACCGGGGATAGGGGACACGGCCGTGACGTGGCGAAAAAAGCAGGTTCCGGTGGGCAAAGGTGGGCGGCACGGTGGGGACATCGGCCGCAGCCGTCGGTAGAAGACCGGGCCGGAGCAGGTTACACAAGGAAACAGAGCATGAATAAAGAAGCGTTGGCTGCGTATGTACCAGCCCTGGCGACAGTTTTGGACGACGCGGATCATGTAGATATTAAGGTGGTGGAAGGGGCGGTCTCCCTGCCTGTTTTTGTTGCCGGGATGTTTTCTTATTATCCAGGTTGGCTGAAAAACCTGTACCGGATACGGTGGGGATTTGTGCGGCTGCTAGGGATGACACAAGACGGGATTCCGCAGATGGTGCGGATGCAACCAGAGGATGTGCCGATGACACCAGGAGAAAAGGCTGCCTTTTTTACGGTGACAATGGCGGAGGCAGAACGATATTGGGTAGCCGCCGCGAGTGAATCACATCTGACGGCTTATCTGGGGGTGGTGGTAGAACCTTTGGTTGAGGGGAACCGGTTTTATGTGGTGACGATTGCGCAGTATCACCGCTGGACGGGGCCTGTATATTTTAATGTGATACGGCCGTTCCACCACATCGTCGTGCGTAAAATGGCGGAGGCGGGCGTTACACAGGGGCATCTGTTGACGGCCGTAGCCGAGAAGACAGGATACTCAACTGCCGAAAGCTGACCGGTTTATCCAGCACAAACGAAACATCTTGACGCAATGTATCGGCCAGATGGGGATCGGCCGTAGCAATGATCACCTTCACCTCGCTCAGCCGCTCATCGGCCCGAATGAACTTCAGCACATCCGGGCCAGAAATGCCGGGCAAATGCAGGTCTAGCACCACAATATCTGGTATTGTCTCTTGTAAGCGGGTTACGGCCGTTTGCCCATCGGCGATCACTTCGGTGTCAAAACCAGCCTGGCGCATGGCGGCGGCAAAAATTGTGCCCATATCTTCATCATCTTCAATAATAAATGCGGTTGGATTCACGATACTACCTCCATAACAGGGGTATATGGCAAGATAACGGTAAATGTGCTGCCCTTACCTGGCTCACTATGTAACCAGACATCCCCTTCTAAGGAAAGCGCCAGTTCTTTCACCAGCGATAGACCCAGGCCAAACCCCTGGTGGGTGCGGGTAATGGACCCATCAACCTGGCGAAATGGCTCAAAAATATAGGAATGAGCTTCTTTGGGAATACCGGGGCCGGTGTCTGAAACCTCGATGGCCCAGGTGTTGGCATCTGGTTGATACAGCCGCACATGCACTCCCCCTGTTTCCGTAAACTTGATGCCATTGCTCACTAAATTGGACAGGATTCTTTGCAGCCGTTTGGGGTCGCTGATGAGTAGACCGGGGAATTCGTCACTCAGTTCACTGGTGAGGGTCAATCCTTTGGCGGCGGCTTTGGCATCCATTACCTGATGCATCGCGGTTAGCAGTTCATCTGGCAACACAATGGTCTGGTTGGTAGTGATTTTTCGCGCTTCGAGATTGGCTTGCGCTAACAAATCTTGCACCAAAGCCGTTAGATGGTTGGTACGGTTAATAACTTTTTGCAGAATATCTTTTTGTTCTTCATTGATTTCGCCAAAGTAGCCAATTTCGATCATTTCTGCATAACCCAAAATGGCGCCCAATGGAGTTTGCAGTTCGTGATGGGCTTTGGAAAGTATTTCCGATTTGACACGACTGGCTTCCAGGGCACGGTCACGGGCCAGGCGCAAGGCCTCTTCCGTTTGTTTACGCTCGGTTATTTCGGTGACGACGGTGAGGACTTCGGTGATAGCGCCATCTTCGGCGCGAATAGGGCGTTTCATTGTTTGCCACCACCGCTCCTGGTTAGCGGCGTTGATGGTTTGTTGTTCGGGGATAAAGAGTTCTTCGCCGGATTGAAATACTTGCAGGTCATCGCGGCGGAATTGTTCTACTTTGGCGGGGTCGGGGTTGAAGTCGGCGTCGGTTTTGCCCAACATATTTTCAATGGTGGTGCGGTAGGTATCGGCAAAGGCCTGGTTGACCATGACAAAACGGCCGTCTCTGTCCTTGGCAAAGATAAAACTGGGATTGACATCCATGACCTGGCGCAAAAAGCGGCGCTGCTGGCGCAAGGCATTCTCGGTTAATTTTCGCTCGGTTACTTCCGCTTCCAGTGCTTGTGTGCGGCTTTCTAACCCGGTGAGCAGGATGCCGACTCGTTCGGCCATTTCGTTAAAGTGGGCCGCCAGGACGCCAATCTCATCAGATGAGGTTATGGAGGAACGTGCCAGCAATTCGCCTTCACTGAAGGAGGTTACGGTTCTGGTGAGGGATTTGATGGGGCGGACGAGCAGCCCGCCAAAGATGAAGGCGGCTAACACGGCCGTGCCCGCAATGACACTTACCAGGAAGACTATTTGCCGTACCTGGGCGGTTACAGGCATCAGGAAAATTTCTTGAGGTTGAAAAAACACGACCTTCCAGGGCTGGGTCTTCATAAAAGCCACTGCTGCCTGGTTAACGGCCGTTCCAGCCGCTTCTTCCCTGGTCTCAAAATAAGGGGCCACGGCCGCATGGTTCAAACTGGCGTCTAATTCTGCCAACTGCATGGGGTATAGTTGTTCGGGTGGTAAGGATGGCAGGCGGTACGCTGCTTGCAGGGAAGTTCCCGTTTCCGCTGAGAATCGTGTAATGGGCAGGAAATTCAGTTCCGGTTCAGCGCCATGTGCCAGGTGGATGTTGAACTCATCAAACAATACACCAAACGAGCCATCCCCAGCCAGCCCACTTTGCGCCTCCAGTAAAGATTGCAGCACGGCCGTGTCGTACTCTGCCCGCAAATATCCCTGGCGCTCACCCACATTGTTGAGAATGGGAATGCTTACAAAAAAGACAGGGGGGGCATCAGCGGCCGTGTATTGTACGGCCGAAACAAAGGGCATGTTGTCGGCCGTTTCCTGAAAATGTTGAAAATAATCCCGATCTGCTTCTGACTGCCCCAAACGAGGAGCGTGAGAATCCAACACATTTTCGCCGGCCAGGTTAAGTAAACCATAAGATCGCACAAACTCATTTTTTCCGCTCAAGGCAATTAAAAAAGCCAAAACACGTAACTCTTCCTGGCTGGCGCGGCGTTCTTCAACCGGTACAGCATAATAGGCTTGCCAGACCGGTAGCCGGGATTCAAGCATGAGGTCATCTTGGGTTGTAGTCAGGAAGTTATCCAATTGGGTGGCTACATCGGCTGCTACGATAAAAAGGGAGCGGTTGGCATCTTGAATGAGGGTTTGGCGGATGTTACGGCCGTTTACTGCTGCCAGCAGTAATAAAGGCGCCAATGCTACCAGAGCAAAGGCGACAAATAGTTTCATTCGCAAACTGAGTGTGGCTTTAGACTGCATCATACCTGTTCTGCCTGCGCAGCCCATGAGCGTCAGACGAAAATGATTGAATACACCTTAATGGGAAAGTGCTTAGATGCCCATAGGTATTTGGTTCATGGCAGGGCCGTGTGACCAGATTATTCACGGGGCATATACGGAGGGAGTGATCAAGGGGAGTGATCAAGGGGAGTGATCAAGTGTTTGAGTGTTTGGGTGTTTGCGTGATTTAGTAATGGGATGTGGGAACGTTGAGATCGCCTTGTCACCTTGTCACCTTGTCGCCTTGTCACCTTGTCACTCTCTCACCTCATCCCCAACGCCGTCAACACCGTATCCAAATCCTTATCGCCGCGCCCACTCAGGTTGACGATGACAATTTGATCGGGCCGCATTCGCGGCGCTTGTTTGATCACTTCCGCCAGGGCGTGGCTGCTTTCTAAGGCGGGAATGATGCCTTCCAGTTGGCAGCAGGTTTGGAAAGCCGCCAACGCCTCTTCATCAGTGGCATAGGTATAGCCAGCGCGTTCCTGGTCGCGCAGCAGGGCGTGTTCTGGCCCGACACTGGGGTAATCCAGCCCGGCGCTGATGCTATGCGTCTCCATAATCTGGCCGTCGGCCGTTTGCATCACATAGCTCTTTGTGCCATGTAAAACACCCACACGGGCTACATTCAAATCGGCAAAACGGGCGGCATGTTTGCCATTAGCAATCCCTTCGCCCCCTGCTTCCACGCCAATCAGTTGCACACTTTCATCGTCTCGGAAAGCGTGGAAGATGCCCAGGGCATTGCTGCCGCCACCGACGCAAGCAATGACCATATCTGGCAAACGGCCAACGGCCGTCAAAATCTGCTCTCTCGCCTCCGTGCCAATCACACTTTGAAAGTCGCGCACCATCATCGGGTAGGGGTGTGGCCCCAACACCGAGCCAAGCAGATAATGGGTGCTATCCACATTCGTTACCCAGTCGCGGATGGCTTCGTTGATGGCATCCTTGAGGGTGCGGCTGCCACTGCTGACAGGGCGCACTTCTGCCCCAAGCAGCTTCATGCGGGCCACGTTGGGCAGTTGCCGGGCAATGTCCACTTCGCCCATGTAGACAATGCATTCCAGCCCCAACAAGGCACAGGCGGTGGCTGAGCCGACGCCGTGCTGTCCCGCGCCCGTCTCGGCGACAATGCGTTGTTTGCCCATGCGCTTTGCCAGCAGCGCCTGCCCCAGCGCGTTGTTGATTTTGTGGGCGCCGCTGTGGTTGAGGTCTTCGCGTTTGAGGTAAATTTGCGCCCCACCCAGATGTTGGGAGAGACGGCGGGCATGGGTGAGGGGCGACGGCCGTCCCACATACGTCTTCAACAGGTAGTCAAACTCTGCCAGAAAAGCCGGGTCGGTACGCGCCCGTTCATAAGCCTCAATCAGTTCCGCCAGCGCGGGCATCAGCGTCTCCGGCACAAACTGGCCACCATAGGGGCCAAACTTGCCCCGTTCATCCGGTACATCAATTTTGGGTAGCTGCATGATCACATCCTTTGTCCAGCGGGTTGAGGGGGATTATAAAAAACCTCCCGGAGCTTTCAAAGCTCCGGGAGGTTTGGGGGTGTGGGGAAAGGGTTTTCAATGGTGAAGATTGAAAAACCCTGCAAAATTTACTCTTTACGTCGCCAGAAGAGGAGGCCAAAGAGAGGGAGCACGGCGGCGATGGCTACTGTATCAACAGTTGATTTGGGCACGGCCGTTTCCGGCCCATTACCCAAACCACCACCGGTATCCGGTTTGACGATAATTGGCAGGTAAATGAAGGTGTCGGTGGGTGCTGGTTCAACAACGGCCGTCGTTGTCAAATCCACACTGTCCGTCACACTGCCATCGGCATCAGACGTCGCCGTAATGGTCGCTGTGTCCGTGTCGTTGTTGGCGGCAGTGGCAGGCACATGCACCATCACCATCAGTTCGTCACTGGCTCCGGCAGCCAGCGCCACGCTGGTTGTGGACAGATCGGTCATCCAACTGTTGCCGGCGGCGTTGAGGGTGTAGCTGTCGGCCGTGTCGCCCGTGTTGGTAATGTGCAGTGTGTAGGTGACAACGGCATCGGCCGTACCGGTGAGGGTGCTATCTACGGCCGTGAGTTCCACACCATACACCGGCGCGGGCACAACCGTCAGGCTGACCGGCGTTTCCACGTATGGCGTCACCGGATCATTGCTGGCCACACACAATGTCCCGGTGTACACGCCTGTCGCCAGACCTGTGCTGTCAAAGGTCACATCCACCGTGGAAGCACCGCCAGCACCAGTGGTGCCACTGGTTGGCGAGGCACTAAACCAGGGGATGTCCGCTGGTGTCAGACACTGCCCTGAATAAGGCGCAGTCAACGACATATCATCGTAGTAAACTGGTGTAGAGTTGTTGGCAAACAGGTCTACGGCGGCAATGTTCACCGCCCCATTGCCAGAGACATGCCCCGTCCAGGTATCCTGGAACAGCATCTGGTCGTCGTAATAGAACGTCTGCGAATCGGCATCCAGGTCAATCTCCACCCGAATTTCTACCCATTGATCATAGATAATTGGCAGGCTGTTGCCACTAGCGCAGCTGGCCGCCGTATCATCATAGAGCAAGTCTGTCGTGGAGTTGAAACAGACCTGGGTAGACCAGTTCTTCGTGCCACCATCGGCATAGGTGTTGAGCAGGATGAAGTACGCCTGCCCGGTGTAGCTGCTGGGGATGTATTGCCAGGCGGTGTAGGTATATTGGCCGGAGGTAAAGCCGCTATATTCATGCACCAGGTCGGCCGCACCGGAAATGTCGGCCGAATTGGGCGTGCTCCGTGCCTGGGCGGAACTGGTCAGCGCGCCAGCCGCCGGGCTGTTATCCCAGCCTTTCCAGCCGCCCTGCCCATGCAGTTGGCTGCCGGTGGCGTAGCTGTCAAAGTTGTCCGCCCAACTATTGCCGGTGGGAGCATTCAACCCTACCACTTCGGTGATGCTCCACGTCAGATCTAGATCGCCGGTATTGCTGATGGTCAGGGTTTGCGTGATGGTGGTGTCGGGTGTTTGGGTGCTGTCCAGGCTGTCCGGGCTGACCTGAATGATCGGGGCCGCG
>CAYXUZ010000183.1:12112-12595 GCA_964467705.1 uncultured Ardenticatenaceae bacterium | reverse complement strand
CAGTCTACCTTAAAGTCGCTGTTTTTTCTGTCCTAATTCTTTAGGCCATTATACAAACCCCAAACCCCAAGATAAATGGCCTTGCAATAAAGCTTGCAGGTTTACGAAGAACATACCCAATAGCACGGCAAAAAATCCGATGAATTTGACGGCTGTAATTTTTTCCTTGAAGATAACCTGAGAAAATAGCATGACTATTACCGGCCCACAATAATAAGCGAGCGTCGCCACGCTTACACCAATTTGCCTGTAGGCTTCAAACAAAAACATCCAACTTGCGCCCATGGAAATACCGGAAATTAATAGATAAAGGAAATGCGACTGATTTCGCCGGAAACGCATTTCCTGTTTGGACAATATAAAGATAAATACAAGAAACAAAGCCCCGATTAAGGTGCGCGTAAATACAATTTCATAACTGTTTAGCGTAATGTGGCTGGCTACAATTCCATTTGAGCCGAACAAAAGCAGGGCAATTATATA
>CAYXUZ010000183.1:0-12102 GCA_964467705.1 uncultured Ardenticatenaceae bacterium | reverse complement strand
ATACGGCTTTATTTTTCATCCATGTGCCTGACTAAATCTCAACCCCAGGCAGACTAATTGCACCCAACAGCAGGGACAATTCCCCGGCGTGGGGCAGGTCATGGTCGAGCAGTCCCCAGATCGTTTGCACGATAACTCCCTCCTCCTCAGAGATAGCATCGGTGGCTGATCCACGCATCAGACAACCGGTGATGAGCTGCCAGGTCAGTTCCAGCCCTTGCACAATCTCAACGGCCGTATGTGGTGGGTCGTCGGCATCCTGCCAGCGGAGCAGCGGCTTTAATTCTGCCGCGCCTTCGCCTAATATGTGGTGCAGATGCAAGGCCCGCCCAAAGACAATATGTTCGGCAATTTCGCCCGGTGTGCGCAAATCGGGCAACGGCCGTTGCCGCAATTGTTCCCCGCTTAGTGGCGCGATGGCCCGCTGGAGAGCTTCCTGGTAATCTTGCCAACTTTCAAAAACACGCGCTTCGGCTATGGCCGCTCGTGTCATGTGCTTTACTCCTTTTGCCTGATCGTTATCCATCAGTCAACCCTGCAAATACCAGTAATACTTTTCTCCTTCAAAAGGAGGTTTCCAAAATACGTTAAAAATACCATCGCCAAAAGGCCAACTCCCCGAAATTCTTCCGTCACCCGGATTTGGAAAATCAATCTGCAAAATTTGCCTGTAGCCTTGTTCAAACAACTCATCTGCACCTGGAAGATTTGGTTCTTGAATACAATATGGACGTCCCCCAAACTTGTGTTTTTCCCTGACTACATTCTCTCCTTGATCGCCCTGGACTATGTCGGATTGAATATCTTCTATTTCAACGATATGCGGACTTAGTTTTGAAGCGTATTGTAGAGAATTACTACGCGGCACGTCTCGATGCAAAACAATGACTACCCTATTATCACTTTGAAACTCTCCATTCAAGGTTTGTACGAATTCTGCAAACGAGCAGTTGATGAACAAGGAAAAGTAAAGCGGGGAGTTGCCTTCATAAAGTGGAAATGTGCCAAAATATTCAGCATTCTCATTTAGCGTAACAGATATGCCTTCTGGCATGGTCCCGCCAATTCTGGCGCTGGTGGGTTGAACTTCATTCGCAAAATGAAACGGCCGTGAAAGATCAAGATTGTCTGGAAAGATGAGATTGTTCATTTTGATTCCCATTGATACTCAGTGTGCAACTTTATTTTTACCAGAGAGGAGTTGGCATCCTCAGATGCGCCCTCCTCGATTAAATTAGACCCTTAACGAGCCACGGAACCCCCTGGCAGCATAATAAGATTCCGCGCCATTGTGGTAGGTAAATACATGGTCATAGCGGCGATCACAAAAAAGTGCGCCGCCGCGTTTTCTAATCGCTGCCGGTGTTTTCACCCAGCTAGACGTTTTGGTGTCGAACGCGCCAACTTCCTGCAACTCACGATATTGTTCTTCAGTTAACAGTTCAATGCCCATGGCAACGGCCGTGTCCACCGCGTTCCCTTCTGGCTTATGTTCCTTGCGCGCCTCCCACGCCTGCCGGTCATAACACAGACTGCGGCGGCCTTTGGGGCTTTCGGCGGCACAATCAACAAAAATATATACGGCCGTCTTTTCATCATACCCGACCACATCCGGCTCACCACCCGTTCTTTCCATCTCATAGAGTGACCACAGCTTTTCAGGATGCGCTTCCAGCTTTGCCTGCACGTCAGCCCATTCAAGATCAGCATGGCGTTCCATATTCTTCTTAAAACGAGTTTTTAATACGTCCAGCAATTCTTCACGTTCGATGCCACTGATCACTTTTTTCTTTTGCATTTCTGCCTCCATCTGTCTGCCCTGTCTGATTCGCCTTTGCACTGGTGATCTTGATGCAACCATCGGCCAGGTGCGGAACGATTATACCCATTTGAGGAAACAGAACAGGTGAGGGATAATTGCGTTATCCGTAAGTCGTGAGCCGTAATCCGTAACTAACATAGGACGGTTTACGGATGACGGGTCACGGATTACGCCAAATAAGTAGGAGGAAACAGCATATGCAAGAAAGAGTCGGCTTTATCGGCCTGGGCATTATGGGGCAGGGGATGGCGCGCAATTTGTTGAAAGCCGGTTTCCCCTTGCGCGTTTGGAACCGCACACATACCAAAACGGATCAACTGGTAGCAGAGGGGGCAACGGCCGTTAGCAGTCCGGCGGATGTAGCCGCTCATTGCGACATCATCCTCACCTGCGTCAGTGATACGCCCGATGTGGAAGCGGTGCTGCTGCATGAAAACGGCGTCATCTTTGGCGCACAGCCGGGCAGCCTGGTCATTGATTGCAGTACCATCAGCCCGCAGGCCACGCAGCGCTTCGCCGGGATTCTGGCGCAAAAAGGCGTCCACATGCTGGATGCGCCCGTCAGCGGCGGCAGCGAAGGCGCGGCCAAAGGCACCCTCTCCATCATGGTCGGCGGCGACGATGCCCAGTTCAGCCGCGCCTTGCCTGTCTTCCAGGCCATGGGCAAAACCATCACCCACGTCGGGCCAACCGGCGCGGGGCAGATGGTGAAGTTGGTGAACCAGATTTTGGTAGTGGTGACGATGATGGGCGTCAGCGAAGCCCTCCTGTTTGCGCAGGCTGGTGGGCTGGAGTTGGAGAAGGTGTTGACGGCCGTGTCCGGCGGCGCGGCCGGTAGCTGGATGTTGTCCAATCGTGGCCCGCAGGTGATTCAACGCGATTGGCGGCCCGGTTTCACCATTGATTTGCAACAAAAAGATTTGCGGCTGGTGCTGGAAACGGCCGATGCCCTCGGCGTGCCCGCGCTGGCAACCAGCGCCGTCTTCAACCTCTACCGCACCTTGCAGCAGCAAGGTCTTGGTGCAGAAGGCAACCATGCGCTGGTGAAGGCGCTCGAAAATCTGGCGGGGCTTGAGGTAGGCGGTAAACAGTGAGCAGTGAGCAGTGCCATTCCAAACGCAGTCTTCGGAGTGAGGAATCCCGATAACGTGGGCAGTAAGCAAGTGAACAGTTATGAATAGAATGTTTGATTTAACAGGACAAACGGCCGTCATCACCGGCGGCTCAAAAGGGTTGGGGCTGGAAATGGCGTTGGCGCTGGCGGAAGTGGGCGCTGATGTGGTGTTGGCGGCACGCACCGAGGCGGACGTAGTGCAGGCGGCGGCAGTAGTGGCCGAAAAGACGAGGGTCACGGCCGTTGGTCTGCCGCTGGATGTGACGGATTCGACGGCCGTAGACCGTTTTGTCATGGAAGTTCACGGCCGTTTCGGCCGGCTTGACATCCTCATCAACAATGCGGGCATCAACATTCGCCAACCCATCACCGAAATCTCCGACGAAACCTGGCGGGGGGTGCAGAGCGTGAATGTGGATGGCGTCTTTTTTATGTGCCGGGCGGTGGTGCCGATTATGAAGGGGGCGGGCTACGGCCGTATCATCAACATGGGTTCGGCGCTCAGCCTGGTGGGCCTTGAAAATCGCGTTAACTACTGCACCTCCAAAGGGGCGGTTTTACAACTAACGCGGGCGCTGGCGCTGGAACTGGCGCAAACGGGCATCACCGTCAACGCTCTCTGCCCTGGCCCTTTTGCCACCGAACTCAACGCCCCCCTGATCGGCAATGCCCAGGGGGATGCTTTTATCAACCGGGTTGTGCCCCTGAATCGCTGGGCGGAGATGCACGAAATTCGCCCAGCCATCTTATTTTTAGCCAGCCCCACCAGCAGTTTTGTCACCGGTACGGCCGTGACTGTTGACGGTGGCTGGACGGCCGCATAAAACTTGTTTGTAGTAGGCACTTTAGTGCCCTTTTGCGGCAGGCGATAAATCGCCTACTACGAACGAACGAAGGAGCAAAACATGAACAAGTTTGAATTATTAGGAGAAATGACTAAAGCGAACGAAGAGATGGAAGCGTTTTTAGCAACGCTGACTGAAGATGAGATGGCTGACCCTGGCCCTGGTGGTGACTGGTCGGTGAAGGATACTCTCTCCCATATTACTGTCTGGATGAAACTGGCAACGGGTTGGCTGGAAAAAACGGTCAATGGAGAACCGGTGACTCGTTACATGCCTGGCTATGAATTAACTGGTGATGAAGCAGCCGACGAAACAATTATGAATCGGCTGAATGACCACATATTTGAAATGCATAAGGATAAGCCAACAACCGACATTCTGGCAGAATACAGAGAGGCGTGTGAGGGGTTGACGGCCGTTGTTGCCACCATGCTCGAAGAAGATTTGCTCGAACCGGGCCGGGTTGCCTGGTATCCTGACCAACCCGTCTGGCTCAACATCGCCGGAAACAGCTTCTGGCACATCCGTGACCACCTGTCCACTTTCCAGGAGTAACAGCCCGGTAAACGTTTGTGCCAGATAGCAAAAGATGTACAATGTACTTCGTGGGGATAGGGATATAAATTTACTAATTGGAGGATTAAACAATGAGCAGAGAAATGATTGTGATTGCCTTTGACAGTGAAGAAAAGGCAGACCAGGTCCTAAGCAGCATCAAGAGCGTTCAGCATCAAGGCTATATGCGCCTGGAAGATACCGTTGTGGTGCGCAAGGATGCGGCCGGCGAAGTCCATGCCCGCAACGCTGTTGACCAGACAACCAAAGAAGGCGTCGCCGCCGGTGGGTTGATTGGCCTGTTTGTTGGCGCATTATTTGGCGGGCCAATCGGCATGATGTTGGTAGGTGGTTTGGGTGGTGGTGCAGTTGGCGCATTGATGAACCGGGGTGTGGATAACAGTTTCATCAAAGACGTCAGCGAATCTATTCAACCGGGCACATCGGCCCTCTTCATTGTTGTACGCTCGGCTAATGTGGATATTGCGTTGGCTGCCCTACGGCAATATGAAGGCAAAGTGCTGCACTCCACACTGGCGGAAGATGCCGAAGAAACCTTGAAGCGCTCCCTGAGTGGGCACAAACCGCTGCCCGCTACTGGCGAGAACGCACCCAAAACAGAAGCGTAGCTGTGAAATTGGGAGACAGGGAGACTATGAGATTAGCCCTCCGTCTCCCAATCTCCTTATCTTTTTTAAGGCGCCCCATCCTCTTCATCATCTTCCGGCGTATCTGGCTCCTCTAATTTCACTGACGGCCGTAAATACTCGGACTTTAGTTGGCGCAGGGCGGAAACGCTTTTGTCGGCCACCTCATCTTTATCCTTGCTCATGGCAATCACCGCAATGGCCGTCAGGCAAAAGGCCAGAAATACCAGAGCAAACAAAGCCACAATCAATTCTGATCCATCCATAAGCTCTCCATTTCCTGCGCCCGGTCAGGATGATAGTACAAATGTTCTATTTGCGCAACAAATGGTTTTGATGTTACCATTTCATCCCGGTGCATTCATGGCACACATCACACATGAAGGTTGGTAAGATGGCCTGGTTAACCGGAAAAAAGCAAAAGTGGGGTAAGAAGCAATATGCTTCCCTCTTTTATAAAAAATTAAGAGCCTGATCCTTTTGGGGATCAGGCTTTTTTTTTGCCTGTTACGGAGAGATGACGATGTCGGAAATCATTATTTTGCCCGGTTTGATAGATGTACACACCCACCTGCGGGTACCCGGTGGAGAACATAAGGAAGATTTTTATTCGGGCACGGCCGCAGCCCTCGCTGGCGGCATCACCCAAATTCTGGCTATGCCCAATAACTCCCCGCCGCTGACCACCCCGGAGGTGATGGTGAACGCGCTGGCGAAAGCCCGGCACGATGTGGTGTGTGATGTGGGTCTGTTCGCCGGGGCCAGCCCGGAACAGATTGGGCAACTGCCCACGCTGGCTCCCTATGCGGTCGCGCTCAAAATTTATCTCAACGACACCTTTGGCAAGCTGCGGGTGGAGGATGTGCCCACGCTGCGCGCCTGTTTTCAAACCTGGCCGCGTGAGAAGCTGATTGCTATGCACGCGGAAAAACAAAGTGTAGCGGTGGGTATTGGTCTGGCAGCCACCTACGGCCGTGCGGTACATTTTTGCCACATCAGCCGTCGCGAGGAGATTGAACTGATTGCTGACGCCAAGATGCGTGGCCTGCCGGTGACGTGTGAGGTGACGCCCCATCACCTGTTTATGGATGTGGCGGATCGGGAGCGGTTGGGGATGTTGGCGGATATGCGCCCGGTGCTGGGGTCGGCGGACGATGTGGCCGCGCTATGGGCGCATCTGCATGATACAGTGGATTGCATTGCCACCGACCACGCGCCGCACACGCTGGCGGAGAAGCAGTCAGAAAATCCGCCGCCAGGGGTGGCCGGGTTGGAAACGTCGCTACTGTTGATGCTCACGGCCGTGACCGAAAACCGCCTCACCCTCGGCCGTCTTGTTGAACTGATGCACACCAACCCCCGCCGTTTGTATGGCTTGCCAGAGCAGCCGGACACCCACGTGGAAGTGGAGATGACGCCCACCGTCATCCGCAATGAGAATATGCACAGTAAATGTGGCTGGACGCCCTTTCACGGCCGTGCTGTGGCCTGGCGCGTCAAACGGGTGGTGCTGCGCGGGCAGGTGGCCTATGAGGACGGGCGGGTTTTGGTAATTCCAGGGTCGGGGATGGTCATTGTGTGATTTTATAGCTGTCATTCCGACGAGTCTTCGAGGAGGAATCTCGCCCGCTTGTACCCGAAAGGGATTCCTCGCTCCGCAGACTCCGCTCGGAATGACACAAGAAATAGTTGAGGAGAACAAAATGCAACTGAAACCTTTGTTTAATTTTGATGAAATGCAGAGTGCCTCGAATGTGGGCAATGGGCTGACGGGCATGGACATCCTGTCTGTGGCCCAGTTTGACCAAGAGAAGATCGCGTACATCTTCGCCCGCGCCCGCGAGATGAGGGAGATGGTGCAGCGTATACACGGCGCGGATTTGCTCAAAGGGCAGGTCTTAAGCTGCCTCTTTTATGAACCGAGTACCCGCACCAGTTCCTCGTTTATTGCTGCCATGGAGCGGTTGGGTGGCAGTGTTATTCCCATTACGCAAGGCGTCCAGTTTAGCTCGGTGAGCAAGGGGGAGACGCTGGCAGACACCATTCGCACATTGGAGCAGTATTCGGATGTGATTGTGCTGCGCCACCCGGAAATTGGGGCGGCCAAACTGGCGGCCGATTATGCTGATATTCCGGTGATCAATGCCGGGGATGGGCCAGGGGAACACCCCACCCAGGCGCTGCTGGATTTATTCACCATTCAGGACGAGTTGGGGCAGATTGATGGGCTGAAGGTGGCGATGGTGGGAGATTTGCGCTACGGCCGTACCGTCCACTCCCTCACCAAACTACTGCTGGGTTACAACGTCAGTTTGCGCTTCGTCTCCCCGGAAATCCTGCGCCTGCCGCTGACGGTGATGAACCAGGTGATTGACGCGGGCGTGGATACCCGCGAAACGCACGATGTAGCCGATGTCATTCAAAACGCCGATGTGCTGTATGTGACCCGTGTACAAAAAGAGCGTTTCTCTGACCTGGCGCAATATGAGGAAGTGAAAAATTTCTACGAAATTACGGCCGACCTGATGGAGAAGGCAAAAAAGAAGATGATCGTCATGCACCCGCTGCCGCGTGTGGGCGAAATTCATTACAACGTAGACAAAGACCCTCGCGCCGCCTACTTCCGCCAGGTGAAAAACGGCATGTACATTCGCATGGCATTGCTGGCGGCCGTGTTAGGGAAGGCTTAACTCCCCATATGAAACTGCGATGGTTTGCCGTAGAAGAGAAAGGGGTACGGCCGTTGCCCATTCCCCCTGGCGTTACTACGTTTGATGCCCTTTAGGGGTTTATTCGGCGTTGCGCACCTTTGGCCACAATAAATTTCTGCACCTGCAAGATCATATTGATCGCACCGTCCGCTCCATGCAATTGTTGGGCTGGGATTATGTGCTGGACGAAAAACGGTTGCGCCGGGCACTGCATGAGGTGTGTACCGCTTTTCCCTTTCCTGAAGCGCGAGTACGTTTTGATGTCTTGGCTGCCCCGCCTTCTCATCTGGGCACCAACAGCCGGGAGCTAATTGCCCTGCTGCCCTTTACACCGCCCGACCCGGTCTTGTACGAACGAGGGGTGGTGGTGGATTTTGCGCCCGATTTGCACCGGGCACGGCCGTTGGCCAAAACGGCCGACTTTGCCCAGGCGCGGCGAACTTATCGGGTGGGCGGCGATGTGTACGAGTATATTCTGGTGGACGAGGCCGGGCATTTGCTGGAAGGTACAGGTACAAACTTCTATGGCGTGCGTGATGGTGTATTACGCACGGCTGGCGAGGGTGTGCTGGCCGGGATTACGCGCCGCATTGTGCTGGAACTGGCAGCAGAGTTGGGCATTCCGGTGGATTTAACGGCCGTACACAGCACCGAAATCCCCCATTTACAAGAGGCGGCGCTCAGTGGGTCATCGCGGGCCGTCGTGCCGGTGGTGCAAATTGGTGGGCAGGTGGTGGGCGACGGCCGTCCCGGCCCCATTTGCCACCGCCTCCTGACGGCATATAATTTGTTTGTCTCACAAGAAATTAAAACGGCGGTAGAAGAGTAACTTTCTCGTGTCATTCCGAGGAGTCTTCGACAAGGAATCTTCCGTGCTGTTCCAGTAGAAAGATTCCTCGCTCCGCAGACTCCACTCGGAATGACAGGTGAAGTTTTTAACCTAAGAAGACTTATTTAACGATGTATTTATGACCACACAAGACCCCTCCTCCCTGGAAAAATTCGCTCTGACCCTGTTTGACGTGGGCGCCGTACAGTTGGGCAAATTTGTACTGCACAGCGGGCGCACCTCGCGCATTTACCTGGATTTGCGTGTCCTGGTTTCCTTTCCAGAGGCGCTGCGGCAGGCAACGGCCGCCTACCGGCAGGTGTTGGAAAAGCTGACGTTTGACGTCTTGGCCGCCCCACCACTGGCCGGGCTGCCCTTTGGCACCGCGCTCTGCCTGGACATGAACATCCCCCTCATCTACCCGCGCAAAACGGCCAAAAGTTACGGCACGGGCAAGGAGATTGAGGGCGTGTGGGAGGTGGGACAAACGGCCGTTGTCATTGACGATGTGATCACTTCTGGCGATAGCATCGTGGAAGCAATCATCGCCCTCAAGGCCGCCGGTTTACAGGTCAATGAAGCTGTTGTGTTGATTGACCGGGAGCAAGGCGGCAAAGAAATCATGCAGAATCATGGCTACACCGTCCACGCCGCCATGACCCTCTCTCAACTGCTGGCCATTCTGGAAACACACGAACGCATTACCGAAAAACAGCACGCCAAAGTGCTGAAATCGCTCAAGTGAAAAGGTGCTTGAGTGATTGTGTGTTTGAGTGCTTATGTGTCAGCCTGCTTGACACTCAAACACAAAAGCACAAAAACACCAAATCACTAAATCACAAAAACACAATGTAGGAGAACCATGGCAACAAACGAACGAACACGGGCGGGCGCACACAATGTGCTGCGCTATGCCCGGAATCCGCTTGACGTTATTTTTGCTCCCAAGAGTGTGGCTGTCATTGGCGCGACGGAGCGCGAGGGCAGCGTCGGCCGTACCATTTTGTGGAACCTCATGAGCAGTTCTTTTGGCGGCACCATCTTTCCGGTGACGCCCACCCGGAACAGTGTGTTGGGCATCAAGGCGTATCCGAGCGTCACGGCCGTGCCCGAAACTGTAGACCTGGCCGTCATTGTCACCCCGGCCAAAACCGTGCCCGGCATCATCAAAGAATGTGTGGACGCCGGTGTGCGCGGCGCCATTATCATCTCCGCCGGCTTTAAGGAGAGTGGGCCAGAGGGTGTGGCCTTAGAACAGCAAATTCTGGCCGAAGCGCGGCGGGGTAATATGCGCATCATCGGCCCCAACTGCCTGGGGGTGATGAACACCGTCAGCGGCATCAACGCTACCTTCGCCAGCACCATGGCTCGCCCCGGCACCGTCGGTTTTATCAGCCAGAGTGGCGCGCTGTGCACCGCCGTGCTCGATTGGCGTCTGCGCGAGAATGTCGGCTTTAGCGCCTTTGTCTCCATTGGCTCTATGTTAGACGTGGACTGGGGCGACCTGATTTATTACCTGGGCGACGATTCGCGCACCAAGAGCATTGTTATCTACATGGAAACCATCGGCAATGCCCGCTCCTTCCTGTCGGCGGCGCGGGAAGTGGCGCTGGTGAAACCCATCATCGTCATCAAACCCGGCCGTACCGAGGCGGCCGCGCAGGCGGCTGCTTCCCATACCGGCTCGCTAACGGGCAGTGACGAAGTGTTAGCGGCGGCGTTCCGCCGTTCCGGTGTGCTGCGTGTGGATCGGATTGATGACCTATTTTATATGGCCGAAGTGTTAGCCAAGCAGCCGTTACCGCGTGGCCCACGTCTGACCATCGTTACCAATGCCGGTGGGCCTGGCGTGCTGGCCACGGATGCGCTCATCGGCAGTGGCGGCGAACTGACGCCGCTGGCCCCGGAGACGATGGCCTCGTTGGACGAGATTTTGCCCGCTCACTGGAGCCACAATAATCCGGTGGACATTCTCGGTGATGCGGATGCCGAGCGATATGCCCAGGCGATTCAGGTGGCGGCCAATGACCCCAATAGCGATGGCCTGTTGGTGATTTTGACGCCCCAGGCGATGACTTCGCCCACACAAACGGCGCAACTGCTGCACAAGCAGTACGGCCGTCCGGCCGGTTACAAATTTGGCAAACCTATTCTGGCAAGCTGGATGGGTGGCGCGGACGTTCACGCGGGGCAGGACATTTTGAACCAGGGCAACATCCCCACCTTTGCCTTTCCCGACACGGCCGCGCGTACTTTCTTTTACATGTGGCGCTTCCAACGGCGGCTGC
Source organism: uncultured Ardenticatenaceae bacterium (assembly GCA_964467705.1). Taxonomy (GTDB): domain Bacteria; phylum Chloroflexota; class Anaerolineae; order Promineifilales; family Promineifilaceae; genus CAADGU01. The sequence goes on along the minus strand of CAYXUZ010000183.1, from coordinate 1,291 downwards.
AAAGTTTGTACGAAACCCCCTTTGCTCCTGTAGAAACGCCGGAAAGTGTCGCCCACCATCAAGAAGTGCGGCAAATGATTGGACGGGTGCGCCAGACGGGGCGCACCATCCTGACGGAGTATGAATCCAAGCAGGTGTTGGCCGCTTATGACATTCCCACGGTGGATACGCGGCTGGCGCGTAATGAAGAAGAAGCGGTAGCTGCGGCTGAAGCGATTGGCTATCCGGTGGTGATCAAGCTCAATTCGGAGACGATCACGCACAAAACGGATGTCGGTGGGGTACGGCTGGATTTGGTGACGGCCGATGAGGTGCGCCACGCTTATCGTTCGATGGAAACGGCCGTTACTGCCAAATACAGCGCTGCGGATTTCCTGGGCGTGACCGTGCAGCCGATGTTGAATTTGAAAAATGGGTATGAGCTAATCATTGGCGCCAGTCCAGACCCGCAATTTGGGCCGGTGCTGCTGTTTGGTTCCGGCGGTACACTGGTGGAGGTGTTCAAAGATCGGGCGTTGGGGCTGCCGCCGCTGACGACCACGCTGGCGCGGCGGATGATGGAGCGGACGAAGATACATGAGGCGCTGAAAGGAGTGCGTGGTCGCCCGCCGGTTGATTTGCCGGGCTTAGAATCGCTATTGGTGCATTTTGGCGACCTGGTAGTGGAGCAGCGGTGGATTAAGGAGATTGACATTAACCCGCTGTTTGCCTCACACGAGCATCTGATTGCGCTGGATGCGCGGGTGGTGTTGTATGAGCCAGAGGTAGTGGAAGCGGAATTGCCCCGGTTGGCGATACGGCCGTATCCCAGTCAATATGCCCAACCTTATACCACCACTCAGGGCGACCACCTGCTCATTCGCCCCATTCGCCCCGAAGACGAGCCTCGTGTAGTGGAGTTTCACAAAACTCTGTCGGAGAAGAGCGTGTACATGCGCTATTTCCGTGCTTTCCAATATGACCAGCGGGTGGAGCATGACCGGCTGGTGCGTATTTGCCATGTGGATTATGACCGGGAGGTGGTGTTGGTGGCCGAAAAAACGGATGAGGCGACTGGCGATAAGCAGATTTTAGGCATTGGCCGCCTGACGAGGGCGCGCCAGGCGGAAACGGCCGAATTTGCCCTGCTTATCAGTGACATGTACCAGGGGCACGGGCTGGGCACGGAGTTGTTGCGGCGGCTGCTGCGCTACGGCCGTGCGGAAGGCATTACCCGCATTGAAGCCTATATCCTGGCCGAAAACCGGGGGATGCTGCATGTGTGTGAAAAATTGGGCTTTACCTTCCACCG
>CAYXUZ010000182.1:0-12683 GCA_964467705.1 uncultured Ardenticatenaceae bacterium | reverse complement strand
AGATAGCGCACGCCGGGTCTCGGTGGAGAGGTACATGAAGCGCGGATCGGCCTCAATGGTAAACGGGGGCACGACAACTCCCAGCTTGTCCCAGTCTGGTTTGTATTGTTCAAAGTTGAGTTCAAATTGGCCGGTGACGTTCATGGCGCTGATCGTATATAAGGAGTGTGAAGTTGTCAAGTTTATGCCAAAACCGGCAAGTTTTCACCAATGGGTAGATATACTATCTCAGATTTCGCAATCTATAGCCTATAGATTTGTTGACATAGTGTTTTATTTTTGATAGACTGACCTCAGTTTAGACCCTCTGCCCATGAATTGTATCTTTTGATCTTGTTTTGGGCATGGATGCAGCATTACCAGGCTGTATAAACCACTAAGACCCTAAGGGTTTTCAAAATCCTTAGGGTCTTAGTGCAAGAAAAAAGGCCAGACGTTGCAGCGCCCGGCCTTCGTTTATTTTAGCAAGCTACTAAACTGTTTGGTGCCGCCAACACCCGTTACAGTGTCCCTTGATTGGGGAGGGGGATTTTTTGTCCCCTGGTAGCTTACCGTGTCTCAGGTAAGAGAATAGCATAGGCAGGTCAGGCTGTCAATGACGTTGCCGTACAAGCTCATCTTGCAGAGGGCTTGGTTTAGGTTGCCTGCTTGCTGCTCTTGCCGGGAAAAGTTGAGCGGATTGTGGCTCTTCCGGCGGGAGAAGTTTCGGCCGATTTGTTAGCTGCCCAGGGACGACTGGCGCAGTTACAGGAAAAATCACGTGAAGAAAGACTGGCGATGGGAGCGCCGGTTGATCGGGTTAATCACGGCCGTACTCCCCCTCCCTCTCCCCTCCAACTGCCCGCCGATTTACCTGATCACCTCGGTTGGGGCAGTACGGCGCTGACAGCCGTTGCCCGAAAGAATGAGATTAAGAGATTGGGAGATTGGGAGATTAACGAAAGTGCCCAATTCCCCAGACTTATTGCCTCCCAATCTCTCAGTCTCTCAGTCTCTCAATCTCCTCCCACATCCTCCCCTACCATCAAACTCTACCCCGACATTGCCGCCGGAATGTTTCAACGGGAATTGACCGCGCCAGGGCGCATCTGGCTGTTGCTGCGCCACCTGGACAGCGCCGAGCGGGGCTGGCTTGACCTAGAAGAAGTGCGTGCACATCTGACCAATAAGCAATTTGTTGGCAGACGGGGACGGGATTTTTTGGGTACGAGGTGACGGCCCACCTGCCTACGCAGGGGTAGGTCGTATCTGGTTACATTCCACCGCACGTGTGGCCGTAGCTTTGCAGGTCAATCGGCTGGCGCTGCCACCCGTCGCGTTGCCAGTCTCCGTCCTGACACAAACCATTGGCCAGGTGCGTGCCCATTTGTACGCCTCGTTTCACAGTAGCCGCACGGAAAAGGCGACACATGGGCACCCCCCCCCTCCCATTGCCCGCGAGACGATTGCCAGCCTGACGCACGTCATACCCCGCACCCAGCGCCGGTATGAAAAGGTAGCTCGTGTGCGCGCCAGACGCCATTTTGCCATTGGCGGCAAGGCCAGCGAGATGGCGCAGGAAGAGGCAGCCTGGCAGCACGGCCAGGCGACATTCAGACTAAACGACAAGAACGGGGTCCAGGGAACAAAAAATCAAAGTTATGTTGCCTGGCAATTACCCAACAGTTATACCGGGCCACACCGATTACAGCCGAAGGGCCAGCAAAAACGAATCAATCAGGCATTGTCAGACCTGTTTATGCAAGGGATGACGGGGAACGGACAACGCCCAATCGAAAAGCGTTTTTATGGTCATGGCCGTGCCGCCGCTCAGGCGTATAACCGTGGGGTTGACCATGACATTTATTGGTATGACGGCCGTGTCCACATCTGGCACTGTCTGGAGGGTCGGAAAGAATGATCCCCCATTCTAGGGATATATGATAACATTTGCCCATGACTACTACCCATGCGATTCACACACTTGATCTACACTTTCAGGGTGAAACTGAAACCATCGCGGCCTATCTGATTACGGGGCCATCTGGGTTGGTGCTGGTGGAAACAGGGCCGGGTTCCACTTTACCCACTTTACAGGCTCAGTTACGCCAACATGGAGCACAACCGGCAGATATTCACCATGTGATTGTGACCCATATTCATTTTGACCATGCCGGAGCGGCCGGATGGTGGGCACAACAGGGTGCAACGATTTACGTGCACCACTTTGGGGCAGGGCACTTAATTAACCCCGAAAAGCTGATAGCCAGCGCTACCCGTATTTATGGCGACCAGATGGAGCCTTTGTGGGGGCAATTGCTGCCCGCACCGGCTGAAAAAGTAGTCCCCCTGCATGATGGCGACACAATTGAAGCGGGCGGCTTGACATTTACGGCCGTTGAAACCCCCGGTCACGCTCGCCACCACCATGTCATTCGGCTGGGGAATGTCGCTTTTACCGGGGATGTGGGGGGTATGAAGTTAGGGGCACGGCCGTTGCTGGACATCCCGGCCCCCCCACCGGAATTTGACCGGGAAGCCTGGCAGTCATCCCTGGACAAACTGCTGGCAATGGAACTAGAAACGATTTATCCTACCCATTTTGGCGCGATCAACGATGTTACCAAGCATTTGCAGGCCATTAAGAAGCTGGTGGACGATTCGGCCTACTTTGTGCAGGAGAAGATGGTGGCGGGTGTGGAACGTGATGAGTTGATCGCCGCATACACCGCCTGGAATCACGGCCGTGCCCAGGCCGCCGGTCTCTCTGATGATTCCATCAGCAAATACGAGATTGCCAACCCTCTGTATATGTCGGTGGATGGGATGATGCGGTATTGGCGAAAGAGGGAAAGTGAGCAGTAAGCAGTAAATGGTTGCCACTGCTGACTACTTACCGCTCACTACTGACCGAAAAGGGGAGCGATAACACCACCTCTGTCCGTTCGCCTAGAATAGAATCCACGCTGATGACGCCGCCAACAACGGCCATCATAGTACTGTGTAAGGCCAGGCCGTGCCCGTTACCAGCGGTGGGGGTGGCTGGCTGGATGCCAACTCCGTTATCCACAATGGCAATTTGCAAACCGGCGGGCCAGGAGATGGCGATGGTCAAGTGCAACGGCCGTGCCCCATTTTCCCCTCGCCCATGCCTGGCCGCATTACGAATCGCTTCCCGTGCCGCATAAAAAATGACTTCGGCTGTTAAAGTGGGGATGGTTTCCGCTTTTTCGGCAGCTGCCGGCGCAATTTCCCATGTTACCTCATCAAAGGCAGAGGCCAGATCGTTGTCAACGGCCCGGCGCAGGGCACGTACCAGCCCCAGGCGGGCCACTTCGGGCACAGTGGTGGTGGGCATGTTGTGCAGTAGGTCAGAGATTTGTTTGTGGGCGTCGCTGAGCAGGGTGAGGGCATCGGGAATACGGCCGTTTTCGTTGCCTGGATTGCTAAGAGCGATCATGGCCGCCTGCAAATTGGGCAGGATGTCGTCGTGCAGCACACGGCGGGTTTGCTGGTCAATGACCTGGCTTTGGGCCAGCCGTTCGCGCTGCAAAAGCATCAGGCGGCGGGCCATTTCCGCGCTGGCCTGGGTATCAATCAGCCGTTCGCCGCTGACGCGGGCAATGTCAATTTCTTCCTGGCTGTACAGGCCACCGCTGTTCTTTTCGCCCAGCAAAAAGAGACCAATAAGGCCTCGTTCACTCCACAGTGGGATAGCCCAAATCGCACCGCTGTACTGTTCCGGGTCGAGTGGAACCATGAGCGTTTGCGGGGAGCTAAACTGAGCCGTAAGTCCAGCCAAAGGCGGCAGATTGAGTGCGGGGGTGGGGTAGGTGAGCGGCGGACCAACCAGGGGCGCGAGTGGGCCAACGGCCGTCAGATAGGCCATTTTTGCATCCAACAATTCCCGGCAAAGGGCACGAAAGGGTGCGTCAATGTCTACCTCTTGGGGGCTAGAAGGGGTGAGAAGCTGGTCGAGCAAACGCTGGCTGCTGACAAACGGCCGTAGCTGCTCCATCATCCGCTCCCGTTCCACATAGGAACGCCAGCTAACTAACGCATAAAAGACGGCAATGAGCATCGCCACCAACACCTGCCCATATAACGGCCGTAGCTGGATGGTGAGGGTGGCACTGATGAGTACGGCTGTGCCTGCGCTGAGAGCAATCGCCCGGTACCAATGACGCGCCAGCCCCCGCCGGGGCAGTGTCTTGCCCGTAAACACTTCATAAGAAACGACGGCCTGACCGACCAGCAATATCACCACGCCGATGAGTGAGGAGACGAATAGATCAAAGCGGGCGACTAATTCCCGCGAGACAAAGTATATTTCCAAAAAGGTACGGCGGTGGGCGTCTTGCACCACCCACAACATAGCTCCCGTAACAAGCAAACTGACCAGCATCAGCACAATCGAGGCAGCCATGAGATACGGCCGTGCCCGCTGCCTGGCTACCGCTCCCATCATCCGCTCTGATGGGCCAGGCTGCCGCAGGGCATCCAACGACAGGCCCATGCACAGCAAGGCATAAATGCTGTAACCAACCGCCAGCAAAGGTATCCCGGCAAATGACCAGCGCACGGACAGGCGCAAACTGTTTAGTTCCGGCGCGGGAATAATGAGCAGCAGTAACCCCAGGCCAAAACTGAGCAATCCACCCAGGAGCAACAGGGTAACGGCCGTCAGCCACCACTGCTGGCGCTGGCGCAATCTGGCAGGTGGCCCGGCCCAAAACCCGGCGTACCAGAGGATGACCACATACCAGGCATAGGGCAGCAGGATGACCGGTATCATGCCCACCGTCCACCAAAAAATCATGCTGCGCCAGGTGATGTTGAAGCCGAGTCCGGCAATGGCCGAATGGCTGACAAAAAATAGTGCGCCCAACAGCAGCCCGGCGCTGGCAATCCAGATGCCCCAGGCGCGCCGGTCAGAATTGAGCAGCACCGTCAGCCCCAGCCAGATGAGCAGCAGGGCATTAAAAAGCGAAACGGCCACGATGGCCCAGTTGAGGTAAAGATTTTGGCTCATTCTCGTAATCGGTAATCGGTGAACGGTAATCGGTAATCGGTTCGACCCTCCGATCACCGATTACTGATTACCGATTACCTCTTCCACTCCACCCAATTCCCCTGTGCATCTAAAATTTGGGGAATGCCGTCGTCTGTCCAGGTGAGTAGACGGCCGTTGTGGACGATGAGGGCGGCGCGGGTGCGGGCTACTTTTTCCTCGGTGGTGGTGCTGTTGAGGCCCCAGGCGGCATAAATCTGGCCGTTGATGCGGCTGATGGTGCGTTTGTCGCGGAAGCCCATGCGGGCGGCGATTTGCTCATTGCTCATGCCCTGGGCCAACATCCGGGCCACTTCTTGCTCGTTTGGTTCCAGCAAATCCATGGGGGCGTGTTCATCTTTGTGGCGCACTTCCTGGACGCGGGATTCGATGTCGGGGTCTATGAAGGAACGGCCGTGTACCGCATCTTGCAACAAGGGCACAATCATCTGGGGCAGCAGGTAGTTGGATTTGCGCACGTAGGCGTAGTGGCTGAGGATACCGGAGCGGCGAAAGGCGCGGTAGTAGGCATCGTCGTCCTGGATGGAGTAGAAAACGACGGGCATTCGGGGGAATTCGCGGCGGATGGCCACGGCCGTGTCAATCCCATTCATCTCCCCCGCCAACTGCACATCCATCAAAATGGCCTGCGGTGGCTGCTGCAAACAAAGCTCCAGCGCGGCCTCGCCGCTGTCACAGTCGGCGATCACCTGCACTTGCCCAGTCGCTTCCAGCCCCGCCTTCAGAGCCGGGCGTAATTTAGAATTATCTTCAACGATTTGTACTGGTAGTTTCATTAGATGGAAAGAGTGAATACAGCCATTGAGGCGACGATTCCCTTGTTGGGCTATTTGTAAGATTTATCTTGTTCTCGCCATTTGAGTTCATAACGTAAATGTCATCATCTCGCATATAAGCAATGTACAGATCGTCAGGTGACCAAACAGGAGTATACCCAACAGCCAGCAAAGTTTGTTGACTACCATCATGATTCATCGTATAGATTGCCCCATCCTCAGGTTTGGAGAAAACAAGCTTGTCACCAGCATTATTCCATGAGTAAAAGGCTACTCTATCTCCATCAATTGGACACATGACGTCACCACTGGCTATTTCCATAATGCAAAATCTGTTAGTCAGGTCTTGATAAGCAACAAAGTTCCCATCGGGTGACCAAACTGGCTCGTGTGCATTCTCTATGGTCCGGATTATCCTACCGGTCTCAACATCCAAAATAAAAATAGTCAGCTTATATATAATTTCTGCAATTCCGTCCCTTGCTAAATCCCCAAGCACTGCTGGGTCAGAAAAAGATTCAAAAGCAAGCAACAAACCAGTAGGCGACCAGACGGGAGAATTTTCTGATACATCGGGAGAATTTGTAATGCGAGTTTCATGACCACTTGTTACTTCTATGAGAAAAATGTCTCCAAATGAAGTGCTTTCTGCTTTTGATGTGTCAGTGTAGTAACTAACATAAGCTATATGGTTCCCATCGGAAGACCAAGAAGCACCATCTTTACCGAGGTTTTGACTCTCATGGGTTAGTTGTACTGAGTGCATATTTGCTAAGTCCCAAATGCAAACTTCATTTCCAGCAATATAGACAAAATGCTCCATAGTTGGTGACCACCCTGGGTTGTATGGACTATAAAAACTTGGTACCTCTTCCTGTGTAATGCTCTCCACGTGAGTTACATACGTGGTGTACCTACCATTTTGACCTGCACTATATCCAATTGTTGGAGATGAGTTTTGGGACAGCAAATTTGTTGTAGTTCGGATTGCCTCTTGCGTTTTTGGTTCCATAGCACAAGGGATTAATGATTCTTCTCTCGACATAGGATTGTGGAGAATGAGAAAGAGACCTATAAGACAAAGGAAGGCAACTATCGCTGTAATCCATACGCCCAAAAATCGCCGTCTAAATAACAACTCACGTTTCATGTTGCCTCACATTCTGTAATACCTTTGCTCATTTCTGAACTAAGGGTCAAGCACTTGAGTGCCTGAGAGTGAGCATTTGGGAGGTGGCAACGGCTGTGTCCATTCCCTATCCTGTGCCGCATGGTACATCTAAAACGTCACAATTTCAAAAGCAATAGCTGGTTATTGGCTGGATTGGGTGCGCTGGTATTGGCGGCACTCTTCCCTTATGGCTGGTTGGCAGAAAACTGGCCCACATTTGCCCGGTTCACGGGATTTATTTTTGGTTCAGAGGCGGCCCATGTGGCCGGTCATGTGGGGCTATTTATGTTGTTGGGTACGGCCGTGCTGCTGATCTTTCCGCGAATGCAGCAACGGCGAACCCGAAGCGGCTTCGGGCCGTTCCTCTACTTTAGCCTGATGGCGGGGATGGGCATGGTGCAGGAATTTTTGCAGATTGTCTCGTTCAAACACCGGCCGGTGGCCGCTAATGACCTGTTTGATCTAGTGGTGGATTTATTGGCCGCAGGCATCGTGTTTATTGTTTTTAACGCAGAGGCGCGGAGGCGCAGAGGTGCAACATGATTGAAAGTTTGAAGCATGAGGGAGGTGTTGTGGTCGGGGCACGGCCGTCTCGTCTGGCACATATCCAATCACCGGGGCGTGTGCTGGCGGTGGGGTTGGGGATGGGCGTGGCGGCCGATGTGTTGATTTTTGGTAAGCCATTGGGCATCGGGCTGCTGCTGTTTGTGCTGTTGGCGGTGGTGGTTTTGTGGCGGGTGAACCGGGCAGAGGCGGGTACGGCCGTGCGCGCCAATCTGTGGCTGCTCGTTCCCCTGCTCTTTTTTGCCGGTATGGTTTTTGTGCGGGCCAATTCTACCTTAACCACCCTGAATACGGCGGCGGTGCTATGTTTGCTGGCCTACCTGGTCTTCTTTTGGGGGCAGGGACGGGTGCAAAATTTGGGGCTGGTGGATATGGCCTTGCTGCCGCTGCGGGTGAGCGGGCACGCTGTGACCCTGACGCCACCCATTGTGGGTGAAAGTGTGGATACGGAAGTGATGTGGCGGCACGGCCGTCGCTCCCTGTTTCCGGTGCTGCGTGGTTTGTTGCTGGCCTTACCGGTGCTGTTCGTCTTCACCGTGCTGCTGGCGATGGCCGATACCATTTTTGCCAACACCGTGGAGACAGCCTTCAGCCTGAACATTGTGGCTCGCCTGTTTAACTGGGCCGGACACGGCGTCTTGATCCTGCTGGCAGCCTGGTTGTTGACGGGGGGATTGGCATATGGGGTGATGCGGCGGTACGGCCGTGATGACCAGAGCCGGGTGGAAGCTGGCTTGCAGCAAATCCCCCGTTATTTTTCATTGGGTTATATCGAGACAATCACCTTGCTCACGGCCGTGAATCTGCTCTTTCTTGTTTTTGTCATTATCCAGTCCACCTATCTGTTTGGCGGCGTAGCCTTCATGCAGGTGGAAAACTTTTCTTATGCTGAGTATGCCCGGCGCGGGTTTTTTGAACTGCTGCTGGTGGTTATCCTTAGTATCAGCCTGATTTTAGGGCTGAACTGGCTCACCCGGCGGGAATCAAAGCGGCAAATCAAGCTGTTTAACGCCCTGAGTACGCTGTTGATTGGGCTGGTGCTGGTGATGCTGGCTTCCGCTTTCCGGCGCATGATGTTGTATGAAACGCAGTTTGGTTATACGGAACTGCGCTTGCTGGTTTACGTGTTTATGCTCTGGCTCTCCCCTTTGCTGCTCTGGTTTGTGGTCACGCTGTGGCGGCGAACTGACCGTTTTGCGGTGGGGGCATTGGTAGCGGCACTTGGTTTTCTGGTGACACTCAATTTGCTCAATCCGGACGCCTTTATTGCCCGCCAAAATCTGGCACGTTATGTGGTGTCGGGCGACCTGGACGCGGTTTATCTGGCCAGCCTGTCGGAGGATGCCACACCTTACCTATTGGCTGCTTTGCTTCTGACAGCCGGGGATACCGAAGAACAGATGATGCCGTCCTGTTATGACCCATTTTCACGGGCGGGGCGGGTAGATTGTTATGCTGTGCCCTATGAGATTGTGCGGGATGAGTTGCACGGCCGTGTCCAATCCATGACCGACAATGGCGAATGGCGGCAGTGGCAATCCTTCCACCTGGCGCGTTGGCAAGCGTTTGGGCTGTTAAGTGAGATTGGAGATTGAGAGATTGGGCAATCTCCCAATCTCTAATTCCCTGGAGGTAAACATGTTCTCGACACGGCCGTATCTCTTACTCTTTCTAGCTTTGGTTTTTGCTTCGATTGTTTCTACATCATTGGTTGTGGTACGTAGCTTTTATACGGGTTATGTGCTATTTGCCTTCCTCGTGTGGAATCTGATCCTGGCCTGGCTGCCATTCCTGTTTGCTACAGTTGTCATAATGTTCCCCGTGAAACATTATGTAACTATTTTCTTTGGCATTTTGTGGCTGTTGTTTTTCCCCAACGCCCTGTACATCGTCACCGATTTTCTCCATCTCTGGTCGCGTGACGATGTGCCCATATGGTTTGACCTGATTATGATTGCTTCGTTTGCCCTGACCGGTTTGTGCCTGGGTTTTGCCTCTCTGGCGATGATGCAGAGGTGTGTGTCCACCTATTGGGGTCGAGTAGTCGGCTGGGTTTTTGTGCTGGTGGCGTTGGGTTTAAGCTGTTTTGGGGTGTATATCGGCCGTTTCCTGCGCTGGAATAGTTGGGACATATTTTCCAACCCATTATCACTGCTAGTAGACCTGCAATTGCACCTGAGTACGCCGCTATTGTTGGCAAAAACGGCCGTTGTCACACTCGGCTTGATGGCGGTGTTTACTTTCACGTATATCGTTTTTACTGTCTTGCCGCACATAACGTCGGGCACATTGTCATATAGTGGAGATTAGAGATTGGTTTAATCTCCAATCTCTCAGGAGTACCGCATGACCTACCCAACCTATGCCGAAGAAGAAGTGAACCGGGAATTCCCGGCGTTGGGGATTGTGTCTGCCTGGTTTGGCGTGCTCATGGTGGCGCTGACGGCCGTTGGCACCAGCCTCAGCAGTCCCTGGCAGCCATCGAAAACGGAGCCACTGGTGGATATGCTGCAATTCATCCTGGTGGCTCTTATCCTGGCGTCGCTGGCTTATGTGCTGGTGCGGGCAGGGGAGGGGGTTGGGGTCACGGCCGTGCCCCTGGTCATCAACGTCGGCACACTGGTGATCCTCCAATTTGTCCCCTTCGGCGCCATTTGGGAGGAGGCCCGGTATCGCTATCGAGTGCCCAATTACGAAGCCGTTATGCAAAAGGTGGAAAGCGGTGAATGGCAGCCTGACAGCAATGGCATTTTGACCCTGCCAGAACAATACCAAAATCTCTCGGCGGATAACGGCCGTATCTGGGTGCAGCGGGATGGGACGGCCGTGACCATCTTTTTTATGACGGAACAGTTGGGGTTGAATGAATATGCCGGATATGTGTATCGTTCAGACGGCCGTGCCCCACAAAATAGCCCACTCTCAGGGCAGTGGCAAACCATCATCCCCAAACAGCCCAACTGGTTCTTCTGTATCTCCAGGTGAAATATGGATAGACCTGTCAGGTTTGCCAAACCTGACGGGTTTGGGCCTTATGACCAGGTCATATTTCTCTGGTAGCAATGCCCAATCCCCCGGATTTTGTTATGAGTAGCTCATAAAAAATACAACAGGAGCTAGGTATTGCCAGACCGGAACGAATGTTCTATAATTCTGGGCATGGATGCGTTTGTTAAGTTGCAGGATATTGCTATTCACATGGGGCTGGAACCCGCTGAAGAAACCCCCAATCAGCCAGAATTATTGACTACCCCAAAAATTGCTCCTTGTGGTGAACCCCTGACTCCTCGTGGCCTCCCTCTCAAAAAAGATTCGCTGGGCATCCACGAAGCGGTACGGCCAGATGGCAAACCGATGCGACTGCTCAAGACACTGCTCACATCAGCCTGTGAACGCAACTGCTTTTACTGCCCTTTCCGGGCCGGGCGCCACTACCGGCGGCAGACGTTTAAGCCGGAGGAAATGGCTAAAACGTTCATGGATATGCACCGGGCAGGGGTAGTAGATGGCTTGTTTTTAAGTTCGGGCATCATCAAAGGTGGGGTAAGCACCCAGGACAAACTGCTGGATGCCGCGGCCATATTGCGTCAGAAATACCATTTTCGTGGCTATCTGCATCTGAAAATCATGCCTGGGGCGGAGAAAGAGCAGGTGCGGCAGGCGATGACGTTAGCTGACCGGCTCTCGGTCAATTTGGAAGCGCCCAATGACCGGCGGCTGCTCGATTTAGCACCCAAGAAGGAGTTTGTGCAGGAGTTGTTACGGCCGTTGCAATGGGCCGATGAGATTCGCCGGGAGGAACCGGAGCGGTTAGGCTGGCACGGCCGTTGGCCCAGCACCGTTACCCAATTTGTCGTCGGTGCAGTTGGCGAAAGTGACCTGGAACTGCTGACCACCACTGAATATCTGCATAAACAGCTACGATTGCGCCGGGTCTACTTTTCCGCCTTTAGCCCAGTTGTTGATACGCCTTTAGAAAACAATCCGGCCGAGAATCCACTGCGGCAGCACCGTCTATACCAGACTTCTTTCCTCTTCCGGGATTATGGTTTTGATCTGGAGGAGATGCCCTTTAATCAGCAGGGCAACCTGCCATTGGAAATTGACCCCAAACTGGCCTGGGCGCAGGCCAATTTGCGGGAAAATCCGGTGGAGGTGAACCGGGCAGCGCCGGAAGAACTGCTGCGGGTGCCGGGCATTGGCCCCAAGAGCGCCCAAACCATCGTCTCTGCCCGTCGGCAAGGTAAGCTGCGGGAGGAGAAAGATTTGCAGAAGCTGGGGGTTTCCACCAAACGGATGAAGCCATTTGTGCTGCTGGATGGGCAACGGCCGTCTTACCAACTCCCCCTTTTTGACGATACAATGGGGGCATGAAAGTTGCCCTTGTTCTGATCTTTTTTTTGCTGCTGACAGGTTGTGACGAATCGGCTCCAGCCGTTTCTACCAGAGAAGTGGTGAGTACGGCCATGCCACCTACGCCAGTCCCCTCCCCCACAACCATCCCCACCAGTTCCTTTTACGCCATTGAATTAGCCGCCGGACAGCAAACCCTGGTGCAAATTGACCACGTGACTGCCGTCAGAGATGCCATTTTCCAGATTCCCATCAATGGCTGGTTGGCCTCTTTTGACCTCTGGCCTGTGGCTGCCAGTGATGGTCAATTTGTGCTGGCCTATGCCCCGCCGCCGCCGCCCGGTGAGATCAATTTTGGTTTCACCGGTTTGTATTTGCTGCCGCAGGTGGGCGGGGAGACGGAACTGCTCTTGGGGCCGCGGGTGGATGGTGAACTGCTCTTCAACCCGGTCTGGTCCCCTGATGGGCAAAGCATCTACTTTTCCCATGTTCGGCCACGCGCCGGGGAGGAGTATGCCTTTGACACCACTCTGGAACGGCTGCATCTGGCGACCGGGCAGATTGACCACATTGCAGATGAGGCTATCTGGCCGCAACTCTCCCCGGATGGCACCATGCTGGCCTATGTGCTTATCGAGTCTGGCACGCTGGCGAATTCGTTGGTGATTGCCGAACCAGATGGGAGCAATGCCAGAGAAGTTGTGGCGGCAACCAGGTTCACGGCCGTAGATGCCCCCATTTTTTCCCCGGACAACCAGATGCTTTATTT
>CAYXUZ010000181.1:0-12811 GCA_964467705.1 uncultured Ardenticatenaceae bacterium | reverse complement strand
GTCTATGACCCTGACCATCCCGACGTGGCGACAGACCTCAACAATCTGGGGATGCTGCTGCAAGAGGAGGGGGATCTGGCCGGGGCACGGCCGTACCTGGAACGCGCCCTGGCGATTCTTGAAAAGGTGCTTGGTGCTGACCATCCACAGGTTGCTGCAAGTAACAACAATCTGGGGCTGCTGCTGCAAGCGGAGGGAGATTTGGCCAAGGCACGGCCGTACCTGGAACGCGCCCTGGTGATTAGTGAAAACGCTCTTGGTACTGACCATCCTACTGTAGCTACCCGATACAACAATCTGGGGCTGCTGCTGCAAGCGGAGGGGGATCTGGCCGGGGCACGGCCGTACCTGGAACGCGCCCTGGCGATTGATGAAAAGGTCTATGTCCCTGACCATCCCAAAGTAGCCACAGACCTCAACAATCTGGGGCTGCTGCTGCAAGCGGAGGGGGATCTGGCCGGGGCACGGCCGTATCTGGAACGCGCCCTGGCGATTTGGGAAAAAGCCCTCGGTACTGACCATCCACAGGTGGCTATTGGCAACAACAATCTGGGGCTGCTGCTGCAAGATGAGGGAGATCTGGCCGGGGCACGGCCGTACCTAGAACACGCCCTGGTCATCCGTGAAAAGGCACTCGGTTCTAATCATCCAGACGTTGCCCAAAGCCTCAACAATATGGGGCTGCTGCTGCAAGCGGAGGGGGATCTGGCCGGGGCACGGGCACATCTGGAGCGTGCCCTGGCGATTTGGGAAGCGAAACTGGGGCCGGAGCATCCGCACACACGCATAACACGCAATAATCTGGCGAATTTATAACGGGGGCGGGTGGCGCAGCCTGTGATGAGATTGGTTCAATCTTGAAGATTGAACCAATCTGGCACGGTACGGGTGCCGCGTGGTAGGGGCGGGACGGTTGGGTATGGCGACGTCGGTTCACCAATGCGGTGTCTCCAACCGTCTCGCCCTGTCTGGCCGCCACGATGGGCGAGACAGGCGGGGATGGGGGGTGTCCGTTTGCCACGATTGTTTTCCCGCCTGTCCCGCCCCTACGACACATGACCCACCGTCTCGCCCCGGTGGTTGGGTATGGCACAGGAAGGGCAAGACGGCGCGGGCGCAGGCCTATCGTTTTGGCCCAGGCCACACCGCGCCGTCCTGCCCCTACGGGTCACGGGTCACCGATTACAGGTCACGCCTGCCCATTCCCATGACATCCATCACGCCAATGCCTGCCTAAATTCACTCACGCAAGCAAACCTGAAAAGTTATTATAAGGGCAGCCTTAAAATGAGGTTTGGGGCAGGCTTTAGCGATACGTGATGCGTAATACGTGGCACTTTCCCAGGTTATGCATTACGCAGCACGTATCACATTATATGAAACACGAATCCTTCAACGAAAGCGCGGAGATGTATTTGAAAACGGTCAGTGAACTGGCCGATGGGGATGGGCTGATTTCTATTGCGGCGATTGCGGGGCAGTTGGGTATTTCTACCGTCGCGGCGACGGAGATGGTACACCGGCTGAAGGATCAGGGGCTGCTGGAACATACCCCCTATAAAGGCGTCCATCTGACGGAGAAGGGGCAGCAGAAGGCGAATGCCCTGATTCGCGCTCATCATTTGTGGGAAGTGCTGCTGGTGGAGCGGCTGCACATTCCCTGGGCGCAGGCGCACGACTATGCCTGCCGGTTGGAACATGCCACGGACACGGCCGTGACGGAAGCTCTGGCTGCCTACCTCAATCATCCCGCCGCCTGCCCACACGGCAACCCCATCCCCACCACTGACGGCCAGATCACCATCCCCAACGACCAACCCTTGACCGCGCTGACGCCGGGCCAAAGCGGAATCATCAGCCGTATTGCCCCGGAGAGTGTCTTGTTATTTGAATATCTGGCCGCGCGGGGATTGGTGCCGGGCACGGCCGTGCATATCACCGAGATCGCCCCCTTCAACGGCCCCATCATGGTCGCCTGCGGCGACATCATTCACCCGCTGGGGCAGGAAGCGGCGGGGCACATATACGTGATACGTGATGCGTGATACGTGATGCGTGACACATTCACGGGTCACGATTGACGGAGAGATATTGATGACGACTACCTTAGCCACCACCCCCACCGGCCAAAATGTGCGGCTGGTAGGGATGCAAACGGAAGAGAAGCTGGCGCGGCGGCTGACAGCGCTGGGCATGACGCCAGGCGTGGAAATGACCATCTTGCAGGACGCGGGCAGCGCGTTGGTGCTGTCGGTGCGCGGCTCGCGCATTGCCCTGGGCCGCCCCATTGCCCACGACCTCTTAGTGGAGTGTTTGTAGTAGGCGATTTATCGCCTTTTGACGGCGATGAATCGCCTACTACGAACTTATCCTTCCGATGGAGACGATGCACATTGCCCTGGCGGGCAACCCCAATGCGGGCAAAACATCGCTGTTTAATGCGCTGACCGGTTTCCGGCAGCATGTGGGCAACTGGCCGGGCAAGACGGTGGAGAAAAAGAGCGGGCAGGTGCGGGTCAACGGCCGTACCATCGAACTGGTTGACCTGCCCGGCACGTATAACCTCACCCCCTTTTCACCCGAAGAACTCATCACCCGCAGCTACTTACTGGAAGAACGGCCGCATGTCGTCATCTGCGTTCTGGATGCGGCCAACCTGGAGCGCAACCTGTACCTGACGGTGCAAATTTTGGAGATGGGACAGTCGGTCATCATCGCCCTGAACATGATGGACGCGGCCCAATCGCGGGGTTTGCAAATTGACACCCAAACGCTCAGCGAACGGCTCGGTGTGCCCGTGATTCCGACGGTTGCCAGCCGTGCTCAGGGGACGGACGGGCTGTTGCAAGCCGTCAATGGGGCAACGAGCAGGGTTTTCCATACAAAAGGGGAATGGCAGTTGGATTACGGCCGTGACCTGGAAAACGAACTCACCCGCTTGTGCCAGATCGTGGCCCAATACCCGGCCATCGGCCAACAATACCCGGCGCGCTGGCTGGCGCTGAAAATGCTGGAACAAGACTCGGAGCTACAAACCGCCCTGCTGACGCCGCCGGGTGGCCCGGCGCTGCTCACCCACGCCCAACTGAGCATCCACCAGTTGTCCCAAACAGTGGGCGAAGACGTGGATGTGCTGATCGCCGACCGGCGCTACACCTGGATTCACGCACTGGTGCAAGAGGTGGTGACACCGACGCACCCACCCGCCGCCAGCCTGTCTGACCGGCTGGATCGCCTGGTCATGCACCGCCACTGGGGCATCCCCATTTTCCTGGCGCTGATGTGGGTGGTGTTCAAAATCACCGCCGAAAGTTCCGCCCCCTTGCTGGATTGGATTGACGGGGTGATCAATGGGCCGGTAGCGCGGTGGGGGGTGGCGTTGTTGACGGCCGTAAACCTGCAAGACACCTGGCTGGTTTCCCTCTTTGTGGATGGCTTGATTGCCGGGGTGGGCGGCGTGTTGGTCTTTATCCCCGTGTTGATTTTCCTCTACCTGGCGCTGGCGGCGCTGGAAGATTCCGGCTACATGGCCCGCGCTGCTTTCGTGATGGATCGCTGGATGAGCCGGTTGGGGCTGCACGGCAAAAGTTTCCTGCCTATGCTGGTCGGTTTTGGGTGCAGCGTGCCCGCCATTTACGCCACACGCACGTTGGAGAACGAAAAAGACCGCATCCTCACCGGGCTGCTGGTGCCCTTTATGAGCTGCGGGGCACGGCTGCCGGTGTATATCTTGTTCGCCGCCATCTTTTTCCCGCAGCAGGCGGGGCTGGTCATTTTTGGGCTGTATGTGCTGGGCATTGTCACGGCCGTGCTGTTGGGCCTCTTGCTCAAACACACGCTCTTTCAGGGCAAAGAGCAGTCCGGGCTGGTAATGGAACTGCCGCCGTACCGCCTGCCCTCGCTGCGTGGCCTCTGGTTCCATACCTGGGCACGGGTGCGCGCTTTCCTGCACCATGCGGCCACCCTTATTTTGCTCACCAGCTTGCTCATCTGGTTGTTGAAGGCGGTACCGGTGCGGGGGGAAAGTGGGTTTGCGGACACGGCCGTGCCCGACAGTCTCTTTGCCACCGTTTCCCAAACCTTAACCCCGGTGCTGGAACCGTTGGGCTTTGGCTCCTGGCAGGCCAGCGGCGCCCTGCTCACCGGCTTAGTCGCCAAAGAAGTGGTTATCACCACCCTGGCGCAGACATACGCCATTCCTGATGACGCCGACGACGAAAACACGCCGACCTTCCTGGAAGATATACTGTGGATCGGGCAAAGTTTTGTGCAGGCGATCAGAGACACGCTCAAGACGCTGCCGGGCATCCTGGGCATCAACCTGTTTGGCGACGATGCGGAACTGGAACCAACCGGGCTGATGGCCGCTATTCAGCAAGAATTTACCCGAACCAGCGGCGGGCACGCGGCCGCCGCCGGTCTGGCGTTCATGGTTTTTATCCTCATCTACACCCCCTGCGTTGTGGCCATCTCCGCCGAAAAGCAGGAGTTGGGCACACGCTGGATGTGGCTCAGCATCGGCGGCCAACTTCTGCTGGCCTGGCTGCTGGCGTGGCTGGCCTTCCAGGTGGGGCGGATTTTACTTTCGTAACCCGTAATCCGTTATCCGATTACGGATTACGGGTTACGGATTACGGTTCACAGTTCACCATGTTACACCAACTCCTCCACGAAATTGAACAAACCAACGGCCCCCTCACCATTCAGGAATTGAGCCAACGGCTGAACCTGGAATCAGGGGTCGTGGCCGATATGGTCGCCTTTTGGGTGCGCAAGGGGCGGCTTTCTTCCGGCGCGACGGCGGCAAGCGCCCATATCCCCCACTGCGGCGGCGACTGCCAGGGCACGGCCGTCTGCCATTTCATCACCAGACTGCCAGCTTCGTACACGGTGACAAAAGATGCCGTGTGATGACGGCCGTTGGTATAATCCAATCATCGGTAAAAAGCGGTAACGCGATTTGCCCAATCGCGGTATCTAAAAAGGAGAAAACGATGATTGTGAAACCCCGTGTCGTGGACACCATGAATGCCCAAATTCAAAGCGAGTTTAGCGCCTCGCAGCAGTATATTGCCATTGCGGTTTATTTTGACGCCGAGAGTCTGCCTGATCTGGCCGCCTTTTTCTACCGACAGGCGGAAGAAGAACGGATGCACGCCATGAAATTTGTCCACTTCTTGCTGGACACCGGCGCGAAGCCACTTATCCCCAGCACCCCGGAATTGAAGAATGCGTTTGCCGGGGCGGCGGAAGCAGTGCAGTTTGCCCTGGATCAGGAGCTAAAGGTGACCGACCAGATCAATAACCTGGTCAAAATTGCCCGCGAGGACCAGGATTATGCCAGCCTGAACTTTTTGCAATGGTTTGTGGATGAGCAGGTGGAAGAGGTGGACACGATGTCCAAGCTGTTGGCGACAATCAACCATGCCGGTGGGATGTTGCTGCTGGTGGAAGATTTTGTGCGCCGCAATCTGGCAAATCCGCATGGTGCGGCCGGAGGGGCGGAAGAAGAAGAGTGATTTAGTGTTTGTGTGTTTTAGTGTTCAGGTACACAAGCACAAAAACATACGATCACACGATCACCAGTTTGCCCAAATACGCGGTCAGTTCGGGGGGGAGTTCGGCTTCGCAGATGATTTGTTGGTAGTCAGACGGCCGTTGAAAGGCAATATACGCCGCGTGTAAAAAGTGGCGACCGAGGGAGGTACGCACACGGGCACGGCCGTAGACATTATCCCCCACAACCGGATAGCCGATGTAAGCCATGTGGACGCGAATCTGGTGAGTGCGCCCCGTTAGCGGGTGGCACTCCACCAGTGTACAGCCTTCATAATTGGTCAGGGTGTGGTAGCGCGTTTGTGCCGGGCGCGAGGTGGCCGATTGGTTGAGGGGGATAACGGCCATCTTTTTACGCTCTTGTTTGTTGCGGCCGATAGGTGCATCAATGAGCGCGTCCGGCGGGTTGAGCCGACCCTCCACCAACGCCACATACCGTTTATCCACCGTGCGCCGCTTAAATTGGCTCTGGATGACGTGCATGGCGCGGTCATTTTTGGCGACGACAATGAGGCCGGAGGTGTATTTGTCCAGACGATGCACGATGCCGGGGCGCTTTTCGTAACCCACGCCCAGCACGTCCGGGCAGTGCGCCAGTACCGCATTGACCAGCGTACCGCGATAATGGCCGGTGCCAGGATGGACGACCATGCCCGCCGGTTTGTTCACCACCAGCAGGTCATCGTCTTCGTAGCGGATGTCCAGGGGGATGTCATCGGGCACCAGGTCAGTGTTCACCGGTTCGGGCAGCGTCACCTGCACCTGCTCGCCGCCTTCTAACTGCTGGCTGGCTTTGGCGACTCGGCCGTCCACCAACACCTGCCCGTCCTTGATGAGCTTTTGCACGGCCGTGCGTGACAACTGCGGCAACACCTGTACCAGCGCCCGGTCTAGCCGCTCACCGGGATTATCGAGCGTGAGGTTAACTTGATGATTGGTCATGGGAATGGTGACTGTGTGATTTTGTGTTTGTGTGATTTTGTGTTTTTGTGTTTGTGTGTTGGCGTGACTGAACCCCAAAACACGAAAGCACTAAAGCACCAAAATACTAAATCACCAAAATACTAAAACACCTCATCCAACTCCGCTTGCTTCGCCTGGCGCGATTCTCGCCAGGTCAGCCAGGCGAGCAGGATGGCCCCGCCGACAACGGCCATGTCGGCCACATTAAAGATGGGCCAGGGGCCAAAATCGAGGAAGTCGGTAACGTGCCCCAGACGGAAGCGGTCAATCAGGTTTCCCAATGCGCCGCCGAGCGTCAGCCCCAGGGCCACGCGCAGCCAGTTGTTACCAGCGGGCAGGGAATGGTTATAGTAAATGATGCCCACACTCACAACCAGCGCCAGGATGGCAAACAAAAGGCTGCCACCCTGAAACAGGCCAAAGGCGGCGCCGGTATTGGTGGCGTGCATAATGCGGAAGAAGGGTTCAATGGCCGGGACAGGCGCCCATACTTCATACAGTGCCAGCGACTGTTCCACCAGTTGCTTGCTGAATTGATCCAGCAAAATGACTATGCCTGCCACCAGAAACAGGATCACCTGTTGACTGCGGGAAGCGGGTCGGGGGGTGTCGGGGGGTGGGTCATTCTCTTCGGGTTGCCAATTGTTCATACAAAGTCCTGAGATTGAAAATTAACGCTGAGACGCGGAGGCGCAGAGCCTATTCGCGTTTCTTCGCGTCCTTCGCGGATCATGGTAGGCATTTTACCAACGGCCGTGTCCCCTTGCGACTTTGTTCATATGCCGTTCAACCTGAACCTCCCGGAGCTTTGGAAGCTCCGGGAGGTTTGGTCGCCACCAGCACCGTCACCCCGCTGCGCGGAAGCTGAATACGTTCGACGGTCAGGCTAAAACCGGCGGCGGTGAAACGCTGGCGAATGGGTTCCCACAGGGCGTCGGCGGGCCAGATGTGCCCCTCCTCTTCGGTGAAAACCCCTTCACGCTGCCCGGTGATGGTGAACAGCCAGTCAATAAAACGGTAGATGTGCCCCTGCCCGTTGAGATGGCCTTCGGGGACGATGACCAGACGGCCGTTCTTCCTTAACACCCGATACACTGCCGCCAACGTGAGCGGGTCAATGATGTAGTCGGTGGGAAAAGTAGAGAGGATGGTGTCGAACACGGCCGTGGCAAATGGCAGCTCCTGCACCATCCCCCGCACCAACGGCACGGTACGCTGCGTCCGCTTTTGCGCCTGCCACCCCATGTGCGGCGACAAATCCAGCCCTACCACATCAAAGCCCTGGTTTTGCAGCGCCAGCAGCATATGGCCCGGTCCATGCCCCAATTCCAGCACCCGCCGCCCCTGCACAAAGGGCAGCGCTGCTAACTGCCACTGCCGCCACTGCCCCAACGACACGCCCCAACTGACTGGGCCATACGTCCAGGCCATCTCGTTATACAGCAGGCGAAAACCAAAACGCACCAGAGTAAACCATGAATCACGCAAAAGCATCTCAACCTGTTTTGGTAGCAAGTGGCAGGTAGCAAGTAACCTGCCGCCTGTGTCTTTTGTCACTTGCAAATGCCCGACCAGTGGTGACAATAGGGAACGGCCGTGACAACGGCTATTGTAGCGAATAAGGAGAGTGATTGAAATGAAAATCAAACGCATTGCCATCAGCACCGGGGGCGGTGACGCTCCTGGCCTCAATGCTGTTATCCGTGCCGTCGTTTTGGCTGCCCATCACCGGGGCTGGGAATGTGTGGGCATTCGGGACGGCTACAACGGGCTGCTCATGCCCGAACAATTTCCCAACGGGGGCCTTATCTCCCTGACACCCCAAAAAGTGCGGGGCATCACTCACCTGGGGGGCACAATCCTGGGTACAACTAATCGCGGGAATCCATTAAGTTATCCCGTCTTAAATGCCGAAGGTGGTTATGAAGAGATTGACCGTAGTGATGAGTTGATAAGCCGATTTCATGAAGCCGGGCTGGACGCATTGATCTCTATCGGTGGTGATGGCTCGCTAGAAATCGCTTATGTGCTGGCACAAAAAGGGCTGACTGTGGTGGGGGTGCCCAAAACAATTGATAATGACCTGGATAAAACGGTAGCCACCTTTGGTTTTCATTCGGCCGTGGCCTTTGCCACCGAATGTATTGACCGGCTGCACTCCACGGCCGAAAGCCACCAACGGATTATCCTGGTGGAAGTGATGGGGCGGTATGCGGGCTGGATCGCCCTGGATGCCGGTGTGGCCGGTTCGTCCGATGTCATTTTGATCCCAGAAATTCCGTATGACATTAACAAAGTGGCGGAAAAGATACGGGAACGGGGGCGCGACGGCCGTGACTTTTCCATTGTTGTCGTAGCCGAAGGCGCTCGACCAGTAGGCGGTAATTTTGTCATTCAGGGCAAAGCTATCGGCCAGGCAGAGCGGCTGGGTGGTATCGGACAAAAAGTAGGGGCCGCATTGGAAGCATTAACCGGGAAAGAAACACGCACAGTGGTCTTGGGCCATTTGTTGCGCGGCGGCCCGCCCACGGCGTATGACCGGCTCATCTCGTTGCGGTTTGGCGCGGCGGCCGTGCGCGCCCTGGCCGAAGGGCAATCCGGCATTATGGTGGCGCTGGACCCGCCCACGGTGAATTATGTACCATTAGAACAGGTAGCCGGGCGCATGAAACAGGTACCACTGGACTGCGACACCGTGATGACGGCAAGAGATTTAGGCATCAGTTTTGGTGATTGAGTAGGGCGATTTAGAAAATCGCCCTACAGGTTAAATCCCTTTATAATCTGTTTTCATTCTACCAACTCCCAGATAACAGCGGCGTCAGGCACAGGGCTTTTCCGTCTGGGATGAACAAAGCGGTTTTGCCCTGTGCTGGGCGCTACTCCACACGTGGCCCATATGAAAAAGAAACTGCTTGGTGTAAAACGGCGCGAGATCTTGTTCGACTATGACCTGTACCGGCGCAATGTGCCTATTCCCGGTATTGCCGGGGCGGAACTGAGTGTATTGGATTTATGGCCGGAGGGGGCAGAACATACCATTGTCTTTGTGCATGGCTACGCCGGGGTGTTGGAGTCGTGGGAATTTCAGATCAACTATTTTGCCAGCCACAATCACCGTGTTATTGCCCCTGATTTGCGCGGGCATGGGCAGAGCGATGCGCCTTACACCCGCTATACGATGGATGAACTGGTAGCTGACCTGTATGCTATCAGCCAGAAGTTAGCACTGCCGCCGCAATTTTCGTTAGTCGGCCATTCGTTTGGCGGTTCGATTTGTGTGGAGTATGCCAATGCGTACCCGGCGCAGTTAGATAAACTGGTGCTGATTGCTACGGCCGGGGAGTACCCACTGCCCTGGTTTGCCAAGTGGCTGTTGAAATTGCCGCTGAACTGGCTACGGCCGTTGTGGAAATACCGCACGCGCTGGGACGCCGAAATCCATGTGGTCAAAAATATGATGGCGAATAATATGCGCCGCTGGCAGGGTTGGCCGCTGCTGCGCAATATCACCACGCCCACCCTGGTCATCACCGGCGAACGGGACAACTATTTCCCACGCCGTGTCTTTGAAGATGTGGGCAAGATGGTGCCCAACGCGGAAGTGGTGGATGTAGGGTCGGCCAAACACAAGGTGCAGTTGGAACGCCACCAGGCCGTCACCCGCGCCATTGAGCGTTTTGTGGAAAGCCGGTCACGCTCCTGGCGCGAAGGCGGCAACCATGCCAACCCATTGCAAAACCGCAGTTGGCTGAAGAGTTACAGCCCCGGTACGCCACCTTCGATTCCCATTCCCAAACGGCCGTTGCCCGATTTCCTGGAAAGCGCCGCCGAATGGCTGCCGCGCCGCCGGGCGCTCAGCTTTTATGGCTCCCATCTCACCTACAAAGAGCTAAACGAGCAGGTCAACCAGATGAGCCATGTGTTTCATGGCATGGGAGTGCGGCCCGGCGACCGGGTGATGATCATTTTGCCCAATATGCCCCAGATGGTGGTCGCTTTTTATGGGGTGCTGCGGGCAGGGGCCATCGCTGTGCTGCCCAATGTGGAGGCGGACGCGGCCACCATCATTCAACAAATTGCGGAGACGCAGCCGAAGGTGGTGGTAACCGTCCACAGTTTTGGTGAACTGGCGCAGGCGATCCAGCAGCGGACGGGGATCCAACATTTTATTTTTGCGGATTTGCGCACGGCCGTGTCCGCCTCCGTCTACCAGAAACTCATTGAACGTTTTGGCATTGCCGATGATGAAGAGCGGCACAAGGAGATGGCGCGCAGCCTGGGGCAGCGCATGTCCACCATTCGCCAGGACGCGCCCATAACCCCGCTGGATTTGGAAGTGAAACCGACCGATCTGGCCGCCATTTTGTACACCAGCGGCACCACCAGCCAGCCCAAAGGGGTCACGCTCTCCCATTACAACCTGGTGGCAAACACACTGCAAACACGCCATTGGGTGCCCGATCTGGCCTATGGGCAGGAGGTGTTCCTGTCCGCCATTCCGTTGGTTCACAGCTACGGGCTGATCAGCGCCATGAGTGTGCCCATTGCGTTGGCGGCGACCATTGTGCTGCTGCCGGTGTTTGATGTGACGCAGGTGTTGGAGCATATCCGCGACCACAAGGTGACGATGTTTCCGGGTGTGCCGGCGATGTATATGGCGCTGAACCAGGCGTCGGATGTGCGCAATTATGGCCTCTCCTCGGTGAAGGCGTGTATCAGTGGCGCAGCCCCCTTGCCGGTGGAGGTGCAGGAGGCGTTTGAGAAGTTGAGTCACGGCCGTCTCGTCGAAGGATATGGCCTCACCGAAGCCGCCCCCGTCACCCACGCCAACCCGCTCTACGGCCTGCGCAAACCCGGCTCCATTGGCGTCCCCCTGCCCAACACCGATGCCAAAATCATTGATCTGGTCACGGCCGCCGATGTGCCCGTAGGCCACATCGGCGAACTGGTGGTGCGTGGCCCTCAGGTGATGCAGGGCTACTGGCAGGCGGATGGCACGCTAGACAACAGCATTGTGCTGGATGATGGCTGGCTGGATACGGGCGATGTGGCCGTTCAAGATGACGATGGCTACTTCCGCATCATCAGCCGCAAAAAGGATACCATTGTCTTTGGTGAATACACCGTCTTCCCGCGTGATGTGGAGGAAGTGTTGTATGAAAATCCGCGTGTGTTAGAAGTGGCTGTCGTCGGCGTGGGTCGCGCCGCAGAAGGGCAAAAGGTGAAGGCATTTGTCGTCCCCCGCCCTGGCGCGAACCTGACCAAAGAGGAACTGCTGGACCTCTGCCGCCGCCGCCTGGAACCGTATGCTGTGCCCTGGGACATCGAATTCCGGGAAACGCTGCCCAAGTCCTTCATTGGCAAGGTGCTGCGGCGGTTGTTGGTGGAGGAAGATGGGCGATTGGAGATTAGAGATTAGAGATGAGAGATGGGGCCACCTCCAATCTCTGGTATCCTCCCAGATACCATGAATAGAAGTATACGCCGCATTCGAAATGGGTTGCTGGTAATGGCTGGCCTGAGTACGCTGGCCTCGGTGACTTTCTTTTTTAAGTCGCGCCTTTTTTCGCGCCTGATTGAGCAGAGTACGTCAGATGAGGTGCTGTTCCATGCCCACACGCGCGAGAAGGTGGTGGCACTGACCATTGATGACGGCCCTCATGCGGAATTGACACCGCAAATTCTGGATGTGCTGGCGGAGTATGGGGTAAAGGCCACCTTTTTTATTATTGGCGGCCATGTGCCGGGCAATGAGGCGATTTTGCGGCGCATTGTGGCTGAGGGGCATGAACTGGGCAACCATCTGATGAGCGACCGGCGCAGTATTACCCTGAGTGCGGAGGAGTTTGAGCGCCAACTGGCAACCACCCACATCTCCCCCTTTGGCCCGGTGCGCTGGTTCCGGCCCGGTTCGGGTTGGTATAATGCGCGGATGTTGGAACAGATACGGCCGTATCACTACCGCTGTGTGGTCGGTTCCATCTACCCCTACGACGCCCAGTTCCAGCAGGTAGAGTTTGAGGTTGGTTACATTTTGGGCAATGTGCAACCGGGGGCCATCATTGTGCTGCACGATGGCGACTGCGAACGGCAGGGCACGGTCGCCGTGCTGCGCCGCATCCTGCCCGCCCTGCAAAAACGCGGCTACCACTTCGCCACGCTGACGGATTTGACGCATGATAAGATAGAAGGTAAGCAACCACCAACTAAACGATTTGTAGGTCTGCACCAAGATGTATAATGGCCTAAAGAATTAGGACAGAAAAAACAGCGACTTTAAGGTAGACTG
>CAYXUZ010000180.1:0-12816 GCA_964467705.1 uncultured Ardenticatenaceae bacterium | reverse complement strand
CACGAAGGGTTCTATCACATTACCGGTGGCATCGAAATGGCAATTGCCCGTGGCCTGGCCTATGCCCCCTACGCTGACCTGATCTGGTGCGAGACCTCCACGCCCGATCTGGAGGAAGCGCGACAGTTTGCCGAAGCCATACATGCGCAATTCCCCGGCAAGATGCTGGCCTACAACTGTTCACCTTCCTTCAATTGGAAGCTGAAACTGGACGAGAAGACCATTGCCAATTTCCAGAAAGAATTGGGCGAGATGGGGTACAAATTCCAGTTTGTGACGCTGGCCGGTTTCCACTCGCTGAATGCCAGCATGTTTGAACTGGCGCAGGCATACCAGGCAGAGGGTATGGCCGGTTACTCGCGTTTGCAAGAAAAAGAGTTTGCCATGGAAAAAGAGGGCTTCCGGGCCATCAAACATCAGAGCTTTGTGGGCGCGGGGTATTTTGATGAAATTCAGCAGGTAGTGACAGGGGGGCTGGCTTCTACGGCCGCGTTGAAAGGCTCGACGGAAGAGGCGCAGTTTAACCAGGTGTTTGTGCCGCAGACGGCCGTCGTGCCGCAGGCGGCGGTGGGGGATTGATCAGTAAGCAGTGGGAGACGGCCGTATCCGTTACGGCCGTCTTTTTTTACTTCAATCTGGGGCGAAGAGATCGGGGTCAATTGTGCCGATGCCGGGGGTGTAAGCGAAGTAGTGGCTACGGCCGTACTCCCCCACCGGTGCAATGAGCAAGGCCGTCTCATCATCAATATTGCCAAAGCCCCCACCCAGATACCAGATGACCGCCCCTTTCACCTGCGGATAGGCCGCATACAGCCAGGAAGCCCACTGAATGTGCTGCATGGCAATTTCTGGCGGCGGCACATGGTTATACTCCCAACCCCACTCGGTGATCAGCACTGTGGGTCGGGGGATGTTGTAGTTGTCGCACACCTGGAACAGCAGTTGAAAGCGTCCCACCAGATAGGGGTACCAGCGACCAATATCTTCGACTTCATAGCTGTATTCATGGAGGGCAATGGCTAACTGGTCAGGATGTTCACCCACCATTTGCAGGAATTGGCGCATGGTGGGGTCTGCCCAATGGGTTGACTCCGGCTCGCCGCTGGCCCAGCCGAAGGCGGCCCATTTGTAGCCATCGGCCAGCGCCAGTTTGGCCGTTTCCAGAGCAAAGGCGGCCAGCCAGGGGGTGCGGTTTTTATCTACTTCGTTGACGGTTTCAATCCACACCAGGCTGGGGTCTAGCTCTGGGGGCCACACGGCCGTATGCCGTGCCCAATGCTCTTGCGCGGCGATGTCTGGCGGCAGGTTGTAGTCCGGCAGATCATAATCTGGGCTGCTGCGCCGGTAGATCAGGATGTGGGGAACGCCGCTCTGCTGCATCAGGTTTTGGGCGAACACCAGCGGTTGGGCGTTGTCTACGCTTTTGAGAACAAAGGGGACCCCAGCGGCGTCCATGGCGGTCATCCATTGTTGTAGCTGGATGTCGTAGTCGGAGAAGGCGGTGTGGAAGCCAATTTTGTTGAAGGCCAAGTCTAGCCCTTGTTCCTGTAGGTCGGCGCGCACGGCCGTAAAATCAATGGGCGGAGTAGCTGAATAAGGTACAGGGGGCGGTAACGGCGGAGGTAAAGGGGATGGTGGCGTATAGACGAATGGCAGGTAGAGGGTGTAGGGAATGGTTAATGGGAAATGGTCAATGTCTTTTGCGCTGATGACCGATGACCGATGACTGATGGCCGAAACAGGTGCGGCCAATAGAGCTTCTTGGAACGATAGGGCCAGCCAACACAACAACCCGAAACTGCTAAACAGTACCAGGATTCGTCGCATGGGGCGTATGGTAACAAAAAAGATACGGCCGTGCCCAATCCTCTCATGCATTGACAACTTTTCCTGAACCGCGTAGCCTTGTGCCGGACAGGAACTCATGAGTAAAGAAGCTCCCTCTCTCGTAGACCCAACCGGACGGCAGCATGTGCTGAGCGGCACGGCCGTCATCATTGGTCGCGCCGTGGAAAACGATGTTGTCATCAGCAGCACGCGCGTCTCGCGGGAACACGCCCGCGTGGTGCGACAGGGCTGGCGGGCCATGCTGGAAGATTTAGGCAGCACCAACGGCACCTTTCTCAATGGCGAGCGCATTCACGTCCCCATGCAACTGCGCGATGGCGACCAGATCAAGGTGGGGGATGTGGTATTCACCTTCCGTGACCCGGAAGTGACCACCCAGGAAACGGCCGTGCCCGAACTGGAAGTAGATGTGATTGCCGGGGTCGTGCGGGTAAATCGGCAGTTGGTGGCCCTGGCCCCCAAGGAGTTTGATTTGCTGGCCTACCTGTTTGCCCGGCGCGGCGAAGTTTGCACCAAGGATGATATTGGCACGGCCGTCTGGCCTGAATACCAGAGCGGCGTCTACGATTACCAGATTGAAAACCTGGTACGCCGCCTGCGCACTCGGCTGGAAACCGACCCCGCCACCCCCCAACTCCTGCTCACGATTCGCGGCCGGGGCTACAAGCTCGACATTGGATAGCTGATTGTTAGCCAGTGGTTAGGCAGGGAAAGGGGCACGGCCGTAAGATAGTAATTGGGTAAATGGGTAATTACCGCAATTACTCAATTACCCATTTACCCAATTACCTGATCACCAGATCACTAAATCACAAGAGCACTAACAATGGCCGCCACATCATTAGCAGGACAAACCCTCGGCAAATATCGCGTCTTAGAACCATTAGGCAGCGGCGGCATGGCCCGCGTCTATCGCGGCTACCATCCCCAGCTAGACCGCTTCGTGGCCATCAAAGTGCTGCGCTCAGACCTGGTGGAAGATGAGACCTTCCTGGCCCGCTTCCGCCGCGAAGCCCAGGCCGTGGCCAATCTGCGCCACCCCCACATCATCCAGGTCTTCGACTTCGACACCCAGGACGACATCCCCTACATGGTCATGGAACTGCTCGACGGCGACACCCTACACGCCCGCCTCAACGAATACCGCGTGCGCGGCGAAATCATGCCGTATGGGGAGATGACGCGCATCCTGCTCGATGTACTCGATGGGCTGGCCTATGCCCACCAGGAAGGCATGATCCACCGCGACATCAAACCGGCCAACATCCTGCTCACCCGGCGCGGCCAGGTGGTGCTGGCCGATTTTGGCATCGCCCAAATAATCGGCGGCACCCGCTACACTGTATCCGGCGCCCTGTTAGGCACGCTCAACTACATGGCCCCAGAGCAGGGCTTGAAAGGGGTCAGCGACGCCCGCAGCGACCTCTATTCCTTAGGCGTCGTCTTTTATGAAATGCTCACCCGCCAGCCCCCGTATGACGCCGATACACCATTGGCGATCCTGATGAAACACGTCAACGACCCCCTGCCCCTGCCCCGCGACATCGAACCCACCATCCCCGAACCCTTTGAACGCATCGTCCTCAAGGCCCTGGCAAAGTCGCCCGAAGACCGCTACCAAAACGCACCGGAAATGGCCGCTGCCCTGCGCCAGGCCGCCCAAGACGCAGGCATCATCCCGCCGGAACACATCTCGCTGCCCCTTTCCTTCACCACCCCAGACGCGCCTGCCGAATCCGTCGCCGTCTATTCGGGCACATCCCGCGCCGGGCTGAAGGCCGCCCCCTTCGCCGCCGCCGACACCACCGCCACGCAGGACGGATCATGGACGGGGCAACTCGCCCAATTAAAAGAGCAGGAAGCAGCGAAAATGCCGCCGGAGAAATTGGACACGGCCGTGCCGCTTGTCCCCTCCGCCCCTCTCCCCCCCGTCACTGGCAGGCAGGTAGCCCAGGCCATTCTGACCGCGTTTACCATCTTCATCAGCGGCAACCTCATCCTGGCCATGCTGCTGGGCGTAGCCAATGACATTTTTGCGCGGGGCTGGCCCATAGAATTTCTGCTCATCGCTGCCGGGTTTGCCCACATCATGTACAAAACGCGCGTCATCTGGCTGCTCATTCCCATCGGCTTTTTCCTGGGCAACGGCTTTCTTCTCATC
Organism: uncultured Ardenticatenaceae bacterium; assembly: GCA_964467705.1. GTDB lineage: Bacteria > Chloroflexota > Anaerolineae > Promineifilales > Promineifilaceae > CAADGU01. Next base: position 8,807 of record CAYXUZ010000180.1, on the reverse strand, counting down.
TATTACAACCTCAGTGGAAACTGGCACCAATGGTCTTATCTGTGGCCGTTGGAGATCTTCTTGATCATGGGCGTCATCTGGTACACCGCCAACAAAGCCACCCAGGGCCAGACAGAATTGTGGAGCCAATCCCTTGGCCGCCGCCTGCGCCGCATTTCCCTCGTTGCTACCTTCATCTTCACCCTCATGGCAATTTTTGTAGATTAACACCTGACAGGTCTGGCAGACCTGTCAGGTGTTTTGTTAGCCAATGGTTAGGTGGGGGATAGGCAACGGCCGTGTCCAATCCATACCCTATTCACAACTGAAATGCTTTGTTCGTAGTAGGCGATTCATCGCCGTCAAAAGGCGATAAATCGCCTACTACAAACCTAAAAAGGAGTGAACATGATGAGTAAACGAATGACAAATGTGATCGGATTGGGATTGATGTTGGTTGGTGGGCTGGCGCTGCTGAACAACACCTTTCTGGGTTGGATTGGGCTGCGCCTGGAATTATGGCCGTTGTGGATCACGGCCGTGGGCATGGCCTTTGTCGCTGCCCCCTTTCTGGCCGGAAATCCCCGCCGGTTAGCCCCACTTTTTATTCCCGGCTTCCCCATCCTCATGGTCAGTCTGCTGCTGTTGTGGGATGGTGTGTTCTGGTGGGGCGCCTGGGCCACTTTCTGGCCGATGATATTGCTGGCGCTGGCGCTGGGATTCTTAGCCACAGCCATCTTCATGCGCATTGTCTGGTTTCTCATCCCGGCGATCAAAATTGGCGTGTTGGGGTTGGTGTTGCAGTTCACGGCCGTGACTGGTTGGTGGGATGCCTGGGCCATCTTGTGGCCCGCGTTGCCGTTCAGCACCGGCCTGGCCCTTTTCGTCTGCGGTCATCTGGCCCAAAAACCCGGCTTGGTAAAGGCCGGAACAATCATCACCTTCCTGTCGGCGGGCTTGTTTGTGATGATGACAACCATTCTTTCCGGCGGCGTCAGCCTGCTGGGGGCGCTGGTTCTCATTAGCGGTGGCAGTGTGCTGGTACTGCGTGGGATGTTGGCGGGCGGACGGACGTTGGCCCTGACAGAAAAAGAGATCGAGGAGAAGCTACCAGTCTGAGTACCTTATAAAACATCATCCCCGGTTATTTGAACGGCATAGCCCTTTACCAGAAATGCCGGCCACCAGCTTCTATATTTTTACTGAAAAGCCCTGGCCAGAAAAAGAAAAAGGCTTGACTTTACCATTATCGATCTTATAATCACCATCTCACAACAGCACCTTGTAACACGATGATTGGGACGAGTAGTTAGCCGGTAGATGACAGAGAGTGGACGGCCGTAGGCTGTGAGCCGCCACCATTCCACCCCTAACCAAAACCCCCCAGGAGTGGTTTTCTGAATGGTATGGGCAAACTATATTGTTTGCCCTCCCCAGGGCAGACCATGTGTCTGCCCTACTTTAACTAAGTAAGAAAACCCGGTTGGCCCCGTTAACGGCCGTCAATGAGGGTTATCGGTAAAGCGCCGATTACGGATTACCGTTTACCGATTACCGAATTTGGGTGGAACCGCGAGCGCCATCGCCCCAATGTGGGTGATGGCGTTTTTATTTGGAGATTGAGAGACCAGGAGACTGAGAGACTAGAGCAAATCTCCCAGTCTCATAATCTCCCAGTCTCAAGAACTGGAGATTGATTATGTCCGAAACAAATATCCCCTATCCCGAATCGGAACTGTACCGCATCCGCCATTCGGCCGCGCACGTCATGGCTGAAGCGGTACTGGAACTGTTCCCCGAAGCCAAATTAGCCATTGGCCCGCCCATTGAAGATGGCTTTTATTATGACTTTGACCTGGGCAAAGAAAACGGCAAACCGCGCACCTTTTCCGAGGAAAATCTGGCGCAGATCGAAGAACGGATGAAATCACTGCTCAAGGATAACGCGCCGTTTGAACATTCGGCCATGAGCATCCCTGAAGCGCAAACCTTTTTTGCCAACCAGCCCTACAAGCTGGAACTGATCGCTGATTTAGCGGCGGGTAAACTGGACGAAAATGGAGAGGCAACGGCCGTGCCTGCAAGTGAAGTCAGCATCTACAAACAGCGCAACTTTGTGGACCTCTGCCGCGGGCCGCACGTCAGATTCACCAAACAAGTCAAAGCCAACGCCGTCAAGCTGCTGCGTACCGGCGGCGCGTACTGGCGCGGCAACGAAAACAACCCGCAGTTGCAGCGCATCTACGGCACCGCCTGGCACAACAAAGAAGAGCTGGACGAATACCTGCGCTTGCTGGAAGAAGCCAGAGCACGTGACCACCGCCGCCTGGGCAAACAATTAGGGCTGTTCCACATCTCCCAACTCGTTGGCTCCGGCCTGCCGCTGTGGCTGCCCAAAGGGGCCGTGCTGCGCGAAACGCTGGAAACCTTCCTGCGTCAGGCACAACTTGAACGCGGTTACCTGCCGGTCATCACGCCGCACATCGGCAAGCTGGATTTGTACATCACCAGCGGGCATTACCCTTACTACAAAGCCAGCCAGTACACACCCATTGACGTGGACGAGGAAAAGTTCATGCTCAAGCCCATGAACTGTCCGCACCACATTGAGATTTACCGCAGCGAAGCGCGCAGTTACCGTGACCTGCCCCTGCGTCTGGCCGAATTTGGCACCGTCTACCGCTACGAACAGAGTGGCGAACTGACCGGGCTGACGCGCGTGCGCGGCTTCACGGTGGATGATTCCCACCTCTTCGTCACGCCCGACCAACTGGAAGAGGAGTTCATCGGCGTGGTAGACCTGATTCAGTTTGTCTTCCAGACAATGGGCTTCCACGATTTCCGCGCCCGGCTGGGAACAAATGACCCAAGCAGTGACAAGTACGCCGGGTCGCCGGAGATGTGGGCCAAAGGCATCAGCGCCATCCGCCAGGCGGCCGACAAAGCAGGCATGAATTACACGATTGAAGAAGGTGAAGCCGCGTTCTATGGCCCCAAACTGGACTTTATTTTCCGCGATGTATTGAAACGGGAATGGCAGTTAGGCACAGTGCAGGTGGATTTCCTGCTGCCGGAACGGTTTGACCTGGAATACACGGGCGAGGACGGGCATAAACACCGCCCGGTGATGATTCACCGCGCCCCGTTTGGCAGTATGGAGCGCTTTGTGGGCATCCTGATCGAACATTTCAACGGCGCGTTTCCACTGTGGCTGGCCCCGGTACAGGTGATGATGGTGCCCATTGCCGACCGGCACAACAACTATGCCCGCCAGGTTGCCACTCAACTGCGGGCCGCCGGGATGCGCGTGCAGGTGGATGACAGCAGCGACCGCATGAACAAAAAAATCCGCAACGCCCAACTGCAAAAAATCCCCTACATGCTGGTAGTGGGTGACAAGGAAATGGAAAACGGCGCAGTGGCCGTCCGTACCCGCGATGAGGAAGATCGGGGCGCGGTACACGTGTCTGAGTTCATTACGCGCACCACTACCCAGATCACTACCAAGAGAATGGAGTTATGAGTGGCTTTGCCGGTCATCGGTAATCGGTGACCGGTAATCGGTAAAGAGTTAAGAGGCCGCTCCCATGAGCGGCCTTTTTGTTTAGCCCAAACTATCATTCCGACGAGTCTGCGAGGAGGAATCTCTCCCACTGGTACACGAGAAAGATTCCTCGTTCCGAAGACTCCACTCGGAATGACAATTGGCAAAGGAGGACATCATGTCTGAACAGAACCAACAACCCTATGAACAGTCTGATTTGTACCGCATTCGGCACACGGCCGCACACGTATTGGCGCAGGCGGTGTTGGAATTGTACCCGGCGGCGAAGCTGGCGATTGGGCCGCCCATTGACAACGGCTTTTACTACGATTTTGACCTGGGCGTGGACGACGATGGAAGACACCGTTCGTTCAAACCCGACGATCTACCCTGGCTGGAAAAACGAATGCGCCAGATTATCGCCGGGAAACATCCCCTGCTGTACCGGGAGGTCAGCGCCGCCGAAGCCCGCCAACTCTTCCACAACCAGCCTTACAAGCTGGAACTGATTGAAGAACTGGCGCAGACGGGCGAAATGATTAGCACGTACCGGCAGGATAGCTTCGAAGATTTATGCCGCGGGCCGCACGTGGCGCACATGGGGCAGATCCCGCCCGACGCTTTCCAGTTGATGAGCATTGCCGGGGCGTACTGGCGCGGTGACGAAAAAAGACCGATGTTGCAGCGCATCTATGGCACGGCCTGGCACAATAAACAGGAGTTGCTGGCCCATTTGCAACTGTTGGAAGAAGCAAAGCAGCGCGACCATCGCAAATTGGGGCGTGAATTGGAAATCTTTATCCTGGATGACGAGATTGGGCCGGGGCTGCCGTTGTGGCTGCCCAATGGCAACATCCTGCGCGAGGAGTTGGAAAAGCTGGCGCATGAAGTGGAAGACGCCGCCGGGTATGTGCGCGTCAGCACGCCACACATTGCCAAAGAGTCCCTCTATCTACGCAGTGGCCATTTGCCCTATTACGAAGACGAAATGTATGCCGGGATGGAGCGGGAAGGGGCGACGTATTACCTGCGGCCGATGAACTGCCCGTTTCACCACAAAATTTTTGGCAGCAAACCACGCAGTTACCGCGACCTGCCGCTGCGGGTGGCGGAGTATGGCACGGTGTACCGCTACGAGCAGAGCGGCTCGCTGTTTGGGCTGCTGCGGGTGCGCGGGCAGACGCAAAATGACGCCCACATTTACTGCGCCGAATCACAGATTGCGGCCGAATTTAGCGCGGTGCTGGCGATGTATCGCCATTATTTTGCCCTGTTTGGCATTGAAAAGTATGTGATGCGCCTGAGCAAACACAGCAAGGCGGGGCTGGGCAAGAAGTATGTGGATGACGAGGCGATGTGGTTGAAGATGGAGGATTTAATCCGGCAGGTGATGGTTCAAGAAAATGTGCCGTTGGTGGAGGCGGATGATGAGGCGGCGTTTTATGGGCCGAAGATTGATGTGCAAATCTGGAGCGCCATTGGCCGGGAGTTTTCCATTGCCACGAACCAGGTGGATTTTGTGCAGCCGGCGCGGTTTGACCTGACGTTCACGAATGAGCAGGGGATACCGGAAATGCCGTTTTGTATTCATCGTGCGCCGTTGGGTAGCCATGAACGCTTTATTGGCTTTTTGATTGAGCATTACGCCGGGAATTTTCCGGTGTGGTTGTCGCCGGAACAGGTGCGGGTTATTCCGATTACGGATGCGCACCAGGCGTATGCGACGGTGGTGGCGGCGCGGCTGCGGGCAGCGGGCATCCGGGCGCAGGCGATGGTCGGCAGCGAACGGATGAACGCTAAGGTGAGGCAGGCGCAGCAGATGAAAGTGCCCTACATGCTGATTGTAGGCGATCAGGAGGTGGCGACGGATTCGGTGTCAGTGCGGGAACGAAGCGGCGTGCAGCAGCAGGGCGTGGCCGTGGCAGCATTTGTGCAGCATGTGAAGGGGATAGTGGACGGCCGTAGTCCCCACTTATAAAGATTTGAGACAACCTCTCTTCTTTAAATTCAATTGAAATTCTATTTACAGAGTGGGCCTAAATGCCCACTCTGTTTTTGTTAACTTTTACTACCTATTCAACTTCTTATCGCTACTCTCTTCAATCCTCACGAAGTTTATCAATGTCTCTTAGATAAAACTCGCCATCTTTTTGATAACCATAGATCACCACCTTTTCATCAAAATAAGGCTGAACTGTATCCTTCATTAATCCAATAGGAACTCGCAGCGTTACTTTTCCTCCGAGTTCATAACTTTCCAGGCCTACACTTCCAAACTTTCCCCTCGTTGGCTTATTAGCTCTAAAAAGATGGCCTGTCAATGTAAAAGGAGTAAACTCGTCGCTCTCTTCCTCGCTCTTGACTAACGGCAAAGAATCCTTTATTTGCTCTCGCGTTTTCCGAAGAACTAAAGCTCTCTGATCCTCAAAAGCCCCAGAACGAAAAGCGACCGTTTTTATTTCCTTTCCATCAGGGGCTATTTGCTTTGCAAAGCCGACAAAATCATCAAAGTATGTTTCGTCAGGTATTTTTTCCCTCAAGCGTTCTGGGTTAGCACTTTCCAGTATTCTCAAACATTCCATTACTTCCCTAATTACAGCCGTACCATCTACATCTTCTGCTATTTCAAGTTCAGGGAACAAAAGGGGCTGATTCACCGGTGTGCCAACCAGTAAATATACACCGAAACTGCTTGCAAATTGAGTGTCTAAATACAGATTGAACTTGTCGCGAATTTTTGCATCTACCGGCCGTTCAGTTCGAAATTCTAACCCTAACAATCTTTCAACCGTTCGATAAAACTCTCTTTGCAACCGGGCTAGTCGGTCTATGACATGATCAACCAATGCACCACCATAGAAGGTGGCTTGTCCTGCAATGGTCATAACTATACCTGTATCTGTTATCTCCACGCCTTCTGCTTCTGCATGGCGCATGAAGTTAATATCTTCATACAAGTCTTTTAGTTCTTTCTCGATTTCAGTGGGTGGATAACCGGCGAGACCCCTTGCGACCAATCTGTCTGCTAATCGGTAATCCGCTGCATCATAGGCAAGCGAGGCAGCACTTCTGAATAGAATAGACCTTGAAGGTTCATATTCACTATCTATTGGTAAAAGTTCAGCAGCTTGAATCTCCATACTCATGGCTTGAGAAAGCAAGTTGGCATATGCTGAAAACTCACCTCTGGCTTTTGCCAAAAAAGCATCATCGGCTAATACCATAGCCTCATCGTGATATGTTTCAGCTTGGATCAAGATATTTTCATCCATTGGCCCAAATCACTTTTGCAAAAAATCCACTAAATTCAACGATTATTACACATGCTGACGTTGCCTCTATATATTTACTAACCTGTGCCAGTTTCTCTCGCTCCCTTTTTGTCACCTGACTATTGTTGTCTGCCCTCAGTATTCCACTGATTTCTAGTCTTGCAGATTGTTGAAAGAGTCTCGAATCTCTCTTTACCAGTCTATAATCATATCCTTTGCCTTTTTTTGATCTTTTTACCGCGTCGTATTCAGTTCTTAAGATGGCAAGAATCAAAGCGATGGCTTCCGCGCCATATTCTATGCCCTCATCATCGTGAATACTATTTCTGATCCTTTCCAAATCAAGGGCAGTTTCATCCCACACAACACTGTAAAGTTCTCTTTCGCTATTTTCCTCAGCTCTCAGAGTTTCTCCATTTTTCTTATTGGTTTCTAGCATACACCATACGCAACACTCAATTTGGAACAGTGCTTTTCCAGGTGACATTCCTTGAACAATATCAGCCAAGTTGTTTAGATTTATCTCTGCTGTGATACTAACTGACATGAAACCCTCATTTGTGAACTTCTTACAACGAGGGGTATTCTATGTCACCTTTACATAAATGGTCAATGAAACAGATGTGCTGTATTATAGCTCTTCTCCATCTGTCCTACTTGACGGGAGACCTACACTTTTGCTTATTGCAGGGAATTATTCTCTAGCTTGGTTTGCCAATTTAGTCTTCAATTTCAAATATGAAAACCCCATCAGCCGCATACAACAGCCGCAGGCCGGGGTTGCGGTTGAGGGCGGCTGGGTCTAGGAAACCGCCCCGTTGGCCGACAAATAGGTGGGTGATGCCTTGTTCGTGCAGCCACACGGCCGTGTCCATTGCTGCCCAATCGGTCACGGCCGTCGCCGCCTCATTAAACGCTCTCACTTCCTGGGACAGCATCGGATTGTAGATGTAGTCGGCCGGTGGTGTGGTCGTCGTGCGTGGGGGTTGGTTGAGCGGGACGATCCACGCGCCCCCGTCCCCACCGGCCCAGGTTTCACCCAACCATTTCTAGCTATTGACAGCAATTTTGGCGTCGGTGGGCACGTTGGCATCCAGCCAGGCCAGCGCGGGCAGGTCGGCGGGGCGGACGAGGATGGTGTCCGGGTTGAGGATGGCGATTTGCTGGCGCAGACCGAAAAGGGTCACGGCCGTGACCATCACTCCCGCCGCCACATACGCCCATGTAAGTAAAACCCAATGCGACTGCCGCAGCCAGCGCCACACCTGAGCTAGCATGACGCCGAGGAAGATTGCCAATGGCAAAAACAGGATGATGTACATACTGTTCAAGTTGACCAGCGAGGTGCTGGGCAGCCCCAGATAATCCCCCGCTAACAGCACAAAGAGCAGCGCCACCCACAACACGAGTACGGTCGGCAAGGCGGCCCAACGCCTTCGCCGCGCCAGCCCCAGCAGCAGCAAGAGCAGCCCGGCCAGCCAGATAAACCAACGGTCCCAACCAGAGTTGATATAAGACCAGGGAAACTCGTTATAGTTGGGCAGGTTGTAGCTGATGGCCTGCACCGGTTCGGTGACGGCCGTCAGTGTGAGCAGGCGTGGCAACGTGAGTAAAAATCCCACACCACCACTGAGCAGCAGCCAACGGCCGTGCCGCCCCCAACTCCACAACCACAATACGGCTACAAAGGGGACGTAAAACAAAAAAACGCGGAAGTGGATGTAAAAGACGCCTGCCGCCAGCAGCGCCACCACCCACCAGCTCCGTTTCCAGCGAGCCGCGCCGCGCACTAATAGCCAGGTGAAGGCCAGCAACAGCGGCATCACCAGCATGGCCGTGAGCTGCGTAAAGCGCCCCCAGGTGGCGTAATAGGCCGGGAAGAAGAATGGGATGGCGACCAGGAAGGCGGCGCATACGGCCGCGCCGCGCCGCCTCGTCATCAGCCACACGGCCGTGTACACCGTCAGCGGTACCAGCGCATTCAACAACTGCCCCAATACCAGCAGCAGCCG
>CAYXUZ010000179.1:0-13068 GCA_964467705.1 uncultured Ardenticatenaceae bacterium | reverse complement strand
ACCTTGTCACCCACTCACCCTGTCACCGTACCACCCACCGCCACCCTGCCACCGACAGCCACGCCCACGTCCACCATCCGCCCATTCGCTACCATTGACGCCACCGCTCATCCGCCGGGTACGGCCGTACCACCGCCCGCCCCCCTCTTCGCCAAACCCGACCACATCACCAACATCATTTTGTTGGGCAACGATGTGGACACGCCGCAAGGCGGCCGTACCGACAGCCTCATCCTGGTCTCCATTGACCACAAGAATAAAACCGCCACCATGCTCAGCCTGCCGCGTGACCTGTACGTGGTCATCCCCGGCTGGCGCATGACGCGCATCAATCTGGCGCTGCCCCATGGGCACGGCAGCGATTACCCCGGCGCAGGCGGCGGGCTGATTAAGGACACTATTGAGTACAACCTGGGCATCCCGGTGGACTATTATGCCCGGATTGGGTTCAATGGCTTCAAGGAAGCGGTTAACGCCGTAGGCGGTATCGAAATGGTGGTCAATTGCCCGCTGACCGATTGGCGGCTGATCTCGCCGGAACTTGACCCGAACGTGGAGGAAAATTGGGAACTGTTCACGCTGGAAGTCGGGGTGCAGCCGATGGATGGTGACCTGGCGCTCTGGTATGCCCGCTCGCGCCGGACGACCAATGATTTTGAGCGTGGCCTGCGCCAGCAGCGCGTTTTGCAGGCTGTTTTTAACAAGGGGCTGGCGCTGGAAATGCTGCCGCAACTGCCTGACCTCTGGAATGCGTATCAGTACAACGTGGAGACAGACATTCCGCTGTCGACGATAGTGGAATTGGCGGCGCTGGCCCCGGCCGTGCAGTCCAATGGCATTCACCATCTGACGCTGCCCTACGCTGCTTTTAAGTCCTGGCAGTCGCCGGAGGGTGGTTCGGTGCAGTTGTTACAATGGGCAGAGGCGGAACCCACTCTGCGGCGGTTGATGGAACCTCCGGAATTGGAGCGGGCAACACGGCCGTCGCTCACCGTGGAAGTGGTGACGGCCGATTACATTCTCTACCGGCAGATGGCTGATAATCTGGCCTGGTATGGATTTACGCCGCATTATACGGCCGTTACCGAAACCCCGGCCCGCACCACCATCGAATACTTCGGCCCCAACCTCAAAGGGACAGACGCCGAACTGCTCAGTTGGCTCTTTCACCGCCAGCCGGGCGACATCGCCCTCTCGACTGCTGCCAGTGAGACCAATTACCGCGTCACTCTGGGTTATGATGCCAACCCGTGTCTCCCCTTCCTGCAACCACCTGTTCAGTAATTGGTCGGATTACGAATCACGGATGACGAATGTTGGCGCGTTACGGCCGTCTGCGGTATGCTAGAGGTATCATGTTATTCTTATCCGGCTTCACGGGACAGATTGTCCGCACATCATCGTTAGGCTGCTTCACGCTGAGGTCTGTTCCACGCGCCTCGGATTTGAGTTTTATGTAAACTTCTTTATCCTTTTCAGGAATTTTTATCAAGAAAGCCGAGGCCAGCCCTCGGCTTTTTTGATCCGCGAAGGACGCAAAGGGGCGCGAATTTTCTTCTCTGCGTCTCCGCGTCTCAGCGCTAAATTTAACCTTTTGGAGAAACAATCATGGCTGAGATCATTTTGAATATAGACAACGTAGCCGTCAATCTGGCCGGACGGGTTATTTTCCAGGGCATTAGCTGGGAAGTGCAGGCCGGGCAGCGGGTGGGGCTGGTTGGCCCCAACGGTGTGGGCAAATCTACACTGATGAAGCTGATTGCCGGGGAACTGCCGCTGGCGGGCGGCTCTATTTTCCGCATACCGGGGTTGACCTGGGGACGGCTGGAGCAGGAGCCTACATTGAGCAACGGCCGTACCACCCTGCAAGAAGCACTGACGGCCGTACCCATCCTAACGGCCGTTGAAGAAAAGTTAGCCCACCTGGAAGCGCAAATGGCCGACCCGGCCGTTTACAACGACCCCGACGCACTGGAAAAGGTGATGGCCCAGCACGGCCGTGCCCTGGATGAATATGACCGGCTGGATGGAGCGCGTTACGAGAGCCGCGTCAAAGAAGCATTGCAACGTGTGGGGCTGGAGCAGGCGCACTGGCACACCCCCACGCATCTGCTCAGTGGCGGGCAGAAAAAGCTGGTGCAGTTAGCCAAACTCATGGTGCAGCAGCCCGCCCTTTTGCTGCTGGACGAGCCAGATAATCATCTTGATGTCCCCGCCAAAGAACACCTGGAAAAGGTACTGAACCAGTACCTCGGCTGTGTGATCATCATTTCCCACGACCGCTATTTGCTGGATGGGGTCGCCACGCACATTGCCGAATTGGAAAACGGCCGTCTCACCCTCTACCCCGGCAACTACACCGCCTACAGCACCGAACGGGAACTGCGTCGCCTGCGCCAACAGCAGATGTACCAGGCCCAACAAAAGGAGATCGCCCGCATTGAGGCGGCCATTGCCCGCTTTGAATTGTGGGCTTCCATTGTGATCAATGAACGACACATCCGCCAGGCCCGCAGCCGCCAGAAGATGCTGGATCGCATGGACAAGATCGAAAAAGTGACCGATGCGCGGCGCATGACATTAAACCTGAACGGCTGGCGTGGCAGCAACAAGGTGCTGGCACTGGAAAATGTGGGCATGGTGCTGCCGGACGGCCGTACCCTCTGGCATAGTCTCAACCTCACGCTCTGGCACGGTGAACGGGTGGGGCTGGTTGGCCCTAACGGAGCGGGCAAATCTATGCTGCTGCGGCAATTATTGGACCCGGAAAATGTACCCCAGGGCGTAATTAAAATTGGCCCCAGTAACAAAATTGGCTACTACTCGCAGGAACAGGAAACGCTGAATTACGATAACACCCTACTGACTGAAATCCGCCACACCGCCCCGTTAAGTGAAGGAGATGCGGTCGCTTTTTTGCACAAATTCCTGTTCAGTTATAACCAGATTCGCGGCCCCATTCGTGACCTGAGCGGCGGTGAACGCAGCCGCCTGCAACTGGCAAAACTGGTACTCACCCGGCCCAATTTGCTGCTGCTGGATGAACCAACCAACAATCTGGACATCGCCTCAATTGAGGTATTGGAGCAAACATTGGACGAGTTTGTGGGCGCGGTGTTGGTCATTTCCCACGACCGCTACTTCCTGGATAAGGTGGTGGATCGGGTGGTGGAATTGCGCGACGGCCGTTTGACGGAATATACAGGCGGTTACACGGATTATGCGGCCGTGATGCGTGACCCGTAATCGGATTACGGATTACGGGATAGGACGGCCGTACTGACCAGCAGTTCCCATTTATTTTGCCATCCAATTTCGGCACAATGATACCGGATTGAAAAGGGCGATAAATCGCCAACTACAAACTTAGATTGATGGGAGTTATGGCATTATGGACAACAGATTAGCAATCAGCCAGGCAAGAATGGGGAGTTTAATCGGGGCGATAACAGGCGGTCTATTGGGTGGACTTTTCGGCGGTTTATCTTTGGCGTATGTCGGTTTTATCGCCGGTTGTGTGTTGGGCTGTGTGGGTGGCACACTGCACTGTCTGGAAAATGGCTGGCAGTTACGCTCCATTTTGCTGGTGTTCGGCGGGGCGCTGCTTGGTTTGCTCATTGGGCCGCTGCTGGTATTGCCGGTGGGTCAACTATTTGGCGCAGGCAATTTGCTGATTTTAGTTGTTACGGCCGCCGTCGGTATGGCAGGCGGAGCTATGGTCGGGGTTGCGTTGAGTATGCGCCTGATGCGCACAACAGCCGTCATTTAGTTCACCCTTATTGAAAATAGATACGGCCGTGCCCTGGTAGCAAAATAGCTGACCAGGGCGCGGCTTTTTTATGCAGGACGGCCGTCAAGTAAATAAGGCGAATTTGGTATACAATACGCCACATGAGCCAAAAACGGAAAGGTCTATGGCGTTTGGGGAAATTCCTATTAGCAGCAAGTTTCATAATCAGCTTACTGGTCACTTTGTTGCTTGTTACCCGCCAATTGAGCGCACGAGACGCACATCAGGCGCCGGCGGCCGGTAGCCGGGCGACTCGCTCCAACACCTATTTCATTGATTGCCCAGAAGACAGCAGCCAGGAACTACGGCTGGTAACACCGTTGCCAGATTCCCGGTATCTCTACAGTGAAACCTATGGCTGGTTTGATATCTCACACTTTGCAGCAGGCCATCCGGCAGAGTTAATAGCCGAGATTGAAATGGTCGCCCAGAATGGTGGAGGCATTGTCTCCCTCTCACAACAGGTGCGTGAGGGCCTGACGGGTTACACAGCGCACTATCTGGTATCCGGTGATGTCAGGTCAGCAGACCGGGTGGGGGTGGCTCTGGGCATTTATATGGACTGGAGTATGCGCTTTGAGGCCTGGCAAGGGCAAATGCCACGTAATCTGGTTGGCCCCTTCACCCCCTTTTCCATTGAAGACTTACCCACTCAATATCTGGGCTTCGTAGACGCCACAAATGAATTGGAAATCGAAGCCCTTTTTGCCTGTTACCTGGGCGAGGTAACAGAGGCCGAGGGTCCGCCTCATCTACGGCAGGCTGACGCCTCTCCAGATGAAATGATCACGATGCCACGGGTTGTACGGCTGACTAATGAAGGTTTTCAACCAATGGTTTCGACGACAGAGGGTTGGCAAACGGTGCAATGGCCGGTGCCACTACGGCTGGCGCCGGTGTTCAGTTCTAGCCATCTTTGGGTTTTTGAGAGTGAGGAGACATGGTATTTAGGTGAGGAAGATTAAGCCTCAGTTCAATCGTGCATACTTTTTTTTGCAGGACTTTCGCTTGCTGTCGCCTTTCTCCAGACCGAGCAACTCAGGCCCGTTGGAAACCGGCCTGAGCAGAGCGAAAGTCCTGTCTTCTTTTATTTGTAGAAGATTTCAAACACGGCAAATAGTTCAGCATAAATCTAGCTATTAGGCCAGATTCGGTTGACAGGCGTGCGCAACCGACGCCTGATTAGGTGGGGCTGTGGAAAGCAAGAGGGGTCGTCCCCAGGCTTTGATTTCAAGCAGAGATAGACAAACAACTTGATTTTCCGGCAAACCCGTACCTTTTTTGCCTCCATCCACGACTTATGATGAGAACATGACACATCAAGCTGTCATGTTCTTGCACCACTCTAAAAACTCACAAAAGTAAAGGAACCCATGCCAACAATTACTTTCAAACGCAGCAGCATCTTGTTATTGAGTCTGTCCATTCTGTTCGCATTCATGCGCTCGACCTATGCCGCAGAAACGGCCGTCACCCCCACCCATTTCCTGCCCGGCGATGACACCATCGGCGGCGCTGCTGGACAACAACTGACGCCCAACATCGCCCAGGGCGGCGACACCCTCCTGGCTGTCTGGGCCGATTATCGCTCAGCCCCCACTGATTTACTGGAATTTGAAACCTATGGCGACATTTACGGGATGCGCCTGGATGCATCCGGCAATCCGCTGGATGCACCCCCTTTTGCCATCACCCAGGGGCCAGCTACCCAGACAAACCCCACGGCCGTCTGGAACGGCACGCATTGGTTGGTTGTCTATGAAAGCTACTCCGTCAGCGGCACCGGCTACTACTACCAGAAATCGCTGGAAGCCGTTCGCGTCTCCCCCAGCGGGGAAATTCTGGACACCACACCCATTCGCATCTTCGGCGTTATCCCGTTTATCTCCTCATGGGCCGTCGCCAGCGATGGCACAGAGTGGGTCGTGGTTTTCCACGGTGAAGCCGATGGTTATGATCTCAAAGCAGTGCGTATTACAGCCGCCGGTACAGTTGAATTACCGGCTCAATCGCTTGTGCCCGGAACGTATTACTTGCGCTTCAACCTGCGTCTGGCCTATGCCGGTGGCGTCTATCTGTTCACCTGGCAAGGGATAGACGACACGGAGGGGATTCGTTTTGACCAGGCCCTCCAACTGTTGGATGCCACCCCGCAGACCATTTTGAACGATGTCCCTAACGCGGCCGATCTGACCAGCAACGGCAGCCAGTTTTACCTGGTCTGGCACCAGCAGCAGCCCGATTTCAGCACGGCCGTCATGGGTTCACGCATCAGCACCGCCGGTGTTAAGCTGGACGGCAGCGGCGTCAATATCTCAGACACCCATGAACCACAGCCCTATACCACAACGGCCGTCGTCTGGGACGGCACTAACTGGAAAATTACCTGGACGCACAATGGCACACTCTACCTGGCGCGTGTCAACAGCGCCGGGCAAGTACTAGACCCCGGCGGCGTGGCTGTCAGCGGCCCATCCGGGGGGAACGCAGCAGCCACGTCCACCGGCGGCGTGCAACTCATTTGGGAACAGTACACCACGGAGAATAATGTCGTCTCAGCCAACATCGCTCCCGATAACAGTGCCGGAACCAACCAGACCCTCTCGCTGGGCAGCCCCATGCAAATTTGGGCGGACACGGCCGTGGGCAGCAATGGCTACATGGTCGTCTTCCAAAGCCAGACCGCCACGGCCCATCGCATCATGGCCCAACCGCTAGATGGGGATGGCAACCCATTAACCACCGAACCCATACAATTAGCCAGCGGCCCTATTCTCAACGGCCCTGGCGCACCCACCATCGCCTGGAACGGCTCCCTTTACCTGGCAGCCTGGAGCATTGGCAATAACGTGTTCGCCCAACGCATCCAGCAGGATGGCACGCTGGTAGATGCCGCGCCTTTTGTGGTGATGACCGGCTTTGGCACGACGGATGTCGCCGCGTTAGGCGACCTTTTCCTGGTGGTGGCGCATAAAATTGACGGCTACCCGGAATATGTTGTCCCCGTCGCAGCACGGGTACAAGGCACCAATGGGGCCGTGTTGGACAATCCCGCTCTCGTCATTGGCGGCTCTTACGCCCGCTCATTAGCCGTCACCCCGTTTGACAATCGCTGGCTGGTGGTCTGGCAGCAGAACTTTAGCCATGACGACCCGATGGCGGGCACAGCGTTCACGTTTGTGAATGCCGATGGCACGTTTTCGCCCAGCGCGACTGCCTATGGCCCTTATTCAACGGCTGGCGGCAATGGCCTTTTCGAGATTGGGCTGGCCGCCAGCGACACGATGGCCCTCCTGGTACAATCCAACGAACTGACTTCCGGCGTCGAAACCGACCTCGTGTCGCAGACGATTTACCCGAATGGATCGTTAGGCACGGCCGTGAACCTCACCCCCTGGATCGGCAACCAATACCGCCCCCGCGTAGCCTGGGATGGCAGCCAGTTCATCGTCGTCTTCAACGACCAGAAGAACCGCTTCGCCCCCCATACACTCGACCAATTGGATGCCCGCAGTGACCTGTTCGGGATGCGCATCAGTGCCAGCGGCACGGTCATTGACCCCAAAGGTTTTGCCTTCTCCACATCTCCGCTGGCCGAAGCATTTCCCAATATCGCGGCGTCGGCCGGAGTTTCCTTCCTATCCAACTCCCTCATGCGCAACGAAGCCCCATTCGCCGCTTACCGGGTGGGGTATACGCGCTATGGCGTGGGCGGCAATGGCTGGCCGGTAGCCGTCGCCAGTGGCAACGTCACCAGTGGCATTGTGCCTTTCACGGTCAACTTTAGCGCTACCGGCAGCAGTGACCCAGACGGCACTGTGGCTTCTTACCTGTGGGATTTTGGCGACGGGACGACCTCAACCCAGGCCAATCCAGCCCATCTTTACACCACAGCCGGGAATTACGTGACCCACCTGACCGTTACCGATGATGAGGGCGCCACCAGCGTCAACACAGTGGCCATTCAGGCGAATAATCCCAATCAACTACCAGTTGCCGTCGCCACGGCCGTGCCCGCTTCCGGCCCACCCCCACTGGATGTAACATTCTACGCCGCCGGTTCCTATGACCCCGATGGCTCCATTGGCAACATCCGCTGGACTTTTGAAGATGGCAGCGAATCTTGGGGTGCAACGACCTACAACAGCTACACCGAACTGGGGTCACACCTGGTGACCATGACCGTTTGGGACAATAACGGGGCTACGGACACAACCACCGTCACCGTCACCGTGACCGGGCCAGATGTGACGCCACCGGATGCGCCCGTCGTTACCAACCCCGCGGACGGCAGCATAACCAATCAAGACCCGCTGACCTTTGTGGGCACGACCGAACCAGGTGCGCGGATTGACGTACATGAGGTTGGAAGCGGCATTATTTGCACAGTAACGGCCGTTGCCAACGGCAATTGGCAATGCACACCGGCAAATCTTTTAGGTGAAGGCAGCCATACCTTTAACGTGATTGCCACTGACGCGGCCGATAACGCAAGTGAGCCTACCACGCTGACGGTGACGATTGACCAGACCACACCATCCGCACCAGAGGTTGCCGCCCCCGCAGACGGCAGCATTACTAATCAAGACCCGCTGAATTTTGCGGGGACAACCGAACCGGGCGCGCAGATTGATGTCCATGAGGTAGGGGGTAGCGTTGTTTGCACGGCGACGGCCGTTGCCAACGGCAATTGGCAATGCACTTCAATAAGTCTATTGGGTGAAGGCGGCCATATTTTTAACGTGGTGGCCACTGATGCGGCTGGCAACGCCAGTGTTCCTACCACACTAACGGTGACGATTGATCAAACCGCACCGCCCGCGCCGGAGGTCAATGCTCCAACGGCGGGCGAGATGATCTTTTGGGGCACAGCCGAGCCGGGCACAACCCTGACCATGACGGATGAAGGCGGTAACGTGATTTGTGAAACGGCCGTGCCCCCCAATGGGGCCTGGGAATGTACCCTTGCTGCACCACTGCCTGCGGGTACACATCAGTTTTACGTGACGGCCGTTGACGCAGCTGGCAACATCAGCCCGGTCAGCACCTTCACCGTCATCGTACCGTACATGACCTTTCTGCCCGTCATTGTGGGCGGCGGCACTGAATGATGCATTGGTAGGCTGTAGCCAGTTACATCGCTTCATCAAACTCAGCGCGGTATCTGGCTTCACTTAAATACAATCAGACATCCGATTTTTTATAAATCGGATGTCTGCATGCACAAGTAAGACCACCGTTTACCTGATAGAGATCATGCCATCTGTAATTCTTCTAACAACCGCACGGCCGTATGCCGCGCCGAGACCAATGCCGTAGGCACTCCCGTGCCGGGGTGGGTGCTGGCCCCCACAAAGTAGAGATTGTAAAAATGCGCGTCCCGGTTATGCGGCCGCAGGTAGCCCAGTTGCGTCAGATTGTGGCCCAATCCGTGCGTGGCCCCTTTGGTCAGGTTATACCGTTTGCGCCAGGAGAGCGGTGTGTAGTTTGTCTCAAACTTGATGTGCGCGGGCAGATCGGCCATCCCCAGGCCAGCCAGGCGATCAAACACCGCCTGCCGCGCTTGCGTGCGGATGGTGGGCCAATCCTGCTCACCGCTTTCGTCCAGATGTCCAACGGGCACAATGGCAATGATGGTGTCCTGACCGGGTGGGGCCATGGCCGCCTCCAGCCTGGCCGGGGCGTGAATGTAGAGGCTGGGGCTTTGCGGGATGGTCAGGTCATCTATAATGCTGTCGAAGTTGCCCCGGTAATCATCGGCCAGAAAGAGGGTGTGCGGCGGCAGTTCCGGGTAGCTTTTGTCCACACCCCAGAAAAAGCTGATGACCGAGCAGGAGTACCGCTTTTTTTGCAGCCGCCGGGCCATGCCGTTGGGCGGTAGTAAGTTTTGGTAGACGTAGGGCAGGTCGGCATTGGCGACCACCGCATCCGCTTTCAGAGTACGGCCGTCGGCCAACACCACCCCTTTCACCATATTACTCTGCGTGATGATCTCGGTTACGGCCGTGCCATATTCAAATTCCACACCCGCCACCTGTGCTAACGTCACCAGCGATTCCACAATGCGATACATGCCGCCGCGCGGGTACCAGACCCCATGCGCCAGTTCTGTGTAGGGCATCATGGAAAACGTAGCCGGCGCTTCAAACGGACTCAACCCCATGTACACATCCTGAAAAGTAAAGGCGGCCTTCAGGCGGGGCTGCTCAAAATAACGGGACATGTGGTTATAATGTTTCGCCAGGGGTTTAATCTGGTACAACAGCGGCAGGTTGACCGGCGAAAAGAACTCCATCGCTCGACGGAAATCCCGATTCACCAGCTTTTTCATCGCCACCTGATAGTGGCGGTGTCCTTCGTCCAGATAACGCAAGAAGCCACCAAAACTGCCCGGCTCGATTTGCTCCAATTGCTCCTGCATCCGTTTCATGTCGGATGTGAGCGTCAGGCGGCTGTTGTCATCGAAGACCAGATGATAGGTAGGGTCTACCCGCTGCCAGGCCAACATCTCTGCGGCCGATGCGCCTAAAGCGGCAAACTCCGCCTCATACACCAGCGGCATGACCAGCAAGGTTGGCCCGGCATCAAATTGGTGGGCCTCCCGCGTAAATCGGTCACAGCGGCCACCGGGGCGGGTGTTCTTTTCTAAAACGGTCACGTGTAAGCCACGCTGTGCCAGATGGGTGGCGGTGGTGATGCCACCAATGCCGGCGCCAATGATAATAACCGTTGGCGTCTTTATCAGATTCATTGGCCTTTCTCCACATGAACGGCGGGGCCGGACAATAACAGTTGGCTTACGGCCGTCCAGCCCATATTCAACGCCGCCCTTTTGCTTTTCCGTTCCGGGTATTCCAACCGCAGGTAATAGTTGTCTTTTTCGATGGCGTCCAGCACCAGTTCAAACCGGCTGATGTAGGCAAAACCGGCCAACCGGCGGCGACGATTTTTCATTTGCGCCAGGCATTTTCTGCCTTCAGCAAAATAGGAACGGGCTAACTGCACCCGACTTTGCACCCAATCACGGCAGGCAGGATGATGAATGTCAGTGGCAGCCAGGCCATGTGCTTCCAGAAATTCACGGGGGACGTTGTAGTAGCCAACGGCCGTGTCCTCCACCATATCCCGCAACATGTGGGTGATGTGCGCTCCCGTTACCGCCAGATAGCGCCCCCCATCCGGCGGGCATATGTCGTCATGGCCGATGAAGTGGTGCAGAGCTTCGGTCACGGCCGTTGCCAATGCCCGTGTGTATTCGTCTAATTCGGATTCCGTAATCAACCGCCCTTTACGGTTGGCGTCGAAAGCCATCATTTGCTCGATGTAGGTGCGCAAACCACTGTTTGGCTCCTCGTCGCCACGAATGAGGTCGGCCACCATTTGTTCTTCGGGGCACAATCCGCTTAACCCACCACTCTGGTAGCAGCCAGACACGATTGCCTGCTGTCGTTCTAAGAAAGCCAACTGTTCAACAGGAGATGCACTACCTTCATCCACCACATCATCCACCCAGCGGAAATAAGCGTAAGCACGGTACGCATCGGCCACCAACGGCCGATCCACCAGATAGCGAATGGTGAAATACGTCTGGCTGCTGGCGGCTCTGGTGATGGCTGCGGCCAATTCGGCACTAGAAATGGGAGCAACTAATTGTTGCTCTGGTGAAACTGTAGGCGCTGACCTGGTTTGGGTCAGCATGAATTGATAAGAAGCTGAAGTTGGGGACATTTGTTCTGCCTCATGTTTTGGGGGCTGATTTGATGATGAATAAAACGGTGATTGTGAAATTTGTCACATGCATGTACGAAAATGACCTTTGTCTTGTTGCAAACAGAGCGGCATGAAGGGCAAAACCTGACGTTCATCATCTGTCTTACGGCCGTTTGTAACTATCTTCCTCCTTCAACTTTCGGCATAATGCACTCTGGGAGTAGAAGCATCATCTCTAATCCCTTTCCTCGTCCCTGAACTACTCCCGTGTTTGCATACATTTAATATAGAGTTGGTCGCGGGTATGCACCGCAAGCATGACCTGCTCGATTCAAGGAGGTTAACAAGATGAAAGCCCCTATGAAACGCGGAAAATGGTTAGGTGTCGTTCTGTTTTCGGTTTTTCTCTGCCTGGTTTTAGCGCCTTCGAGCTATGCCCTGGAAAAAATGGATGACTCCACGGTGATAATTGAAGCTGGAGAAGTAATCGAAGATGATTTAATGGTATTCGCCAATGAATTTGTTCTGGATGGTACGGTTAAAGGAGATGTGATTTTCTTTGCCACCAATACCACTATCAATGGCATAGTTGAAGGTGATTTGATGGGTGGCGGGCAGGAAATTTATATCAATGGCAATGTGGCCGATGATGTGCGCGTGGGTGGTTCAGTCATCACCCTGGGTGAAGCGGCCCAAATTGGCGATGACTTCATGGCTGGCGGTTACAGCCTGGAAAGCATGCCCGGCAGCCTGGTGCAAGGGGATATGTTCTTTGGTGGCGCACAGGCCCGGCTGGCCGGCGACATGGGCGGCGACCTGTGGGTATCGGCCGGTGGGTTAGAACTGCTCGGTACGGTGGCTGGTGATGTGCAGGCTGACGTGGGCGCAGCTTCAGATGCGCCGGTTTTTTCGCCGTTTATGTTTGTGCCTGGCGCGGCCAATGCACCAACCTTTGAATGGGGGCTTACTCTGGGTGAACAGGCCCAAATCGGCGGCGACCTGAATTATACCGCCCCGGTTGCGGCCGACATTCCAGATGGCGCAGTTGCCGGGGAAGTCGCCTTTGAAGAAGTTGTGCAAACGGTCGAGACCACAACTGTGGAAACGCTGACGCCAGCGCAAGAGGCGTGGAACTGGCTGGCCAATCTGCTGCGCCAGTTGGTCGCTTTGCTCCTCGTCGGCTTTTTGATGGTGTGGTTAACACCGCGCTGGACGGGTCAGGTAGCCGGTTTTGTGCGGGAACGGCCGTTGCCCAGTCTGGGCTGGGGGCTGTTGGCTATTGCCGCCATTTTTGTGGCTATGATGTTGGTGGTGGCGGTGATGATCATGCTGGCAATCGCTTTTGGTGCGCTGACTTTGGGTGGATTGGCCGGGACGACCATTGCCATTGGCCTGTTTGTCCTTTTTGGTCTGGCGCTGCTGTTTGGGTTTACCGTCACTTATTTTGCCAAGATCATTGTGGCTGTCGCCAGCGGCCGGTATATCTTTAGCAAATTTAACAGCCGTTTGGCCGAAAACCGTTACTGGTGCATGGCGCTGGGGGTGCTGCTCATTGTCATCCTGACGGC
>CAYXUZ010000178.1:2155-13074 GCA_964467705.1 uncultured Ardenticatenaceae bacterium | reverse complement strand
CCCGGCAATCAAAAAGACGGCCGTGTAATGGGTATAAACCGCCAACGCAGCCAGCAGTCCATAGAGAAAAAGATATTGAGTAAGAGAACGCAAGGAGGATTTCTGACTCTCTTCCTGCTGCCAGATCCGCCACAACACATAGCTCATCCCCGCTGTGAATAAGGCCAATAATGTGTACATGCGGGCTTCGTTAGCGTAGTAAATTTGCAGGGGGTTCACGGCCGTGACCAGCGCCACCATTAACCCTAACCGCACCTTATACAACCGCCGTCCCAATTGGTAGAGCAATGGAATGAGCAAAACACCAGCCAGCAGTGGTAAGTAGCGGTAGGCAAAATCACTTTCGCCCCATAGTTGGCGGCTGCCATGCACCAACAAATAAAACAAGGGCGGATGTGTATCTTTTGTCACCGCCTCCTGAATAATGATCCGGTTGGATAAAATCTCGACTACTGAATAGGAGGCCCGCAGCGGCGTCAACCCTTCATCTGTCCAAAAGCCATAAGCCTCCGCACCGATCAACCGCAGCCCAAACCCCAGCCAGATCAAGAGCAGCAGCAAGAAGAACAACTGCCAATGATTTCGTTTCCATCTCATAAAGGCCAAGTTTACCGGCGCAGCAGCCGTGTGGCGAATAGACTGTGTTGTATTGTTGAGGATATGAAGAGGCGTTTGTGAATTGTTGGACAAATGGCACGGGGTAGGGTATATTTTGCCCGCTGCCTGCTCTGGTTGACAGCCAATTCCTGCATACAAATTGGCAGCACCCCGTTGCTCATAGGCAAATGAGTTGAGCAGCAAAAAAGATTAACATAACTCGCGTGAATTAAGAGAAATTTTCAAATCCCAATGCGTGTTTCGTATTTCGTGATACAGCCCGTTGTGATGACGCAATACGCCTTACGCACTATGAAATTACCGAGGAGGTTGGTGAATGGCGACCCTTGCCCCAGATTTTAAGAATATTACAGATTCGCTTCTGAAGCAGATTGAAGGTTTTGACTTTGAAGTCAAAGCGCGCAGCGTGGGTACGGTTACGGCCGTGTATGATGGTATCGCTCTGGTTGGTGGTTTGGCCGATGTGAAATCTATGGAGTTGGTACAGTTCAGCAATGGCGTGGCCGGCTTGGCGCTGGATTTGCAGCCAGGCAGCGTTGGCGTCGTCATCATGGGCGACTACTCCCAGATTGAAGAAGGGGACGAAGTACGCGCCACCGGGCAGGTCGCGGCCGTACCTGTGGGCAACGCCCTTATTGGCCGCGTGGTAGACCCCCTGGGTAATCCGATTGATGGCAAAGGAACGATAGCTACAACGGCCGTGCGCACCATCCAACGCACAGCCCCTGGCGTGATTGAACGGCGCGGTGTGAACGCCCCTGTGCAAACCGGCATCATCTCCATTGACGCCATGTTCCCCATCGGTCGCGGCCAGCGTGAACTCATCATTGGTGACCGCCAGACCGGTAAAACGGCCATTTGCCTGGATACCATCATCAACCAGAAAGGACAGGACGTAATCTGCATCTATGTCGCCATCGGGCAGCGGGTGGGGCAGGTGGCCCAGGTGGTCAGCACTCTGGAAAAATACGGCGCGATGGATTACACCGTTGTCGTCGTCGCTGGCGCGTCTGATCCCGCTCCCCTGCAATACTTTGCTCCTTACTCCGGCTGCGCCATCGGCGAAGAGTTCATGGAACAGGGCAAGGACGCCCTCATCATTTATGACGACCTCTCTAAACACGCCTGGGCTTACCGCCAAATGTCTCTCATTCTGCGCCGCCCGCCCGGCCGTGAGGCGTACCCTGGCGACATTTTCTCTCTGCACAGTACCTTGCTAGAACGGGCCGTCCGTTTGCGTGATGAATGGATCATTGTGGAAAAGGGCACGGCCGTGACCCAAGAAACCGTCGGCGTAGACGGCAAGGTCTACTTTGGCAATTTGGAAGAAGAAGCCATTGAACACGCCCTCAAAGAATTGGATGACCCCAAACAAGAAAAATATGATGTGGTGAAAGTGCCCGGCTCAGGTGGTTCGCTCACCGCCTTACCCATCATTGAAACCCTGCTCGGTGATGTGTCTGCCTACATTCCCACCAACGTCATCTCCATCACCGACGGCCAGATTTTCCTGGAAACCGACCTGTTCAATGCCGGGCAGCGGCCGGCCATTAACACCGGCCTCTCCGTCTCCCGCGTCGGTAGCGCTGCCCAAAAGCGGGCCATGAGCAAGGTCTCCGGTGGTTTGAAGGCCGACCTGTCACAATACCGCGAACTGGCCGCTTTCGCCCAGTTCGGCTCTGACCTGGACGCCGCCACCCAACGCCAATTGGCGCGTGGTGAACGGCTGATGGAACTGTTGAAGCAGCCCCAATACAGCCCCTGGCGGCTGGATCATCAGGTGTTTGTCATCTATGCCGGTTCGCGTGGTTACATGGACAATGTAGCCGTCAGCCAGGTGAGCCGCTGGATGCGCGAATTTGTGCGCTACATGGACACCGCCCACCCGAATGTCGGGCAGCCCATCCTGGAAAAAGGCGCCTGGAACGACGACATCGAAAACGCCCTCAAACAGGCTATCGCCGACTTCAATGCAAGTTGGACAAACTAAAAATAGTGTTCTAGTGCTTTGGTGCTTGCGTGTTCACGTAAACACTAAAACACTAAAACACTAAAACACTTTTTATGGCTACCGAACGCGAACTAAAGAAACGCATTACCAGTATCAAAAATATCTCGCAAGTGACGAATGCGTTAGCGGCCGTGTCCGCTTCCAAGGCAAACCGCGCCCAACGGCAGGTAGAAGCGACCCGCGCTTATGCTGGTAAGGCTTTTGAGATATTGAACAATCTGGCTTCACAGCCGGGCGTCGGCTCCACTGGCCATCCGCTGCTCACCGTGCGCGAAAACATTCAAAATGTGGCCGTTATCCTTGTCACCGGCAATCGGGGTCTGGCCGGGGCGTATAACAGCAACATGGTGCTTTACACGGAACGCTTTATCCGTGCCCTGCACAAGCCGACACAGGTGATTGCTGTCGGCCGTAAAGGACGCGATTTGATGATCCGACGGGGCTACAACGTGGTGGCCTCCTTTGACAGCATCCCTGACGCACCCTCTATTTTAGACGTGACTCCCATTTCGCAGTTGGTAACGGATGATTATTTGAGCGGCAAGGTGGATCAGGTATTTGTGGCCTATACCGATTTCATTAATCTCATTGCCCGCCGCGCAACCGTCAGGCAGCTTCTCCCATTGAAACCGTTTGATTTTGCCAATATGGCGGCGGCCGATTATGTGGCGCATGTGGACCTTTCCGGTGTTTCGGAGCGTGTTTACAGCTATGAACCGGGCCCGGCCGATTTGCTGGATGTGGTCGTACCGCGTTTTACTGATTTGCAGGTGTACCAGTCGGTGTTGGAAGCGCAGGCCAGTGAACACAGCGCCCGTTATGTGGCGATGAATAATGCCACCGATAACGCGGCCGAATTGATTGAAATTTTGACGCTGGAACGCAACAAAGCGCGTCAAGCGAGTATTACCAGTGAAATTTTGGATATTGTCGGTGGCGCGGCCGCATTGTCCAATTAGGAATTAGGAATTAGGAATTATGAAGTGGTTTCATAATTCCTAATTCCTAATTCATGATTCAGAGGAATTATGGCTACAGGTAAAGTTTCCGCCATTCGTGGCGTGGTGTTGGATGTGGAGTTTGAAGAAAGTGAACTGCCGGGAATTTACGAGGCCCTGGAGGTAGACAGCCCGTTGGGTACGTTGGTGCTGGAAGTACAGCAACATTTGGGCGGTGGGTTGGTGCGCACAGTGGCCATGGGTTCTCCCGATGGTCTGGCGCGCGGTGCGGTTGTGACTGCGACTGGCGGCCCGATCAAAGTGCCGGTTGGCCCGGTGACGTTAGGACGGGTGTTTGATGTGACGGGCAAGGCGATTGACGGCCGTCCCACCCCTGATTCCGATGTCTATTATCCTATTCACCGGGATGCGCCCGATTTTCAGGAACAGAGTACGGCCGTAGAAACCTTTGAAACCGGCATGAAAGTCATTGACCTGGTCTCCCCCTTCATCCGTGGCGGAAAGACAGGCATCTATGGCGGCGCCGGTGTAGGCAAAACCGTGACCATCGCCGAACTAATTCGCTCGGTTGCCCGCGAACATTCCGGTTATTCCGTGTTTGCCGGGGTGGGCGAACGCACCCGTGAAGGTACTGACCTTTACTACGAATTGCGCGAGTATGGCGTGGAAGAATCTGTAGCTATGGTGTTCGGCCAGATGAACGAAACGCCCGGTGTGCGCCTGCGGGTGGCCCTCACCGGTCTGGCGATGGCTGAATACTTCCGTGATGAAGGGCGTGATGTGCTGTTGTTCATTGACAACATTTTCCGTTACGTATTGGCTGGTTCAGAAATGTCGGCGCTGCTCGGCCGTATGCCCAGTGCGGTGGGTTATCAACCTACGCTGGCTTCAGAAATGGGTATGTTGCAAGAACGCATCACCTCTACCCGGCGCGGCTCTATCACCTCCATGCAGGCCATCTACGTACCTGCCGACGACTATTCAGACCCGGCCCCGGTAG
Organism: uncultured Ardenticatenaceae bacterium; assembly: GCA_964467705.1. Classification (GTDB taxonomy): domain Bacteria; phylum Chloroflexota; class Anaerolineae; order Promineifilales; family Promineifilaceae; genus CAADGU01. Next base: position 8,486 of record CAYXUZ010000178.1, on the reverse strand, counting down.
CCACCTTTGCTCACCTGGACGCCGTCATCACATTGGAACGCAGCGTTTTTGCTAAAGGTATCTTCCCGGCTGTTGACCCGCTGGCCTCTTCCAGCCGCGCTTTGCAGCCAGACATTGTGGGTGAGGAACATTACCGTACAGCCCGCGAGGTGAAGCAAGTGTTGCAAACCTACAAAGATTTGCAAGACATCATCGCCATTTTAGGTATTGATGAACTAAGCGAAGATCAGAAATTGCTGGTGGCGCGGGCGCGTAAGATTGAACGTTTTCTGGGCCAGCCGATGTTTGTAGCCGAGAAATTCCATGGCCTGAATGGCAAATATGTGCCGCTTCGAGAAACTGTACGAGGCTTCCGTGAGATTTTGGACGGTAAACATGATGATTTGCCGGAACAAGCCTTCTACATGGTCGGCAACATTGATGAAGCGGTTGAAAAGGCAGAACGTCTGCGGGCGATGGCGTGATATGTGGTTCAGTGTCAGGTGGTGAACACCTGACATTTGATACCTGAGACCTGGCACAAGACTATGGCATTTACATGCAATATCGTAACGCAAGAAAGAACCGTCTTTAACGGTGAAGTGAGATCGGTGAGCCTGCCGGGCACGGAGGGGCGCATGGGGATTTTACCAAACCATTCAGCACTGTTGACAACGCTAGGGTTTGGTGAAGTAATCATCCGTGACGCTGCTGGTGCAGAGCAGTATTTTGCGATTGGTGGCGGCTATGCGGAAGTGCAGCCAGACCACGTCATTGTGTTGGCTGATTCGGCGGAACAGGCGGAAGAGATTGATGTCGAACGGGCGGAACAGGCAAGATCGCGCGCGGAACAGGCGATGAAAGAGGGGATCAGGGAAGACCCAGACAAATATGCGCAGATTCAAGCGTCTTTGATGCGGGCACAGGTGCGTCTGGATGTGGGGCGTAAACGGGCTGGTCGTCAACGCCGAGAAATGGCCACCAGTTTTAGCCAACCGCGGGATGAGGATCATAATTAGCCGTGCCGATTTTTACATCACATATTGCCATTGACCTGGGCACGGTCAATGTATTGGTTTATGTGCAGGGGAAGGGGATTGTCCTGCAAGAGCCTTCGGTTGTAGCCATCAGTGAAGATGGTGACAAGACAACAATTGTAGAGGTAGGGCGAGCGGCAAAAGAGATGTACGGCCGTACCCCCGAACGTATTGAAGTCATGCGACCATTGCGGGACGGGGTGATCGCCGACTATTTTGTCACCCAAGGGATGCTGGAATATTTTATCAGTAAGGTATCCGGTGGTCTGCGTTTTCGCAGGCCAGAAGTGATGATCACACATCCATATGGCATTACCAGCGTAGAAAGACGGGCGATTCGGGAAGCGGCCGTAGCCGCTGGCGCCCGTGACCCCGTTCACCTTATTTCAGAGCCTTTAGCTTCTGCCATTGGCGCCGGGCTGCCCATTGGCACACCGGCCGGTAACATGGTAGTAGATTTGGGTGGAGGGTCTACGGAAGCGGCGGTAGTAGCTATGAATGGCATCGTTTGTGCTGAATCCGTGCGTGTGGGGGGGGTGCACCTGGACGAAGCCATCATTAGCTACGTGCGTAAAAAATATAACCTGGTTATTGGTGAGCCAACGGCCGAAGCCATCAAAATCAAAATTGGCGCCGCCATGGATATAGACGAACCCACCACCATGCAGGTGCAGGGGCGTGACCAGGTAGCTGGTTTACCAAAAACGATCTCCATCAGCACTGGTGAAGTGGTGGAAGCTATCTCCGAACCATTACAGGCCATTGTCAACGTGGTGCGCACCGTTTTAGCCAAGACACCGCCGGAATTGTCATCAGACATTATTGATCGGGGCATGGTCTTAACGGGGGGAGGCGCACTGCTGCGTGAGATAGATGCTTTGCTGACACGGGAAACGGGTGTGCCTGCCTATATGGCCGACAATCCCTTAGCCTGCACTGCCTTAGGTGCAGGCAAAGCATTGGCCGATCTCCCTATCTTGCAGCGCAGCATACCCGACCTCTAATAAGTTGTATTTCACAATTTTAGAGATAAAACGTCATCCGTTGTAACTGCACTACCGGATCGCTATAACTCACATGCACGCCTTCGGGCACATTCAAATGAATCGGTGCATAGCTAAGGATGGCTGTTACGCCGGCTGCCACCAATCGGTTGGTAATCTCTTGGGCGGCGTTGGCAGGCACCACTAAAATGGCGACTTTGGCACGATTTTGTCCCAGAATTGTTTCTAAATGGGTAATATCCTGCACAATTAGTTCATTCATTTGTACGCCAATTTTCTGTGGGTCATTGTCAAACACCCAGGAAATATGAAAGCCACGATGCTCAAAACCCTGATAATGCACCAGAGCGTGCCCCAAATAACCGGCGCCAATAAGTGCTACCTCCCACTCCCCTTTTAAGTTCAGGATTTCCCGCAATTGGTCAATGAGATAGCCAATGTGGTAGCCTGTCCCTTGTTTGCCAAACTCGCCAAAATGGGAGAGGTCTTTGCGGATTTGGGCGGAACTGATGCCCAGGCGTTGCCCCAATTCATGGGAAGAGGTGTTGACTTTGCCTTCTTCTTCGGCTAAACGGGTCAATTCTCGCAGGTAAACTGGCAATCGGCTGATAACAATGTCTGGAATTTGCTCGATCACAATGGGTGATCCCCTTGATTTGCAGTTTTGATCTATGCCATGACTCGTGCGGTTGCATTCGTGGAAGTTTTCACAATTGTATCATAGGGGGATCGGGGTAGCAACAGGGGGGAGCGGTAGTGTTGTCCACCGGGGTATTTGCACTCTCCTAAGATTCAGCAGGTGTCGTAGATGGCTCTGATTCGTGAATGGGTAAGGAGATGCAAAACGTGCTACCCTTACCGGGCTGGCTATGTACCCAGGCATTACCACCATGCCGGGTGGCAATGGTTTTGACAATAGCTAACCCCAGACCAGACCCTTTGACCTTTTCGGTGCCCCTGGCTTTAACACGGTAGAATTTTTCAAATAGATGAGGTTGGTCTTCCTTGGCAATACCTGGGCCATTGTCCTTTACGCTAATGATGACCTCGCCATTTGTCTGGTGTGCTTGTAAGAACAAAGCACCACTATTGGGGGCATACTTTACGCTATTGCCTACCAGATTGGCAATGGCCTGACGAATGAGAGAGAGATCGCCGTAGATAGACGATACATCGTTTGTAATATCAACTTTTATCTGGATGCCAGCCATGTGAGCGTGCTGCCAATATTCGGCGGCGATGTCAGCGAGTAACGGCCGTATGTCAATCACTTCACGATCTAACTCCATACCGCCTTCAATGCGGGCAATGTCCAGCAAGTCTTCTACCATCTTGGACATCTGGTCAATGCCACCCAAGATTTTGTTCACATACTCATGTTGCTTATCGGTCAACTCACCGGCCAGCGACAGCATGGAAGCATAACCCCGAATAAATGTCAGTGGACTACGCAAGTCATGGGATACAGTCGCCACAAAGTCCGACTTCATTTTGTCAATCTCTTTGAGATTAGTGATGTCGCGCAGTACGGCCACGCGCCCAAACACCTGTCCCTCGTGGCTAAAAATCGTAGAGGCGACGGCATTATAAATTTTGCCGTCTGCCATGGCGATTTCCAGATTCTGCGGCCGTTCATCTTGCCCCACAAGTGCCTTTACCAGCGCGGACGTAGGGATGACGTCGGCAACGGGACGATTACGCACTGCATCTATTGTCAAGCCAAAAATGCGTTCGGTAGCCGGGTTAATGAGCAGGACGCGCTCTGTCTGGTCGGTGACAATGACGGCATCGGAGGTGCTGGCCAGGACGGCGGCCAGCCGGCGGCGGCCACTTTCAGCAGTAGCATAAAGACGAGCATTTTCCACTAATACTGCACCTTGTGTGGAAAGTGTAGAAAGTAAGTTGCGTTCGGTTAAATCAAAACTATGCGTCTGGCGAAATCCCAACCAGAGAATGCCTTGGAAACGGTCATGTGAACGCAAGGGGATAGCCAATAATGCCGGGACGGGTAGTTCGGTTGAATCGGGAATTTCCAGGGCACTCCGAATCTCTTCTGGTGTGACCAACATTAATTCAGAGGCGTGACGCAGCCTGGTCATGATCAGGCGATCTAAAACAGCCATGGCTTCGGCAACGGGACCTTCACCAAAAGTCATAGGGGAGCCACCGCTGGGGTTGGGGACAACGGCACGTGCGCCGACCGCGCCGGTGCCACGCAGGGCGCCTCGCAAAATAGCGGGGATGCCTTCATAAATATCAATGCTGGTGGCTACATCATGGCTGACGCCTAACAGGAGTGACAGTTCATTTAGCCGTTTGCGCATAGAGCGCTGCATTTGAGCGAAAGCGCGTTGTAAATGGCCGATCTCGTCATCGCGTTGTAAGTAAGAAGTGGGTGTCCAGTTGCCGCCTGCAGCGATTGTTTTGGACGCGGCGACCATTTCATCTAGTGGATTGGTTATATCACGACCAATGACCAGGACATGGGCGTAAAATAGGGCGGCGGCTACCAGCATGACCAGTAGTAATGGCCAGCCAATTCCCCAGGCTTGCTCCAGTACGTGTGTGTAGGGTACGGCCGTGATCAGTTGGGTGGATTCTTCACGAGGCGTTACTATCAGCAGTTCCCTGGCAAACGGGGTGTTACTCCATCCCCAGTAGGCATCTCCGCTGGTTGGTTTGACAAACCACAGTTTCTGCAATCTCGCCGCAGACCATTGGCTGTTTGCTGATTTGTAATACTGATATTGTTTGTTGTTTTCCTGATTATTATCAGGTGGTGTTTCAGGAACGTCTGCCAGCGGGAGTACCTGACCGGTTTGGCCTACATTATTAACAATGAGCCGGGTGGAGATGGTAATGGCTACGCTATACAGGACGACGAGTGTCAGACTCAGGAGGATTGCGGTAAAGGTGAGATAATTGATGGTTAACCGCTTCTGTAGGCTTCGCTGGGTGGGGGAGGGGATTAATGGCCGTGAAGGTTTCAACTCTGGCAAGGCACGCAAGACAAACATGACGACGGCGCCGCCCACGATGCCTTCGAGTACATACGGCCACAGGCTGGCAGTGGCTATGACCAGTGCGATGTCCAGGGCCAACAACCCATTGGCTGATGTGGCCGCAAATGTACTGATACCGGTCAATACAGTTAACAAGAGACCGCCGGATGCGCCGGCAATGACCGGTTCACGCAGCCAGCGGTAGAGACGACCCATGTAGTTTTGTTGCATCAACACGGCCGTGAACAGCGTCATAAACGCATAGTGAAAAATGGGAAATAGCTGATGGGTTTCCCCTAATGACTGCCCCAAACCAGCAGCGCCTCCTACCCACAGTGCCCCAACTGGCGGCAGAATGGCAGCGGCGAGGAGGAGGGGCACGGCCGTTAACAAAGTCGCATAAGCGGCCGGGCCAGCCGGGGTAAGCCCAACCGGATAGGCAAAGAACTGGCTGGCTGCAAAAGCGGTAATGCTGAGACCAATTAACCACCACCAGCCATGACTATCTAAATCGCGTAGATCCGAGCGACGTCGGACAATAAAGAACCCACTAATGAGAATGTAACACAACAAGAGGAGATAGCCGGGTAAACGGCCTGGAAGGCCGACTGTTAATGTTTCACTTGCTCCCCATAGTTCAACCGGCATAGTTTATTTCCTGATCTTGTGGCTTATGCCGCGCAACAACCCCATTGTGCCATGAACTGCTCCTTACAATTTAACAAATGCCAGGAGTTGTGTTTAATCATTACTTTACCATAAATAACAACAGTTGCGATTATAACATGCAGGCATAGGTGTCGCAATTAGTACTATACTGCGACCGTTTGTCAATTGCTCTGATGTCCATTATCATCCTGCCTGATGGACTCACGACGCCGCACTTATACCTTATTGATGGGCATCATTCTGCTGACCATTCCTTGTTATTGTGCTGGGATTGTGGCCTTGTTGTTAGCGCCAGAGGAAGGCGCCGTAACAGTTACGCCCACAGAGGTTACGGTTATGCCAACAACTACCAATACGGCTACCGTCGCGCCATTTCCAGGTACATTAACGGCCGTGCCCACCACCTTCCTCTCACCCACATCGCCACCCACAGCCACCCTGCCCCCCACGCCCACCCAGTTCAACACGTCCACAGCCAGCCCCACCTTCACCGCTACAGCCACCCAAACGACTACGGCAACAGCTACAAATACACCTACGGGAACCCCTACGCAAACCCCAACGGCGACATTAACGGCCACACCTACCTTTACACCTACCGTTACCGAGATACCGACCGAGACACCCACAGAGACACCTA
>CAYXUZ010000178.1:0-2145 GCA_964467705.1 uncultured Ardenticatenaceae bacterium | reverse complement strand
AACCCCGGAAGGAACGCCGCCTTCTCCCTAAATCAAACGCCGATGGAGTAAAACGGGAAAACGTGGTAAAAAAGAGTATGGATATTTATAAACTGCTCAAAACCCTGACCGAAACGCCTGGCCCCTCTGGATATGAGGGGCCGATTGCTGCCGTGATTGAAGAGTTGTGGCAGCCCTATGTGGATATGACCACGCGGGACCGGGTGGGCAGCCTGATTGCCGTCAAACGAGCCAGCAAAAACGGCCGTACCCCTCCCCGCCGCATCCTCCTCGCCGCCCACATGGACGAGATCGCCCTGATGGTGCGGGATGTGGAAGAACATAACGGTAACGGCTTTTTGCGCGTGACACCCATCGGTGGAGTGGATACTCGGCAGGTATTTGGGCAGTTGGTGGTGGTTCACGGCCGTAAAAATCTCACCGGCGTCGTGGGTTGTTTACCTTCTCGCCTGTTAGCGGATGAAAAACAAGACCGGCCGTTTGATTACGAAGACCTGCTCGTGGATGTAGGGCTGCCTGTTGAAACGGTGAACAGCCAGATTGCCATTGGCGACTTTATCAGCTTTCGCCAGCCGCTCCTTAAACTGATGAACAAACGGGTGGCGGGCAAATCATTGGACAATCGCGCCTCGGTTGCGGCCGTCACCGTCTGCCTGGAGCAATTACAGCAGCGCCAGCACACCTGGGAAGTGATCGCCGTGGCCACGGCGCAAGAAGAAACCCGACTGTTGGGCGCATACACCACCGCTTTTGCCTTGCAGCCAGACGCCGCCATTGCCATTGATGTTACCTTTGGCAAAGGGCCAGGCGCCAACGAGCATGTCACCCACGAATTGGGCGGCGGGCCGGCCCTCGACCTGGGGCCAAATGTACACACCGGCATGTTCAACACCCTCAAAACAGTGGCCGAGGAGATGGAGCTAAATGTCAACGTGGAAACCCACCAGCGGGCCAGCGGCACCGATGCTCACGGCTTGCAAATTGCCCGCGCCGGAATCCCCACTGCCATTGTGGGCATCCCCCTGCGTTACATGCACACTATGGTGGAATCCCTGTCGCTTAAAGATGTGGAACGCGCCGGTCGCCTGCTCGCCGAATTTATCGCCGGGCTGGACGAGGAGTTCCTGGAAAAGCTGGCGAAGGGGATGATGGAGGAAGAGAGTAAGCAGTAGGCAGTGAGCAGTGGGCAGTCATTTCTACTGCTTACCGCTTACCGCTCACTGCTCACCTATCAACAACAATGAACGAGCTACTAAAAAACCTGACCGAAGCTGTAGGTGTTTCCGGCGAGGAAAAAGAGGTACGCCGGGTTATTCGTGACCTGATTGCCGACCATGTGGACGAATGGTATGTGGATACGATGGGCAGCCTGATCGCCTTGAAAAAGGGAACCGGCGCGTCGCCGCTGCGGGTGATGGTGGATGCTCACATGGATGAAGTGGGGCTGATGGTGACGGGGTTTGATAACAATGGCACGCTGAAATTTGACACGGTAGGTGGCTTTGATGACCGTGCCTTGTTGGGTAAGGTGGTGCAGGTGGGGCCGGAAAAGGTGACGGGGGTGATTGGCGGCCGTCCGGTGCATCTGTCTACGCCCGCGCAGCGTAATTCGGTGGTTAAAGTGGATGCCATGCGCATTGACATAGGCGCGAAAAATGAAGAGGCGGCCAAAGGCAAAGTGAAATTGGGCGACCGGGCCGCTTTTGTGACGGCATATGAAGAGTTGGGCAATACGGCCGTTGCCAAAGCATTTGATAACCGGGCAGGCTGTGCCGCATTGGTGGAGTTGTTGCGGGCACGGCCGTATCCCTTTGACCTGTATGCCGCCTTCACCGTGCAGGAAGAAGTGGGGCTGCGTGGGGCACAGGCCGCCGCATATGGCATTGACCCCGATATGGCCCTGGTGCTGGAATGTACCCCGGCGTTTGATCTGCCTAACAAAAATGATGTCAGTCCCAATGTGGCGTTGGGCAAAGGCCCCTCGATTTATGTGATGGATTCAGTCACTGTACAAGACCCGCGCCTGGTACGCCATATTTTGCAGACGGCCGTCACTCACAACATCCCCTACCAGATTCGGCAGCCCGGTGGCGGCGGCACCAATACCGGCGCTATTCAACGTATCCGCCGCCCCATTCCCGCCGC
>CAYXUZ010000177.1:11447-13376 GCA_964467705.1 uncultured Ardenticatenaceae bacterium | reverse complement strand
GCTGTATGAGGGGTTGGATGGCGACGGCCGTATCGCCGACTTCCGCATCTTCGCCTCCCACAAAGAATCATTGCACTCCCACGACGCCATCAGCGTCTTGGTCAAAGGTGTGCCCGGTGGCTTCGACGCCTACCTGGAACCGTTCACCTACCGTTCGCTGCCCACCTGATCGCTTAGCCACAGATGACACAGATTTCACAGATGAAAATCTGCATAATGTGTGTCATCTGTGAATTATCTCTTTTTATGACGGCCGTGCCTCCTTCCCACGTCATACCTAAACCCTTCCTGAAATGGGCTGGCGGCAAATCCCAATTACTCTCCCAATTCACTCCCTACTTTCCCACCCAATTTAATCGTTATTGTGAACCATTTACGGGCAGTGCGGCCGTGTACTGGTATCTTTTTTCCCTAAGAGGACAACGGGCGGTGAATTTCGCAGGCACGCGCCTGGCAGACAGCAATGCCGAACTGGTCAACTGTTACCAGGTTGTGCGTGACCATGTGGACGTACTCATTGAACAATTGACCTGCCACCGCCAGCAGCATCAAAAAGAATACTATTACCATATCCGCGCCCAAGACACGGCCGACCTCTCCCCCATTGATCGCGCCGCCCGCCTCATTTATCTCAACAAAACATGCTACAACGGCCTCTATCGCGTCAACCGCGCCGGGCAGTTTAACGTGCCTATGGGCCGCTATAAAAACCCGACCATCTTTGACGCCACCGTTTTGCAAAGCGCCAGCCTTGCCTTGCAAGGTGTTGACATTGTCCAGGCTGATTTTCGGGAACTGGTGCATTGGGCACAACCTGGTGACTTCATTTACTTTGACCCCCCCTATGTGCCGCTTACCAAAACGGCCAGTTTCACCAGTTACACGGCCGTGACCTTTGGCGAACGAGACCAGACAGAACTGGCGGCCGTTTTCCACGAACTCGACCGGCGCGGTTGCCTGCTGATGCTCAGTAACTCCTGGACACCTGCAATACTGTCACTTTACCAAAACTTCCATTGCCTGGAAGTGAAAGCCAGCCGCGCCATCAATTCCAAAGCCAGCAAACGAGGCCCGGTCAGCGAATTGCTGGTCACGAATTACTTCTTTACAATTCCTCATGCCCAAAACCCAAATGAGCGCCGCTGATATTGCCGAACTGCTGGTTTTGCTGGCTGAAACGCCAACATGCATGGCAGCGGCTACGGCCGTCTGCCCTTCCTCACCTCGCTGCAATCCTTCACGCTCAAACAGGCCGAACTGCTCAATATAGGTTGTTATGACTGCTACTCCCGAAAATACTATTCATTTAACAAACGCTGATACCGGTGGATTGGGCGAACTGAAAATCCACCAGCCGCCTGGCTCATTTGCTCTGACCCCCGCCAGCCGTATTGCCCTGCAAACCATCGGTATGCACCGCCACCTGCTGGCAGGCGTCGGGCTGGATTGGGGCTGTGGTGTGGGCTGTCTGGCGATCACGGCCGTGCAAATCCCCACTGTCAGCCACGTCATCGGCCTGGACATTGCACCGGCCAATATCGCCGCCGCGCAACACAATGCCGCTCTGAACAGCGTCACCGACCGCCTGACCTTCTTCCTGGCCGACTCTTATATCCCCTTTGCCCCTGCCGATCAGGCTGCATTAGCGGGCTACGCCGGGCTTGTAGACTTCATCCTGGCTAACCCACCCACCAGCGAAGGGGACGACGGGTTTGGTTTTCGCCGGGCAGTGCTGGCGGGGGCACGGCCGTTCCTGAAACCGGGAGGGTTGGTGTTTTTGAGCGTGTCGTACCAGTACGGCCGTGAACGCATCCACCGTCTGACTCAGGAAATACCGGGTTTTACCTATGGCGGCCTGCTCGCCAGCACCGACTGGGTGCCCTTTGACATGCAGCGCCCCGACCTCTACCACTGCGTTGAACTCTACGC
>CAYXUZ010000177.1:0-11437 GCA_964467705.1 uncultured Ardenticatenaceae bacterium | reverse complement strand
GCCGGAGGCTCCCCATGAACCTCCGCATGGTCGCTTGCACCCACCGGGCCATGAGCCTCGAGTTGCGCGAAAAGCTCGCCTTCGGCGACAACCAGATCGCCGACGCCCTCGCCCGGTGGCGCGATCGCTTCGCCGAGGCCGAGCTGGCGCTACTATCCACCTGCAACCGCGTCGAACTCTACGCCGCCGAGGAACAGGCGGGCGGCCCACTCTACGAATTCCACCACCCCACCGCCACCGACCAGATTCTCAACGCCCAATCTGCCCTGGCCCACTACCAGCAAACCGGCCAAAGCCCTCTCAGCCAATGGCAAACCCACCTTTTCCGTTATGAAAAATAGCATGGAATGTCGTATTGGGTGTGGGGCGTGCTGCATTGCCCCTTCTATCTCCTCACCTATCCCTGGGATGCCCCATGGCAAACCGGCGGGTGTGCGCTGCGTGCAACTCACGGCCGATAACCGCTGTGCCATTTTCGGCCATCCCGACCGCCCCGCCGTCTGCAACCGGTTACAAGCCAACAAAGAGATGTGCGGCGACACGGCCGTAGACGCGCTCATTTACCTGGCCGAACTGGAATTGGCGACACGGCCGTAACTCTTTTTTGGCGACTCGCCCCCATTGCGGTATCATATGCTCCTCAGCCTTTTAGGTTCTAATTGAAGTTCAACAATCCGGCCTTTCATCCAACCCAATTCATCTGTCATCTTTCACGGAGGGAATTCTCATGATGATGTTTAGCAACGGACTGCGTGTGTTCAAAGTTTTCCTGGTGCTCCTTGCCAGCGTTGGCGGCTTTCTGTGGGGACTTTTCACCCTTTCCAGCATGGCTCAATCGCCCACGCTGGGTGGCGCCCCCCCCGTCACCGTCATTTACACCAACATACCCGGCGACCCTACCTCAGATGTGCCTGGGCTGCCCGGCGTTCACTTTGGGCCGGGGACAGGCACCACCCATTTTGACCGCGTATTTGGCAGCCCCAATGGCAATTGGGCCTTAACGGCCGATACTGACCTGCCCACGACTGAAGATGAAGTCCTGCTGGTCAATAATGTTGTTCGCGCCAGAGAAGGGGTCAGTACCACCTGGAACACAAGTGAAAATTACGGCCTGTTCGATACCAAACTAGGCATCAACGATTCCGGCGAATTTGTCTTCAACACCAACACCGATGGCCCCACAACGGCTGATGAATATATCCTCATTGGCGACCCTGTGACCATTACAGTTGCGGCTCAGGAAAGCATGAGTACCAGCCTGCCCACCCTACCGGGCACAACCTGGGGCAGCATTTTGGATTCGGCCGTTGTCGCTAATGATGGCACAGTTGGTTTTTCGGCCGACCTGATTGGCGGTGTACCTACGACAGAGGACGACTTGATGGTACTGGACGCCAGTGTGCTGGCCCAGGAAGGCGTTACAATCCCTCCTGGACAGATAGGTACTGAATTTTGGGAAAACTTCAGCCCCGATGATTACTTCATATCCACCGATGGCAGCAATTGGCTGGTGCAGGGGGACTTAGCTGGCAGCACCAGCACCGATGGTGTTGTAGCCGTGAACGGAACTGTGGTTGTGCAAGAGGGGGTCATTTTGCCAGGCAGCGGCTACAGTGAGCCGGTTGACGCGAGTGGTATCGTTGGCGTTTCCATGGCCCCATCTGGCGATTGGTTTGTGCGGGGCAATAATGATGTCATTGAGCAAGACTGGGTTTACAGCAACGGCGCTGTCCTGGCTGCCAGTGGTAGCCCCATTTATGTGGGAGCCACCGAAAACTTCACCGACACCGAGTTTTCGGACACGTTTTTCTTGCATGTGGGCAACGGCCTGGGCGATTACGTCATTGGCGGCGTCAGTGATGGCCCCACCCTGGCCAACGGTGTCCTTGTCTTGAATAACAGCCTGGTCATCGCCCGTGAAAGCGACCCTATTGACCTGGATGGCAACGGTATGTTTGACGATGATGTCTACTTCAACACATTTGGCAATGACGATGCTTATTTGACAGACGCCGGGACTTTCTTCATCGTCGCTACCATGAAAAACATCACCGGCACGGTGCTGGGGCAAGGTTTTTTCTCTATTGACCTGAGTGGGATTATTGGCCCGCCCACGCCCACACCTACAGGCCCCACCCCCACCGACACCTTTACCCCAACCCCAACCGACACACCAACACCCACCAACACCTTCACGCCCACGCCTACCGATACCCCCACACCAACCTATACATTCACACCAACGCCCACCGACACCCCGACAGCTACGAACACTTTCACCCCTACCCCCACCGATACGGCTACTGCCACTCCAACGGCTACCGCAACACCAACCGCCACGGCGACTATGACCGGCACACCGATTCCTAAAGATTTTTATGTGTTCCTGCCCTACATAACCAGGGGTGAGTGATTCTGGTCAGTGATTTATCTGTTCAGACGGCAGCAGTGTGTGGCTGCTGCCGTCTGGTATCCATCTGGCAGCATATCCCTCATCATCGGTGGTTTGGCCCACCATGCAGCACCCCGCCACTCGTCCGGGCAAAGTAATTGCCGAGTTGCCGCTGGCTCAAGACACGGCCGTGTCACCACCCTCGCGCCAGTGTTAGCGAACAGATTAGGAAATTTGGGCTGTTTGCCGGACCTCTTTCACACAGAAAAAATTTGCCCGGTATAATTGGCAGCATTAACGTAAAATGGTTATTCGTGGTTTGCTATTTAGGTGACCTATCCACCATTTTCAGGATTGAATTGATGGCTGCTATTACCCCGGAATGGGTTCGGGATGCCGTTTTTTACCAGATATTTCCTGACCGTTTTTCCGCAAGTGACCGGTTTGGCGAAAACGGCTATTTGCCCAAACCAACTTATTTGCAACCCTGGGGCGCGGCTCCTACCTATCACGGTTTTCAGGGGGGCGACTTGTTAGGGGCAACCGAAAAGCTGGATTATCTGGCCGATTTGGGCATCACGGCAATCTATTTGAATCCGATCTTTGCCTCCGCCTCTAATCACCGTTATCACACCCATGATTATTACACAGTTGACCCCATTTTAGGCGGCAATCAGGCGTTTGCTGTTTTTTTGGAAGCTGCTCATCAGCGCGGGATGCGGGTCATTTTAGATGGGGTGTTTAACCATGCCAGTCGGGGGTTTTTTCAGTTCAACCATCTGATGGAATGTGGGCCGGAGTCACCCTACCGCGATTGGTTTCATGTGCATAGCTGGCCGATAAATGCATTTAATGCTGAAGAACAGCCGAATTATGATGCCTGGTGGGGAATGCATTCATTACCCAAACTTAATACAAATCATACGGCCGTGCGCGAATTCCTGTGGCAGGTGGCCGAACATTGGCTTAAGCAAGGCGCTGATGGCTGGCGGCTGGATGTGCCCAATGAGATTGACGACGATGCCTTCTGGCAAGAGTTCCGGCGCCGCTGCAAAGCCATCAACCCGGAAGCATACATTGTGGGTGAACTGTGGGGTGAAGCGCAACGCTGGCTGCAAGGTGATCAGTTCGACGGCCAGATGAACTATCTGTTTGCCCGGGCTGCTTTTGGCTTTTTTGTGGGCGCTCAGATGGATCAGACCGACACGGGACGCTCTGGTTATGGGCACATTGCCACACTGACCGGCAAACAGTTCGCCGCCGAATTGGAACGGCTGCATAACCAACTTTACCAGCCGGAAGTTGTGTTTGCCCAATTGAATATGCTGGGTAGCCACGATACACCACGCCTGATGACAGTAGCGCGAGAAAATGTAACGGCCGTGAAACTGATGGTACTCTGCCAGATGACCATTGCTGGCGCGCCGAACATTTACTACGGCGATGAGATTGGGTTGCCGGGCCGCCATGATCCTGACTGCCGCCGTGCTTTCCCCTGGCATGATGAACCCAGTTGGAACCGTGACTTGCTTTCCTGGTATCGGCAGTGCATCCGGCTACGCCAGCAAACACCTGCTTTGCGCCGGGGTGACTTCCAGGTTATTTATGCGCGTGATCATGTGGTTGTCTATCAGCGACGTTATCAGGGAGATACGGCCGTCATCGCCTTCAACACTGCCAGCACACCAGAAACCATGAGCGCCCCGGCCACCTTCGCCGGCCACCTACCTGAGAAATTGGCTCCGTCAGGCCAGGCTTTAACAAGCGGGCAGACCTACCAATTGCCACCACACAGCGCCCGTGTCTGGGCTAATTGACTTTTTTCGCCTCATTCATGGGCATTTGAGGATAATATCGGTATCATCTGGCATGGGTTCTGAGGAGAAAGAGCGACAGTCATCGGCGATAAAATGATAAATCGGAAGAAAAGGAGCGCCTCCGCGCCCCCTGTTTAGAAAGATTGTAAACAAAAGCTGCATACTGCAACCATATGCAGAAGTAACGGCCGTGCCGTTACACACTTGAGATTGTCATGAATGAATCAGTAATTAAACGTCCCCCTGTAGACCCCAAAGACGCCCACATCCTGGTCGTGGAAGATAACGTCTCCAACTTTGTCCTTATCGCCCGGCTGCTAGCCTTTATGGGCGTCCAAAAATGTGAATGGAAAACCACCGGTTGGGGCGTCGTAGACTTTGCCAATACCATGCCCCGTGTAGACCTGGTATTGATGGATTTGCGCCTGCCCCATGAAGACGGTTATGATGCACTGCGCCAGATTCGCGCCGACGAACGGTTAAAAAACACCCTGGTGGTTGTGGTCACAGCGCACGGCAGCAGCGCCGAAATGCAGCGCGCCAAAGAAGCTGGTTTTGATGGATTCCTGTCCAAGCCACTGGATGCCGACCGCTTCCCTGAGCAGATCCGGCAAATTCTTAGCGGCGTGCCCATATGGGATCTTGGCATTTGACATGATTTCTCGTGTTTCGGTCGGAGCCCCCTCCATTTGCAGCACCCTCGTTTCCGTACCTGTTGTCTGGCATCGGGTACGCCTGACCCCGCCGACTATCTGCCATCGCCCCTCAGGCTAATTCCATGCAAACACTCGCTCGCCTACCCTTTCTGCAAATTCGCACTGATGATGAAAACACTTTGCGCAAAGGGCGGCTGTTGCAGTCATTGGTTTTGCTCCTGACGTTGATGAGCCTGGTCCGGTTTTTCCTGGACATCAGGCTGATAGTGACAGATAGCTCGGCTAACATTCTGCCTTATTTTTTTCAACTCCTGGGTACATTGCTGTTTGCCATCCTCTGCCTGTATCTCATTCACATCGGGCGGGTAGTGGAAACGGCCCATGTGTTTGCCATCATTCTCATTACCACCTTTTTTTTGCTGCTGGTCACCCAGTTTCCCGAAGAAACCGGTCTGCCTTATATGATGCTCATTCCGGTTATGGTCATTGCTACTTTGGACAATGTTCGCGCCAGCATCATTTATGCGTTGGTAACAATTGGGGTGATCGGCGTTTATACGGCCGTTACCCCCACCTACACCTTGCTCAATTTTGCCTTCTTCACCCTGGTCACGTTGGGAATTTCTCTCACGACCTGGCTCATTGTGGTTGATCTGCAACGAGCCGTCCAGCACACAAACCTGCTGGTGGGGGAATCTCAACAAAAAACAGAACTTCTCCAGCATCGTGCGCGTCAATTACAAAGCAGCGCTCAATTCGGGCAGCGTACCGGTCTGGGCAGCGACCTGAACCAACTGCTGCGGGAAACGGCGCACCTGGTACGGGAGACTTTTAATTTTTATCATGTCTCCATTCTGCTACTGGAAGAAGACCAGCAGGCATTACAACTGCGTGCCGTCGCCGGGCAAGAGCAACTGTTACACACGGCCGTACCCTACCGCCTTCCTGCGGATGAAAACTCCATTATTGGCTGGGTAGCAGTCCACCAGACAGCCCGCATCAGCGATGATGTGACGACCGACCCCCATTACCTGGCCGAACCATTACTGGCGGAAACACGCTCCGAAATGGCCCTACCCTTGATTACGCGCGGCCAACTATTAGGCGTATTGGATGTACAAAGCCGCCGCACCTGGGCATTCCAGGAAGAAGATGCCGCCTTTTTACAGATTGCGGCCAATCAACTGGCAGTGGGTATAGATAACACACGTTTGCTGGCACGGGTAGAAGCTACCCTACGAGAAACACAAGCTCTGTATCAGTTCAACACATTGTTGGGCGGGACGTTGGATGTTGGCGAAATATATCGGCGAGCGGCACGGGCCATTACCCAGGAATTGGCTGCCTGCCGCTGCCTGATGCTTGCCTGGTCGCACGACCAAACGGCCGTTACCATCCAGGTAGGATATGAACAGGGGAGCGGAGCAGGGGCCAGGGCTGGCTTTTTTTGGGACACGGCCGTTTACTACCTTCAGGATTATCCCGATATAAATCGTGCGCTGGCGACGGGGGAAACGGCCGTTTACCAGCTTGACCCCCAGTCCCACCTCCCCGAACAACGCATTCTCACCACCTATCGCGCCACCAACTGGTTGTCTGTGCCCATAACACGTGGCCTGGAGAGCGTCGGTTTACTCTGGCTCTTTCGGGACGAGAACCAGCCTTCCTTCCAACCGGCAGAGATAAAGATCATTCAGGCTATGGCCAGCCAGACGGCCGTAGCCCTGGCTAACGCCCAACTCACCTCCGATGCCCAGGTGCGGGTGGCACAACTTAGCACCATCAACCGCACCAGCGTCATCCTTTCCCATGCACCCACGCTCAAAGCCATTTTTGACGGTGCACGGCGAGAGATTATGGCCCTCATTCCAGCCACGGGCATGTCCATTATGCTGCTGGCCAAAGACAGCGAACATATCCACTGGTTGTACGGTTATGAATATGGCCATGAAGTAGACCTTTCCGGCATCCCCCCCTTACCCATCAGCCAGGGGTTCAGCGGCCATGTGGTACGCACCCGTGAGATGTTGCATGTAGATAAAGATGACATCGAACTGCGCCACAAACTGCAATCGCTAGTTGTGGGCGAAGAAATGGGCGCCTGGCTGGGTCTACCCATGATTGTCTCCGGGAAATTAGTGGGTGTGTTGGCTGTGGAAAACGAGGATTCATTCAGCGAACCAGAAATTGAATTGCTCAAAACCATTGTGGGACCACTGGCCAGCGCCATCCATAATTTTGTGCAACTAGATGAACTACAAGCGGCGCTGGAAGCACAATCTCAACAGCGGATTCAGCTACAAACAGCCGCCGAAGTGGCTGCCGCCGCCACCGGCGTTCTTAATCTGGAAGAAGTGGTGGAGGCTTCTGTCAATCTCATCAAGGGACGATTTGGTCTTTATTATGTGGGTTTGTTCCTGGTGGATTACGAAAAGAAAGAGGCCATGCTGGTTTCAGGCACAGGTGAAGCGGGTCGGATACAGGTACAGGAAGGGCGGCGACTGCGGGTTGGCGGCAAATCACTCATTGGCGGTGCTACCGGTGACGGTCATCCGCGCATTACCCAGGATGTAAAGCTGGATGAGGAATGGCTGCCCAACCCTCATTTACCGGATACCCGATCTGAATTGGCGCTGCCATTGCGGGTACACGGCCATATCATTGGCGCGCTGACTGCCCAAAGCACCCAACCACATCATTTCACCCCAGAACTGATTCAGGTTTTGCAAACGTTGTGTGATCAACTGGCAACGGCCGTAGAAAATGCGCGTCTGTTAGCTCGTGTGGAAGCCCGCGCCCAACGGCAACAAACATTGACCCAGCTTAGCGCCCAACTACACCGAACGGCCGATATTGAGGAAATTGTGAGTATTGGCCTGCACGCTATTTCCCGCCACCTGGACAACGCTCCTGTCATCTTGAAGTTAGGCAAACAAAGAGGGGAAAACGGCCGTTCACAAGAAAAAGAATCTCACCCGTGGGAGGATGATGCCCATGACTGAGAGTACCAGCCCCACCACCTCACCTGCTTCCGCCACGTTTTTGAATACCGATGTGCCCAATCTGGCGCGTATTTTCGACTACCTGGCCGGCGGTTCCATCAATTATGAAATTGATCGCCAGGCAGCCACAGCTATGCTCACAGTCATCCCATCCCTGGGCAAGTGGGTACGGCTACGCCGGGCCTTCATTCAAGAGGCGGCCAGCCAGCTACATGCAGATGGGTTTCGCCAGTTTCTCGATTTTGGCTCCGGTATGCCCGCTGATGATCACATTCATGCTTTTGCACCTGAAGCACAGGTGATCTTCAGTGACCTTAATCCGGTTGCCGTTAGTTATGGGCAGGCCCTCTTTGCCGGTCAGGAAAGGATTGCCTACATTCGCGGCGATGTACGCCAGATAGAGCAGGTTTTTATAGCGCCGGAGGTGCGGCGGCTCATTAACCCGCAGCAGCCCATTGCTATTGGTCTGAATGGCATTATTCTTTTCTTGAATGAGGAAGATAATCGCCGCATGGCGCAGGCGCTTCATGCCTGGGCGCCGGCCGGGTCTAAGATATTTATGGTGTTTCAAGTACGGGCAGACCGGGAAATGCCAGCCGAATATGAACAATTTCGCCAGATGTGTCGCGCAGCGGGTTTGCCTATTGAGCTTTACACCTATGACCAGTCAGTGGCGATGATGCATCCCTGGCAACCAGCCAATATACAGCCCATTGTGGACTTTCTGGCTCTGCCTCAAGATTTTATTACCACGGCCGATGAAACAGACATTGGGCTGGCGTTTTATGCTGCGTTTTTGGAAAAGTAGGGGTATGAAAGTCCGCAGATTATTCGGCTGTGCAAAATCTGTGGCTGATGTGAAGTAGATGACGTTAACCAGCGAAGGGTTGCACCCACAACGCCAACAAGTGGAAACGGCCGTAGCCGACGCCTTTGTGCGCCACGCCATTGAAAACCGGGGCATATTAACTTCACCCCGTCGCGGCGCGAATATCGCTTCTCGTCTATTTGATCTGCTTTGCCAATATCTGGATGGGCAAGCGGATGATACCGACATCACTTTATGGACGACCCAATTGGTGGAACAAGGGTTAGCCCTGGCAACAGCGGCGGCCATGATGCACAGTTTACTCACGGCCGTTCCCGCTCAGGCCGTTCCCTTGCCACGTCTGGCTGAATTCCAACTGCAATTTTTAGAGAAAGTAGCCACAGCCCGTGAAGTGTTGCAACACAGCCTGCAAGAACAATCCCAAACGGCCTTGCAGCGCGCCCTGCACCACCAACTGGAACAACAAATCACCTCGCACACAGCGCAAAAACAGCAAAATGAACAACTCAATGCCATTTTGCAGCTCACCACTGAACTACGTCTGGCAGAAGATGAACAGGCGCTGCTCACTGCGGCTGCCACCGGTTTAAGCCGGGCATTAGCCATTCCTTTTGTCAGCCTGTACCGTTATGAAGCAGAAAATGACCAGTGGCGGCCAGATGCGGGCACGGCCGTGTCCCAACATACTCCCCACATCACGGCCAACTATATTGACTTATTGCGGCAGGCCCAGGCCCATGATGGCGAAATAATTCAGCCTTCGCCATACCAACCAGAGGGCCTCATTGTCGCCCTGGTGTTACAGGCAGCTGGGCACATTTGGGGTGGTATCATTGCCGACAACGATCAGATGGCCGGGCAGGATAGCGAGCCATATCTGTTACTGCTGCGCACCTTTGCCCAAAATCTGGCCGCCCTGTGGCAAAACCGGCGACTGCTGGCTGAAACACAACAACGTACCCAAGAATTGGAAATTTTACACGGCCGTTACCTGGACACTCTCTGGAAGAGTGAACATGCCATTTTGCAGGCCAAGCTGGCCGATGGCAGCCTGCAACTCAAACGTAACCATGCCCAGGTAAGCACAGAAACGTCACCTTCCCCCACCGCACAAATCCCCTTAAAAATTGGCGATTATGCCTTTGGGCAGGTGCAGTTGCCGGCCACTTTCTCCCTTAGCCCAGAAGATGAAGAGTTCATTGAAATATTGGTACGTGAAATGGGCAGCGCCCTTAGCAATGCCCAGTTCCTGCAAACTGCCCGCGCCTATTCCAACCAATTGAGTCTGGCGGCGGATGTTTCCCGTGCCGCCACCACTATTCTGGATCGGGAAACGCTCATCACAGAAGTAGTAGAGTTGATTCGTTCTCGCTTCAATTTCTATTATGTGGGGCTGTTTTTGCTGGATGATGAAGGGAGGACGGCCGTTTTGCAGGCAGGTACAGGCACGGCCGGGATACAGATGGTAGCAGAGAAACATCAACTGCCCGTAGGTGGTCATTCAATGATTGGCACGGCCGTAGCCACCGGCGAACCGCGTGTCGAACAGGATGTCTCCCGCGCTCACCGCTTCACCCCGAATCCCTACCTGCCAGAGACGCAGGCCGAATTGGCGCTGCCGCTGCGCGCACGCGGCCGTATCATTGGCGCCCTCACCGTACAAAGCAAAGAAACCGGCGCTTTTAACCCAGAATCTATCACCGCTCTGCAAAGTTTGGCCGACCAGTTGGGCGTTGCCATTGAAAATGCCAGCCTCTTTGCCCAAACAGAACGCAATCTGGCCGAATCCACCTTGCTCTATGAAACCAGCCGCCTCATAAACCAGGCGACCACGCCCGATGAGGTTTACCGGGCATTGGTTGATTTTGCGGCTCAATCTGGTCTGGTAGACCTGGCCCAGGTCTTTGTGTCCGATCCCGGCTCCCCAGATCACCTCATTTCTCCTGTATTCTGGAGCAAATTGGGCGTGAAGCATAATCCCCAGCACCGTTTCTCGCGCGAAAAATTCAGAGCCACCAACTCACTGGATACCAATCAGATCATCCGCATTGAAGATGGCCCTGGCGATCCCGCGCTAGATGAACACACCCGTGCCCTTTTTACCGATAATGGGGTACACGCCGCCACCCTGGTGCCCATTTACGCCGAACAAACGTGGTTAGGCACTCTGGCGCTAGACCGGGTGGCGCCCGTGCCCTTGAATGACCAGGAACTACAACCCTTTATCACACTGGCAGCACAGGCCGCCATTAATCTGGCTAACCAACAACTGCTGCGCCAGACAGAGATGCTTTACCGCATTGGTCGTCTATTTAACCAATCCATCACCCATGATGATGCGCTGGAAATTGCCGTGCGTGAGATTGCTCAATATGTAGGGGCCGTCCAGTGCCGCATCGTATTATATGACCACCAGCAAAAGGTTGGGTACATTGCCGCCGAATATGGTGACTATGATTATGGCGATAGCGGCACAATGCAGTTGCCGACCACAGAAGATTATGTGCTGGCGCGGCTGCAACAGCAGGCAGCGCCCCTACTGCTGGCCGAAGGAGATGAGGAAACGCCGGAAAATGTGTTAGCCCAGCATGTACGGCCGTTTGGCGCCAAGGCTTCGCTGCTCATTCCGGCCGCCAATGCCCAGGAAATGATGGGCTTTCTGGCCATTGATTCACGGCATGGGACACGGCCGTTTACCCCCGCTAACATCATCTTCGCCCAAACAGTCATAGACCAGCTTG
>CAYXUZ010000176.1:11634-13454 GCA_964467705.1 uncultured Ardenticatenaceae bacterium | reverse complement strand
GGTGGGGTATGACATTGCCCGCTACCAGCAAATGCAGCGCCACTGGTTAATTCGGGAGACGGACATCACTTTTTTACGGCCGTTACACTATGGCGACACGGCCGTTGTCAAAACCTGGGTGCAAGACTTCCGCCGGGTACGCTCCCGCCGCGCCTACGAAATCCGCCTGGCCGAAGGCGGCGAACTGGTTGCCCAGGCGCACACCGATTGGGTCTTTCTGGACAGCCAGAGCCTACGCCCCGCCACCATCCCCGACGAAATGATCCTGGCCTTCATGCCTGCCCTGGCTTCCATGCCCGGCAGCATCCCACCGCAAGCGCAGCGCCGCGAACCTTTCCCCAAGGCCCCACCCCCACCGCCAGGTATGGTCACCACCCACCCCACCGTCCGCTGGCGGGATATTGACGCCGCCGGGCATGTGAACAACGCCATGTACCTGGCGTACATTGAAGATGGCAGCCTGCAATCATTAACCACTTTCGGCTGGCCGATTGAGCGCCTGATGCAGGCCGGTTTTGGCATTGTCGCCCGCCGTTACCGCATTGAATACAAACAACCGGCACTACTAGATGAACAACTGGAGGTTGCCACCTATATCAGCAATGTACGACGGGCAACGGCCGTGCGCCACTGCACCATCCGCCGCGTTCAAGACGGGGAATTGCTGGCTCAGGCGTGCATCACGGCCGTGTGCATAGACCTGGCAACCGGCCAACCCCGCCGCATCCCCGCCGACTTTCTAAGTGATATTTCCCATCATATTGCGAACACAAACCAGACCCTATGAACTCTAAACAGATAGATCGCCGCTTACTGACCATATTGCTTATCGTTTTTGTCAACATCTTGGGCGCTTCCATGGTGCTGCCGGTGCTGCCGTTGTATGCGCTGCGCCGGTTTGAAATGGAACCGCAGGTTATTACCCTGCTCGGCGCTTCTTTCTTTCTGGCGCAGGCTATCGCCAGTCCATTCTTGGGGCGACTGTCTGACCGCTACGGCCGTGTGCCTGTTCTCATCATCTCGCAAATTGGCACGGCCGTCAGTTTTGTCATGATTGCTCTGGCACAGTCCGTCGAGATGTTGTTTGCCGCCCGCATCCTGGATGGCATTACCGGCGGCAATATCATTGTCGCCCAGGCATACATCACCGACATCACCCCCCGTGAAAAACGCACCCAATCTCTGGGGCTGGTATTTGCTGCCTTTGGCCTGGGTTTTGTATTTGGCCCCGCTTTGGGCGGGCTGCTCTCTGGTTTATTTGGCCCGGCCATTCCTTTTTATATGGCGGCACTGGCGGCTACGGCCGTGGTCATCCTCACCTACTTTACTCTCGATGAAACCCTTTCCCCCGAACAGCGCCAGCAAAATCGCCAACGCGGCCGTGGCGCCCTATCTATCCGCCACATCATCACCAATTACCCACTTCTCATCGTCTTGCTGCTCACCTTCGTCGGGCAATTTGCCCTGGGGCTGTTGCAATCCACCTTTGCCCTCTACGGTGCAGCCGTACTCTTTGCCGGTTACACACAGCAAATAACCGACCTGGGCATTGGCCTGCTGCTAACTGTGGTTGGCATTACCCAATTGATCACCCAATTACTCATTCTACCCCGCGCCATCAAACGGCTCAACGAAACAGTGATCATTGCCCTGGGACTGGTCATACGGGCTGTTGGTTTGTTTATTTTTGTGGTGGTCGCGTCTCCCTGGTTGGGTGCATTTGGCAGCGTCTTTTTTGCATTAGGCATGGGGCTGCTCATGCCGCCCTTGCAATCCACGGCTACGCGCACAGTAGCCGACGAAGTACGCGGCGAGGTGCT